>NZ_JALNUO010000001.1:0-530191 GCF_026540835.1 Sphingomonas sp. GC_Shp_6 | reverse complement strand
GGACCGATTTCCGACGGTGTATCAGTGGGTAATCGACCGCGTGAAACCGGAGCGAGATGAGAACCGAGACCGGGACATCAAGGCGCGCTGGTGGCAGTTTGGTCGAACTAGACCAGAACTACGAGAGTTTACGGCGGGCCTTCGTCGCTATGTGGTTTCTGCAGAAACGTCCAAACATCGACTTTTTCAGTTTCTCGACACGAACATTCTGCCGGACAACAAGCTGGTGGGGATAGGGCTTGAGTCGGCAGATCGGTTAGCAGTTCTTTCTTCCAGCGCGCACCTCATTTGGGCTCTCGCAACTGGCGGCTTGCTTGAGGACCGCCCCGTTTATGTGAAGACGCTGTGCTTCGACACCTTCCCCTTCCCCTTCCCACTCACCCCCTTCCCCCGACTCGCCGAACTCGGCGAACGCCTCGACGCCTTCCGCAAGGAGCGGGTCGCCGCGCATGATTTCCTCACCATGACCGGGCTCTACAATGCGCTAGAGCGGGTGCGTGAGCTGGATGCCGGGATCGGCGAACCGCTGACCCCAGCCGAGCACGGCACCTATGATGCCGGGCAAATCGCGATCCTGAAGGAACTGCACGACGAGATCGATCGCGAGGTGCTGGCAGCTTATGGCTGGAGCGACCTTGGCGACCGGCTGGTGGGCAAGCCCGGCAGCACCACGCCCAGCCCGCACAAGAGCGCGGATCAGGAAGCGGCCGAGGAGGAATTGCTCGTCCGCCTGGTCGCGCTCAATCAGGCGCGCGTGGCGGAAGAGCGCGCCGGGACCGTCCTTTGGCTGCGCCCCGATTTCCAACGCCCGCGCCTGGCCGCCAAGGAGAAGGGCGAGACTCAGATCGAGGCCGATCTGGGCGACGCCGTCAGTGTCGAAGCGGCGAAATGGCCCAGTGACGGGCTCGACCAGATCCGCTCGGTCCGCGATCTGCTCGCCCGCGCCGACGGGCCGATTGCCATCCTCGCGCTCGCCGCCGCCTTTGCCGGTCGCAACACGCCCAAGCGCCGCCAGCGTGTCGAACAAGTGCTGAAAACTCTCGTCGCGACCGGCGCCGCTAGACACGACGAGGCAACGAACGGCTATTATCTGCCGAGATAGGTGACCAACAGGCCCGTTGGCTGCTTCTGTCAGTAGCTGACGTTCGCGGCAGCTGATTCGAACGACCGGCTTTGGTCGAGAGCCGCCCCCAGCAGCCGGGTGAGGCTGACCCAGTGTCGGTCGTTCGGCGCCGGTTGAAGGCGTCTCGAAAGCGGTCGCTCGTTCAGGTGAAACGGTGCGGCAGGAAGTGGGCCGATTGCCGACAGTCCGGTCCTCGGTGCTTCTCCGCGGAAAGCTGCTGTTGAGTTGTCAGCGCAAGAGGTGCGATGATCTGGTCGGGCACACGCCGACGCGTTCCAAATAATCCATTTTGCCGTTCCGGTTTCAGTTTCCATGGCGATTACCCCTGAAACGCACTTATGCTGGTGCTTCGAAAGGGAGGACAAGTTGATCGCCCCGCTCACCCGGAAGAAGAAGGACGGGACGCTGTATACGCGCCCCGACAAAGTCGAGGCGCTCCTCCCCGCCCTTGGCAACCTGTCGCGCGATGGACTGCTCGAGCGGGCCCGGATCCGCAATCGAAAGGATCCTGGCTACGTGCCCAGCGAATGTCTGGTTCATTTCATCCGCGCCAGTCGTTGCGAAAACTCCGACGCTTCGTTCGAGCGCCTCGCCAAGTCTCCTCCGACTGGCGCTCGCCTGGGAGATCCAGGCGAGCGCCCTCGGCGGCCTGCCGCGCGGCGTCAGCACCACACTCGATCAGCTCGAACGCGGGCAGACCACCACGCGCGCGCCGACCGCCGGTCTGCGGCTGGTGCGTGAATGGGCGGGCGAGGCACACGTCGTCCTCGTCAGCGAGGACCGGATCATCCGCTGGAATGGCCGCGAGTGGAACAGCCTCAGCGAGGTCGCGCGCGCGATCACCGGCACACGCTGGTCGGGGCCAGCCTTTTTCGGCCTGAAGAAGAGGGTGGCAGCATGAGCGCGGTGCGAGGGGCGGCCGTGCAGCGAACCGGCCCGGTCCGATGCGCCATCTACACCAGGAAGTCGTCGGACGAGGGCCTGGAGCAAAGCTTCAATAGCCTCGATGCACAGCGCGAGGCTTGCGCCGCCTACATCCTGTCCCAGGCCAGCGAGGGATGGACCGCCCTGCCCGACATCTACGACGATGGCGGCATCTCCGGCGGCACGCTCGAGCGCCCGGCGCTGCAACGCCTCCTCGCTGAGGTCGCAGCGGCCCGCGTCGACATCATTGTCGTCTACAAGGTCGACCGGCTGACCCGCTCGCTGTTCGACTTCGCCAAACTGGTTGAGACGTTCGACAAGGCCGGCACCAGCTTCGTCTCGGTAACGCAGTCGTTCAACACCACCACCAGCATGGGGCGACTGACCCTCAATATGCTGCTGTCGTTCGCACAGTTCGAGCGCGAGGTGACCGCCGAGCGTATCCGCGACAAGATCGCAGCCAGCAAGGCACGCGGCATGTGGATGGGCGGCGTACCGCCGCTTGGCTACAAGCCTGACGGGCGCAGCCTCGCGATCGTCGAGGATCATGCCGCTCTCGTGCGGCACATCTTCGAGCGCTATCTGGCACTCGGCAACGTGCGTCTGCTGCATGACGAGTTGCTGGCAGCGCGCATCCATATCCCCGAGCGTACCACCACGTCCGGCAAGACCATCGGCGGCGGCACCTTCTCGCGCGGCCTGCTCCATGTCATGCTGCGCCGGGTCACGTATGACGGGCAGATCCAGCACTGCGACAAGGTGTTCGTCGGCAACCATCCCGCGATCATCGACCATGACATGTTCGAGCGTGTCCAGGCGATCCTCGCGGCCAACATCCAGGGCAAGCGCACGGGTAAGCGCCAGCCCCGCTTCAGCCTCCTGGCAGGACGCTTGATCGATGAGGCAGGCGAGCCGCTCATCGCCACACACGCCAACAAGGGGAACGCGCGCTACCGCTATTATGTCAGCCGCGCACTCCATCTCGGCACCTCCGACAAGGGCAGCCGCATTCCCGCGCTCGAACTCGAAGCTGCGGTGTGCCAGCGCGCCGCTGAGGCGTTCGGTGACCCGGTTGCACTGGCAGCGACGATCGGCGCAGCACTGACGCCGAAGAGCATGGCCGGGCTCGATGCGGCAGCGAACGACACCATCGAGCGGCTTGGCAAGCGCCATCGGGCAACGGTGCAGGCGCTGGTCGGCGAGGTACGCATGACGGCAAATACGATCGAGATCGACTGTGCAACCATCGGCATCGCCGAGGCTCTCGGCATGGCTGCGGCAGCGGAAGCACCGCCAATGTTCACCCTGATCGCATCCGTCACCTTGACACGTACAGGCCGAGCGATGCGGCTGGTGCAAGATAATGGTGCGGCGCTCGACAGCACGCCCAATGCGGCGACGATCAAGCTGCTGCTGAAGGCGCGACGTTGGTGGCGGGTCATCCGAGCGGGCGAATTGAACGTGACGGAACTTGCAGCGGCGGAGAAGGTCAGCCCCGCCTACGTCACGCGCGTGATGCGTCTGGCCTTCCTTTCACCCCAGATCACCGAGGCGGTGCTGAAGGGCAAGCTGCGCGCGAACGTCGATGCAGCGTCACTCACTCTTGGCGGCAGCCTGCCCGCCTGCTGGCGTGAGCAGGCAACTGCGTTGTTGCCGGCATCACCGGTCAGCTGAGCCGCCGCAACGCAGCATAAACGCTGGCGCCCCGCTGCCGGGCGCTAGCGGCGGTTCATTGCCGCCGTCGCCTTCAAACATTCACAGCTTCGCTCGATCTTCGGATCGCAGCCGCCATCATCTGCACATTCCACTTGCCTGCGGCGGCAAGCAGAGCAATCACGGTCCTGCCCCTCGTGAAAGCCGGGGGGTGGGGCATCGAAACCCTAGTCCAGTGAACTCGGTCACGACTTTGTCGGGGCCGGGTGGCATGCGCGCATGTCCAGCCGGCAACGGTAAAGGCGCATGCGCCTGATCACTGACCAGGTTTCGAACATCCGGCTTCGGCCGTCGCCCCGAGAGGACATAGGCGCGACGAATGAGGCCATCGGCAGCAGCGGCGCGCCCGAACGGGGGTGCTACGATGTCGCTGACCTTCAACCGCTTGCTCGACAGCGCGGGTATCGATTCGGCGCTGGTTCGGCTTCTACGCCATCAACGCGCGCCCTTGAACGGCGCGACTCCCTACACGCTGTGGCGCGACGAGCGTAGCTTGTTCGATGCCTATCAGGCGACCCAGCAGGTGAAGAACCGCGCCCGGTTCACCGCGCCTTATTGGGCAAGCTTCGTCGTCACTCCAAACGGTCAGACGCTGTTCGCGGGGCTGTATGCCGTCGGCGAACCCGGTACGGTGCCGACGTCCTGGCCTTACCCCCTCAGCAAGGCACCCGCTGGCGGTGGCGACGAGGTATATTCGACGCGCCATCTCGATGACCTCGCCGATTATGAGGGCCGTCTTGCGATCGAATGGGGCGCAGGAACCCGCACCTGGGTGCAGCGCGCCGATCAACAGGACAAACCGATCGAGGAACTCACCCGCCGCTTCGCCGAGCCGCCATTCCCCGGGTTCGGCGCGTTCGTCGAACCGTTATCGCGCATCCTCGCGCTACCGTCGAGCTGGACCGAAGCGCTACGCGCCGCGCGCGGCATCTACCTCCTGACCTGCCCTATCACCAAGGAGCTGTACGTCGGCTCGGCAATTGGCAGCGACGGGTTTCTAGGCCGCTGGCATCACTATGCGGTCGACGGTCACGGCGGCAACGTCATGCTGCGCTCGCGCGAGCGCAGCGACTATCAGGTTTCGATCCTTGAGGTTGCCGGATCGCTCGACAGCGACGCCGACGTCCTCGCCCTCGAGAGCAGGTGGAAGGGCAAGCTGCAAAGCCGCGCGATGGGGCTCAACGCCAATTGAAGCGCGACCGTAAGATTGGCACGATCTTCTCCGATCCTTCAGTTGCCGACAACTATTTCCTAGGTCCGCCCGGCTTTAATTCGATAGCGGAGTTCAATCGCGCACCTCTATTGCCATATGGGGGTCCCAACGTTCTCCCGGAGCAGGCTCGCGCGGCAGTCCCAGCTTCTCGCGATAGTCGCCGAACGCTTCGATCGCCCAATCGGCATACTGCCATCTCCCATTCCTCTCGATCTCGATCCCATTTTTTCGCAAATGTGCCGCGATCTCGAGAACGCGCGTCAGCGAAGAAGTTAGTTGCCGACGCCGCGCCAAATCTTCCTTATCTTTCAATAACTCATCCGCGGTCTTTGGCGGCGGCCCCATGCGGCGCCTCGCCCGCCGCTCGTCCTGCATGTTCTTCATCGCTCGGGGATCACCTGCGATCGCCTTCTGCATCGCGACGATATTTGCGGCAGCCTCGGCGGTCATGGTCAGCTTCTCGCCATTCAAGACGACTGTGGTCATCTGCGATGTGGCAAACTCGAACGGATCGGGCGCTTCAGCCTTTGGCTTGCCTTTGGGTCCCCACGGGTTGCGGACCTCGCCCGGCTTGATCTGGCCGTGCTTCGGCGGCCGAGCATAGCCCATAGTATAGTCGCTGGTCGGCCACTTCTTCGGTCGGCTCGGATCAGCTGGCGTCTTGCGCGTTGTCATGGTCGTTTACCTTGATTGAAGTTGGGAAGGGAAGCGGCCACAGCCGCCCCCCTGAGGTCATCGGTTGCCACTCACCTCGACGGCGATCTCGTCGAACGTGCGCCCGCTGGCCTGATGGACCGCCTGCTCGCCGGTCCATGCCTGCCAACGGCGGATGGCGAGATCGACGTAGAGGGGGTCGAGCTCGACCGCGTGGCACACGCGCCCAACCTTCTCGGCCGCAATCAGCGTCGTGCCCGAGCCAAGAAAGGCATCGAGGACGATGTCGCCGCGGCGGGTGCAATCGAGGATCGCGTCGGCGACCAGCCGCACCGGCTTCGGTGTCGGATGGTGCTTGAGCATGTCGCCTTCGTCGCTGCCGGTGCTGGCGGTCTTCGCCGACGGGTAGCTCCAGGTGTTCGACCGGTTGCGGCCGTGTCTCCCCAGCTCGACGTTGTTGCGAAACCGGCCCTTGCCGACCTTGAAGATCAACACGAGTTCGTGCTGCGACCGAAGAAAGCTGCCCTGACCCGGCCGGTCCTTCACCCAGACAGCGAGGTTAATGAGCGGACCGAGCAGGGGCACCGCGGCTTCCAGCAGCAGGTGCAGGCTGCGCCAGTCGATCACCAGCTCGACCACCGCCCCCGCCTTGACATGCGGCAGCATCGCCTTGATGAACGAGGTGAAGAACATCGCCAGCTCGTTGGGCGACATCTCGCACGAGCCCATCACGAACTCGCGATGCCTTCCCTCGCGGGACACGAACCCGTTGATCGCGCAACCAAACGGAGGATCCGTAAAGACGAGTGCCGCCGCTCCTATGCCGGTCATCAGCGTCCCGAACGTCGCCGGGCTGGTCGAGTCCCCGCAGATGATGCGGTGCTTGCCAAGCTGCCAGACATCGCCGACCCGGCTGATCGCGACGGGATCAAGCGCAAGCCCCTCTTCGGGCTCCTCCGAGTCGGCGGCGACCTCTTCGAGCATCAGATCGATCGCGCCGACCTCAAACCCGATATGCTCCGGCTCGTAGCCGGCGATCTCCGCCTCGAAATTTAGATGAAGCTGCGCGAGAAGGCTACGGTCGAACTCGCCCAGTTGCCCCAGCCGCTCATAGCCGACGGTCAGCGCCTGCAGCTCAACCTCCCTCAGATCATCGAGCCAGATCACCGGCACCTGCTCGATGCCAAGCTCCCGCGCCGCCTGTAGGATCACGGCACCGATCCGCACCGTGGAGGTCGCCCGATCGGCGAGCATCGGCGGCATGACTTGGTGGGCGCCGACGATCTTTCGGGCCACCTTCTCGTCGAGCCGGCTACGCCGACGCGGGTTGTTCGGGTCGAGCTTCAGCGACACGGTCGGCACCAGCTCGACCTGCATGCCGTTGTGAACACGGGGCGTCGTTTCGCCGCTACTGGAATGCTTTTGCCGGCGAGCCGGCCTGGTCGTCATGGTCATCGATCGACTCCATCAGGGTGGAGCCGATCCATTGGGCATGAAAATTGGGGCCAAAAAAGCCCCTATTTGTCGTCTTGCAGCAGATCCGCAACTAGTCGATCGATCGTCTCGCATGCCGCGTCGGCTAACGGACTCGCCATATCAATAGGAAAGTCCGGATCGCGCAGTCCGATCGCCTCTTGCGCTTTACTGAAGCGTCGCCGCAGCGCTTCGCCGCGAAGCGGATACACACGACGCAGTTCAAGGCCCATATAGCGCCGGCCCGCCTTCTTATGGGTCATCGGGCCGTAATATGCGGTGCTGCGGAGCTTTGCGAACGCGCGGACTGACAACTTCTTATTCCGCCCCCGCCGGCGGCCCGTCTCGACATAAAGAATCAGGTGCAGCGCATCCTCGATCATCGGACGACCCGGGCCAACCATCGTTCCCTCGACACCATGCATAAGGACACCCCTCGATAGCGGTCAGTGGATCGTCCATTACCAGACTTGATCAATTTTTGCACCTGCCTGATCGGAGCCGATGTCGCGACAGTAGCGATTTATACGGGCTCTCATTCCCATCTAGGATGAGCGCGTTCTCGGTGTTCTCTCGCAAATAACACCACTTGCGCCGGCATCGCTCCTGGCACCAAGATAAAATTCCCGTGCAAATTCCTTTTGCATGGGAAAGGGCTAGCGCTCCCGACGAGGCAACGCCGCCGCTGGCTTCTCATCGACGAAACGGTACTGCCAAAATCGCGGCGGAGAATGTCGAGGAGAAATCCCCTATCATGGGAGCAGCATCGCTTCTCCGCGGTACCGTAATCAGCCGCAGGCACGCCAAAATGCGCAGGAAAACCGAAGTTTTCCCATCCTTCTCAACTACTAAGGGCTAGGTGGCGGAGACGGAGGGATTCGAACCCTCGATACGGTTTCCCGTATGACGCTTTAGCAAAGCGTTGGTTTCAGCCACTCACCCACGTCTCCGGCTGCGGCAGAGGGGCGCTATAGCGAGGCTGGCGCGCGCGATCAACCGCATGTGGTGCATTGCCGACACGCGGGCGGGCGTGAAAACGACGCGGCTCGGCGAGCGTTCATTGCACCGCAATGCAAAGCTTGGTTAACTCGCCGGCACAAGGGCGGGGATCGGCGTATGCGTATCGAATGGCTGGGAATGGGTGCCGCGCTGACCATCGCGATGGCGGGAGCGGGAGCGGGAGCTGCACAGGTCCGCACGATCGATCCCAATCAAGCGATCGATGGCGATCTGGGCGGAAGCGCGCGCGGCGCCGCGCCCTCTCCCCGCGTGCAGCCGCAAACGCCAGACGACTATGATGCGCCCCAATCCGCGCCGATGCGGCAGACCGCCCCGACCGAGCCCGCTCCGGTGCCACGGAACGGAGAAACCGCGCAGGAGGCACGCGCCGACGCCACCACGCATGCCGCCGACACCTATCAGCGCGACGATCTGCTGAGTGCCGGCGAGGGCGTGTTCGGTAAAGGGGCCGCGGGGCTGGCGGGGCTGCTCGAAAAGATCCTGAAGGATCAAGGCCAGCCCAACGCGTATATCGCGGGGCACGAGGCCTCGGGCGCCTTCATCGTCGGCCTGCGTTATGGATCGGGGATCATGACGCACAAGATCGAGGGCCAACAGCCGGTCTTCTGGACCGGTCCCTCGATTGGCTTCGACGCGGGCGGCGACGCGAACAAGGTGTTCGTGCTCGTCTACAATCTCTACGATACCGAGGATCTCTATCACCGCTTCCCGGCGGCCGAAGGCCGGCTTTATGCGATCGGCGGCTTTTCGGCGACCTATCTGCGGCGCGGCAAGGTAGTACTCATTCCCATCCGGTTGGGCGTGGGTTGGCGCGCGGGCGTCAATGTCGGCTATATGAACATCACGCACAAGACCCGCTGGTTGCCGTTCTAGTGGTTATGCTCGCCGCCGAAGCCGCGGCGCGAACGGTGCGTCAGCGTGCGGCCAGTGCCTGATCGATCCGGCGCACCAGGTCTCCGATCGCGGGCGGCTGATAGGGTTTGGATATGATGCCGCCGCCACGCGCGAGTTTGGCGCGAAGGGTTCCAAGCGTGCGTTCCGGCGAAGCCATGACCGATCCTTTCGTTCGGATCGGGCGTAGGATCGGGCCGCCTAACGCAATGTAAAGAACCCGGTTCGGCGGATTATCCGAAGTCGACTGCCTCGAATCGGATGGGTTCGCCCATCGCCGCATCGCCGAGCGCGTCCTCCCACATGGCGACCTGACCGCGCACGATCGTGCCGATCGGCTTGCCGGTCAGGGTCATGCCGGTGAACGGGGACCAGCCGCTGCGCGAGGCGAGCCAATCCTCGGTCACCGTCCAGTTTTTCTTTCGGTCGACGATCGAGAAATCGGCATCATAGCCGACTGCGATCCGGCCCTTGCCGACGATCCCGAATATCCGCTGAGCACCGGCGCTGGTGAGTTCGATCAAGCGCTGAAGCGTCATGCGCCCATGCGCGACATGATCGAGCAGCAGCGGCAGCAGCGTCTGCACGCCGGGCATGCCGCTGGGAGAATCGGGATAGGGCTTGGCCTTTTCCTCCAGCGTATGCGGCGCGTGATCGGAGCCGATGACGTCGGGCACGCCCTGATTCAGCCAATGCCACAGCCCGTCGCGATGCGCGCCCGAGCGGATCGGCGGGTTCATCTGGGCGAGCGTGCCGAGCCGCGGATAGGCCTCCTCGCCCGCCAGCGTCAGATGCTGCGGCGTCACCTCGCAACTGGCGATATCCTTGTTCTCGCCGAGCAGCGCGAGCTCGGCCGGCGTGGTGACATGGAGCACATGGATCCGTCGCCGCGCCGCGCGCGCTAGGCCGAGGATGCGGCGCGTGGCGATCAGCGCGCTCTCGTCGTCGCGCCAGACCGGATGGGAGGCGGGGTCGCCGGGGATGCGCTCGCCCGCGCGCGCCTGCATCCGCGCCTCGTCCTCGGCGTGGATCGCGACGCGGCGATGGCCTGAGGCGAGCACCGCGGCGAGGCGCGAATCCTCCGACACGAGCAGGTCGCCCGTGGAGGCGCCCATGAAGATCTTGACGCCCGCGGTGCCGGGCAACCGTTCCAGCTCGGCCAGATCCGCGGCATTATGGTTGGTGGCGCCCACATAGAAGGCATGATCGCACCACATCCGGTTGCGGGCGCGGGCCAGCTTGTCGGCGATGGCATCCGCGCTGTCGGTGTTGGGCTTGGTGTTGGGCATCTCGAATATCGCGGTAACGCCGCCCATCACCGCCGCGCGCGCGCCGCTTTCCAGATCCTCCTTGTGGACGAGGCCGGGCTCGCGGAAATGCACCTGCGTGTCGATCACGCCGGGGAGGATATCGAGCCCCGTGCAGTCGATCGTGCGCCCCGCATCGCCGGATGCGCCGATCGCGACGATCCGACCACCCCGGACGCCGATATCGGCCTTCACCGGGCCGCCGGGCAGATGGACCGTGCCGCCGCTGAGCTTGAGATCGTAGGTCACGTGCGCCCTTTCGTCGATGCCGCACGCCTCCTACCTTGAGCCGATGGACGACACCACCCCAGGGACGATGCTCGCAGACCGCGCGGTGCTGCGGCTTTCGGGCGAAGATGTGCGCGGCTTTCTGCAGGGGCTCGTGACGAACGATCTGAACGCCTTGGCGAGCGATGCGCCACTATGGGCGGGGCTGCTGAGTCCGCAGGGCAAGGCGCTGTTCGATTTCGTGCTCTGGGCCGATGCCGCGGACGTGCTGATCGATTGCGAAGCGGAGCAGGCGCAAGCGCTTGCCCGGCGGCTCGCAATGTATCGCTTGCGGCGTGCGATCGCGATCGATCCCGATCCGCGGCGTGTGCACTGGTCGGCGACCGAACCGCGGGGACCGCAGGATCCGCGCCTGGCGACGCTCGGGTGGCGCTGGCTGGACGGGGAGGCCGCTCCAGCCGCGGGGTGGCGGGCACGCCGACTGGCGCTGGGAATATGCGAGGGCGTGGGCGAGCTCGGATCCGGCGAAACGCTCTGGCTCGAATGCAACGCACGCGAGCTGAACGGGGTGAGCTTCGGCAAGGGCTGCTATGTCGGGCAGGAAAATACCGCGCGCATGCACCACCGGGCGAAAGTGAATCGGCGCCTCGTCGTCGCGCCGCTGGCCGAGGCCGGCGAGCGGACCAGGGCGATCTATCCCGATCTCGGACTGATGGTGGAGCATCGCCGCGTCGAGGCGCTGGGCGACGCACTGCGGCCCCACTGGCTGGTCGAGGCGATCGCCGCCGGCGAATAAACCGGAAGTGTTGCCGCCGACGGAACCATAATCTCCGGCCGATGCGCGATCCGGCGACCGGGTATCTCTCGCGTTCGCGTCCTGAGGCTGAGGCTAAGGCAAAAGAAAAGGGAGGCCGGCATGAGCCGACCTCCCCGATCTCGTCCCACAAGGGGTCTGGGTTTAGTTGCCCGAACCCGGCCCGTAGGTGACTTCCACGCGACGGTTCTGGACCTCGCGAACACCGTCCGCCGTCTGAACGCGGAGGTGGGCGGGATCCTCGCCGAAGGCGCGGGTCGTCACGACCGCATCCGGGATGGCATGCGACGTCATGTACGCCTTCACCGCGTCGGCACGACGCTGCGAGAGACCCACATTGTACTTCGCCGTACCCGAGGTGTCGGTGAAGCCGGCCAGCATGACCTGCGCATTGCCGCAGCTCTGATACTGGGTGACGGCGTTGTCGAGGATCGACGCGGCCTCGGGGGTGATGTCCGACTTGTTCCACTCGAAGAACACGATGAACGGACCCGGCGAGCAGACCACAGGCTCCGGTGCCGGAGGCGGCGGGGGAGGCGGCGGCGGGGGCGGCGGCGGCGGGGGCGGCGGGGGCGGCGGTGCGGCCGGCTCGCCGAAGTTGTACGTCACGCCACCCAGGATGCTGTGCGAGACGAAGTGCGCGTTCGCACCACGGTTCGACACGTCAACCAGATGATCGTTCAGCGTGCGGAAGTAGCGATACTTGAGCGTCGCATCGATGTGGCTGGTCAGCGGCGCACGCACGCCGGCTAGGCCCTGATAGGCGAACACCGTGTCCGAGTCGTCGAGGAAGCGGCCATAACGGTTCAGGCCGTAGCTCGACTTGACGCGAGCGACACCGGCACCACCGCCGACGAAGCCCTGAATGCCGTCATCCGGACCGAAGTCCAGCAAGCCGTTCAGCATGAAGCTGAGCGCCGAGTCATAGCCGCCGGCATAGTTGTACGTGCCAGCAGCCGAATTCACGCGCGCACCAGTCGCCGTGAACGTCGGCGTGGTCAGCGACGACGTGTAGCCGTTGACGCCGGCACGACGATAGCCAACCTCGGTTTCGATGCGGATCGGACCGAAGTCGTAACCGATCGTACCATCGACATCATAGCCATAATGGTGATCGACCTTGGCGCCATTGACAACGCCCCCCAGGTCGTAGTGCATATCTTCCACGATCATACCGCCGCCTTCGGCGCCGACGTACCACGACTTGTCGCGGGCGAAGGCGGGCGTGGCGAGTGCGGTGGAGGCGAGTGCCAGAATTACGGCAAGCTTCCGCATCATATTCCCCTTTCCATGAGTGTCACTACGGACAGCGCAAACTCACTATCCGAACCATAGTTGCCGCGCAAGCGAACAAAAACTCGAGTGTTGCCCAAATACAACGGAACCATTTCGCCGGAATTGTTAACCCGCGATCAACCCGTGACTCCGAAGTGTCTGCAGGATCACGGAAATCGTGGTACGCGCCTCGACATCGACGGACGCACCGCCGATGGGCGCCGCGATGGGCGCCTGCTGGGGGCCCACCACCGGCACGCCACCGACGACAAGGCGCGTCGCGGTGACCCGTCCGGCGACCCACGCTCCCGCGATGAATCGCAGGACCAGCGCATCGGCCACGCTCCACACTGCCATGCCCTCGAACGGCGCGACGAAGCGCCACCCGCCCACCGTCCAGCCCGCGACCGCGCGGCCCTGCCCCGTCCACGCGCCGGTCGGCGAATCGCCCACGATCCAGGCCTGGCCGTCCGCCGGCGCAACCGGCGGCGTGCTCAGGCCCGACGCGAGCACGCTGGCCTGCACCGCGAGGTCGAGCCGGGCGAGCGCCTCGTTGTGCGTCACCTCCTTCTGCGCCTGCCCGGATTCGAGCAAAGGCAGCGCCAGGCGTGCGGTGATGTCGGTCATGCATGTCCTCCTGTCGATGAAGCGATGGTGATGCCGGCCGGCAGCGATTCGGCGACCGTACCGCGCTGGCGTACCGCGGCCGTTATCGGACCGGCGGCCCGGTCGGCCGCAGCGATGGTGACGAGGGGTTCCGTCGTCTCGATCGTGCGGGTGCTGCCGTCGCCCAGCGTAAGGGCGACGCGATACCGCTCGGCCTCTTCGCCCAGAGGCGCATCGACGCCGTCGATCCAGCGCCACCCTGCCCGGCTCCGCCGCGTCCAGCGCAGCGTCGCATCGCCCGATCCGTCGGTCGCGACGGCGAGATGGACCGGTGCCGGCGGCCGGATCGATGCGCCCGTCAGGGCGAAGGCGGATTCCACCGGGCCCTTCGTATCGCCGACCCCTGATGCGAGCACGCGCACGCGCTGCCCGAGCGCGGACAGCGGCAGATCGAGCGTGCGCACCGTGTCCGCTTCGACCAGCACGAACCGCGCGCCCGCCGCCTGCGCGCCCATCGCAGCCTCGGTTCCCCGCCGCCCGCGCAGCAGCCGCGAGAGGCGCCAGCCTGTGCCCCCCAGCGGCTCCGCCCGCCCGAACTGGACCAGCTCGTCGCCGATCAACGCGAGATTCCGGCCGCGATCCAGCGCCGCATCGTCGGCATCGCCCAGCACCAGATCCGCATGCGCGAGCCGGACCACCACGGCGCTGCGCAGATCATAGAACGCCGCGGAAGCGGCGGGATCGGGCGGCACCTCGATCGTGCCCAGGATCGCGGGCGACGCGGTCGCCCCGGCCGCCGCCCAGCTCGCACCGTCGTCCAGGCTGTAGAGCAGCGCCGCCCGGCGCCACCCCGCGCCCGCGCCCGTCGCCGCCACCGCGATCCGCGGCGCCGTGAGCAGCGTATCGTCGAGCGCCGGCATCTCGAACGCCTGAAGCCATGTCGCGCCGATCGTCAGATCGGGCGTGGCCAGCGCCCGACCGCTCGTTGCGGGCGCGGAGAGCGATGCGGGCGCCAGCGCGACGAGATCGAGCGTCACTACCATCGCCTCGAGCCGCGCCTTCGTCACGCGCCAAACGCCCGGTTCGCCGCGGATCGTCACGCATGCCCCGGGTCCGATCGCGAGCGCGTCGATCGCGGCGGCGACGCTGCGGGTGGTCCGCCCGGTTTCGGCGCGGGCGAGCATGGCCGTGGCGATCGACTTCGCCGTGCCCGCTGCGATCGCCGCCGGCACCTCGATCCGCGATTCCGACACCCCGGCACCGGGTCGCCGTGCCCGCTGAAGACCGATCTGATAATCGCGTGCCGGATCATAATGCGACACGGCGATGGCGGCGGGAATGCCGCTGGCCGCCGCCATGCTGCGCGCGCGCCGAATGCCCTTCGCATCTGCAGCAAAGCCACAATCGGCGATCGCCACGGGGTTCGTCGCCGAATCGCGCATCACGACCGCACGCCCCTGAGGCGAAAACCACGCGCCCCCGACATCGCCCAGCGTCTCGAGCACGGCGCGCACGCTGCCGCCCGATGCCGCGAAGCCGTCGAGCATCAGCGCCGCGTCCACCGTCACCTCGGGCGCGAGCGCCTGCGCGATCGCACCGATCGCCCGCGGTCCGTCGTCGGCGGTCACCTCGAAGGTGAGCGAGGGAATGCGGTTGCCGTAATCGGCCAAAGCCAGACCCTCGAACACCGCATAGGCGCAGCCGCGGTGCGCGGGCGTGAGGCCGCCTTCGGCCGAGGCGATCAGCGGATCGACCGGCTGATCCTCGCCGCCCGTGTGAAGCCGGAACCCGGTGGATGCCTTGAAGTCGCCAGCGCTCCCGCGCAGCAGGTTGCCGTCGGCCCAGATCCGCCCGACGCTCCGGATTGGCCGACCCGACAGCAGCACCGCGAACGAGGCGGAATAGCTGTAGGTCGTGACGCTCGGCTGCCCCTTGCCGGCGCTGCCGGTGGCGCGCGATTCGATCAGGTCGGTCGACCAGATGACCGTGCCCGCCACGCGCATCGTGCCGAAGATCCACGGGATCTGCGTGCCGTAGGAGGAGGTCTGTACCGACAATTCGGTCAGCCGCGGCCCCTCGCGGCCCTTGGGCGCGAGCAACGCCCGGTCCGCGAAGCCGCCCAGCAACCCGCCGATCGCCGCCCCCACCGGACCACCGATCGCGCCGCCCACCGCGGTCAACACCAGCGTCGCCATCCTGCGTCTCCCTTCATGTCGCCCATGCGGCCAGCAGCGGCCATGGCGGCTCGCCCGGCCGCATCACCACGCGCCGCAGCCCGGCATCGGCATGGACGAACCCGCCGGCCACCCGCACCGCGAGATGCAGTTGCCCCGGACCCGTCGTCGTCAGCACGATGTCGCCCGGCGCATCGGCCGCCGCCCGCGCCAGCACCGCATCGATCCGCGCGATCACCGAAGCCGGATCGCCGCCGCGCAGCGCATAGCCGCTCGGCACCACCACCCTATGGCCGCCACCCTGCAGCGCGAGCGCCACCACCCCGACGCAATCGAGCCCACCCGCCGCATCGCGCCCGTGGAGCCGGAACGGCGCACCGACCAGAGCGCGCGCCGCCGCTGCCACCGCGCTCATCCGCCCGGATAACGCGTGAGCAGGTCGATGCCGGGCAGATAGAGCTCGCCGCGAAAATTGGCCGCGTTGCCGAACCGGGCGGCACAGGTCGCGATGCTCTTGTCGCACCCCTCCACCAATTCGACGAGCGTGTCCGGTTCCCCCGCGAACGCCGGGGGCATGCGCAGCGTGACGGTGGCGCCGTCGGATCGCGCCACCGCGCCCTCCAGCCCGCCATTGGCGCCGCCGAACCAGCGCAGCCGCCCGCCCGCACAAGCACCCGGCGTCGGCTCGGCCGTGTCGAGCGTCACCACCTGTCCGTCCACCGCGATCACGCGCGCGAAGCGGCGGCGGCCGGCCAGCGCCACGCGGCAGCGCCGGTCGCCCAGTTCGGCGCGGCACTCGGCCGAGGTCTGCTCGACCACCGGGCGTTCCAGCGCCGCGGTCGCGCCCGCCAGTTCGGCGGTGAACGCAGCGTCGCGGATCTCGACCGCCCCGATCGTGCCTTCCCCCAGATCGACCCGGCCGCTGCCGTCGGTCCAATCGATCGCGAACAGCGTCACCCGCGCGCCGTCGAAGCGGCCGGCGAGCAGATCGGCCTCGGTGATCGCATCGCTCGTCAAGGCGCCGCTCGCATCCATCGTCGCCGCCTCCAGCCCGTCGGTGCGGACGATCGCGGACGGCGTCATGCCCGGCGCCGCGCGATGGACCAGCCCGTCCACCACGAGATCGCGGTCGTGGCCCGTCAGCCCGATCGTCACGCCGTCGCGCCGCTCGATCCGCCAGCACCAGGCGAGGGTGACGAGCGCGCTCATGCCTCGCGCACTTCGATCAGCGGCACCTGCGCGGCGTTGCCCGCCAGGAAGGTCGCGCGCGTCACGCTCAGCCGATCCTCGGCGAAGCGCACCGGCACGTCGAAGGCGAAGCTCGCGCTCACCGCCGCGCCGGCCGCGGGGGCGACGTCCAGTTCGACCCAGCCGCCGTCCGTCACCGCGAAGGCCTGGGTGGCGCGGCCATCGATCGCCACGATCACGCTGCCCGCCACCGGCCGCGTGATCCGCCGCACCATGTCGCCATAATGTTTGGCCAGCGCGAAGCGGCGCTGCTGCCCGTCGCCCGTGCCGATCGGGACGGCCACCGCGTCGCTGTCGAACGGGTCGCGCAGCCGAAAGCCGCGCGCCGGCCCCATCCGCGCCCGGAAAAAGCCGAGCAACACCGCGATGTCCGCCTCCGACCGGATGCCGGGGCCGACATCATAGGCGGTGCGCGCCTCCGCCCAGGCGGCGCTGCGTTGCTCCGCGCCGCCCGCGCTCGTCACGATGCTGGTGGAAAAGCCGGGCGTTACCTCCGCCTCGCGCCCCATCGCCAGCGGGAAGGCGATGTCGTCGAAATCCTGCATGGCTTGCTCCTGCGTATCGAAATGGACGAAGCCGTCGCGCACCACCTGCGGCAGCGCCCAGAGAAAGGTCGCCGCGACGCCGCGCGCGCGCGCCGTCTCCGCCGCCGCATCGATCGCCGACCATTCGGCCGACTGATCGGATCGGAGCACGAAGCCCGAGAGATAATGCTGCCGCGCAGGCGGATAGCCGAGCCGCGCTTCGGCCAGCGCGACACCGCGCGCGGTGGAAGCCGCGTCGCCGGCCGCCGCCCAATCATAATCCTCGAGCTGCAGCACGTCGAACGCGGGCGAGGCCCATCCGACCGGCATGTTCGCGCGCTTGGCCTCCGGCGCCGCGGTCGACAGGACGGTCGGCAGATAGGTCAGCAGATGCGTGACGCATCCGGGGGCCGCGGCCCGCGCCGCCGCGCACAGCGCCGCGGTGGACGCCGCGAGGCACGCACCCGCGCGGTCGAGCGTCGCAATCTGGTCGGCGCTCAGCGCCCCGGACAGCGTCGGGATCGCGACCGGCGCGAACGCCGCCACCGCGCTCGCATCATAGAGGCAGGGCCGCCCGTCGGGCATCGTCCACCACCAGGGCTCGCCCACCTGGAACCGCGGCACCAGCCCCGCCGCCGTCGCGATACCCATGAGCGCCTGCGCCACGTAACGCAGATACGCCATCGCGCCGTCGTGCGCGGGCGACAGCAGCGTCGATGGCGGCACCCAGCCGGTCTGCGCCGGGATGCCGTCCGACGCGCGCTGCTTCCAGTCGTTCCAGCAATGCGCGTCGAACAGCTCGTAGCTGACCGACCAGATGATGCCGAACCCCAGCGCCTGCGCCCGCGCCGCGAAATCGCGGTGCCAGGCGGCGCACGCCACGTTCAGCGTGCCGCCGGCCAGGCTGACATAATAGCCGCCATACAGCGCATCGAGCCGGAAATAATGGCTCATGCCGACATAATGGACGATGCTGCCGCGATAGCCGAGATGCAGCGCCGCGCGCAGCAGCCGCGCCGGCGTGATGTTGTAGCTGTCGTCATAGCCGCTCGCGATGCCGAACCCGTGTTCGGGCACCACCACCGCGCCGATCGCCAGCACCGCGCCCGGCCCCTCGCAGGCGATGCCGGTCAGCTCCACCCAGGCTTCCGACGCCGCGGCGAGTGCCGCGTCCTTGGCGGTATAGCCGGGCGGCACCAGCGAGACGAACATCCGGTCGATATCGCCCGCCCACACCGGATCGGCTTCGCCCGGCAGGAGGAACCCGCCGTCGAGCGCCGCGAAATCGATCGCGATCGCGGCATCCTCGGCATGGCCGACCGCATAGTTCCACAACCGCACATACCAGGCGCGCGGCGCGCCCGCCGCATCGCGCCCCTCGATCGTCAGCACCGGGCCGTTGACCGCGTCGAGCGGCATCACGCCCGCCGAGCGCCAGTGGAAACGCAGCCGGCATCCGGTGAAATCGCGCGCCGTCTCATAGGCGAGCAGCGGATGATCGAACCGGTCCTCCGCCTCCCAGATCAGCCCGGCGAGATCGTCCGCCTTGTAGAACACGGCATCCACCCGTAGCGCGTCCGCGGCGATGCTGGTAACGGCGGCCATCATGGGCCGCGGAAAATTCACCGTCCAGAAGCGCGGATCGAACCGCGTGACGACATCCTGCGCCTGCACCGTCGGCGCGGCGGCGAGCCAATGTCCCATGGCGAATCTCCTTATCGTCCACGCGGCAGGGCGCGCAGCTTTCGTGGGGTGCGAGGCGGATGGTCGGGGCGGTGGATGCGGTTACGATCGCGCAGCCGATGAACCTATTGCCGATAGCGAACATGGCATTGCCCGCGCTATGAAGCGTCGATGCTTTACATCGTGGGAGGTTGTAGCCGAAGCGGCAAGTCGATCTTGGCGGAGCGCATGTGCGCTCGCCATGGCATTCCCTGGTTCACGTTAGACGCCTTAAAAATGGGTCTTTACCTCGGCACGCCTGCGCTCGGTGTGCTTCCCGGCGCCGATGATCTTGCCACCGCAGATCAAATGTGGCCGATCATTGAACCCATTCTCGATCATGCCATCTTCGATCGACGGGACTATCTCGTCGAAGGGGTGAACCTTCGTCCGCACACGATCGCTCGGTTCATTCAGGAAACTGAACAATCTGTGAGGGCCTGCTTCCTCGGCTATCCGGATATTGGAATTGATGACAAAGCCGTTCTAGTCGCGGAGCACATCGGGCCACCGACCGACTGGCTCCATCGTACCGGGATCGAGAACGTCCGCCTATACCTAAATGTCAGCCAGCAGCTAAGTCGCCAGTTACGCCGTGATTGCTCGATATTGGATATTCCGTTCGTGGACACGGGAGCCGATTTCTGGGCGGGTATCGAGGCGGCCGAAAACGTCCTTATCAATTAACGCGCGCCTCATTCCGCCAGCGCCGCCTTCACCGCGCGCGCCACCTGGCGGCTCGATTGCGCGAGCGCCGTGGGCGCGGTCGCGGCGTTCGCGTTCACCGTGATCGCCACGCGCACGTCGCGCGTGCCGCCACCGGGCGCGGCGCCCGTCTCGATCCGCCCGCTTGCGGTGGGCACGAACAGTTCGGGGCCGCGCTCCCCCACGACATAGGCGGCGCCGGGCGCCACCGGGCCACCGGTCGCGCGGCCCGGCAGGCCGATCAGGCCCGCGAGGATCGACCCCAGCCCAGCCCCGGCCCCGCCGCTCGTCCCGCCGCCCAGGGCGGCGCGCAGCGAGGCGGCGGCGATCTGCTCCAGGGCCTTCAGCGCCACCGTCTTCAGCTCCTCGAAACCCAGCTTGCCGCTCGTCGCCGCGCGGATCAGGCTGGTTTCGATCGTGCGGCCGGCGCGGTCCGCGCCTGCCCCCAGGCCGGTCTCGAGTTCGGTGCGCATCGCCGCCACCTCGCGCAGGAACGCCGCGCTGTCGGCATGGACCGGGATCGTCACCGGTGCGATCGGATCATCCATCGGGAAAGGCCTCCTTCAATTGTGCCAGCATCGCCGCGTCGGGCGGGGCGGCGGCCGCGCCACCGCCCGCCCCGGCCAGCGCATTCACCACGCTCGCCAGTTCGGCGGGCGTCGCCGCCCAGAACCGGTCCGGGCTCCAGCCGAGCGCCGCCCCCGCCATGCCGGCCAGCCGCCCGGCACTCTGCGCGAACGTCACGGCCGAGCCAGATCCTGGCCGCTCAAAATCTGCCCGAGCAGCGCCCGCAGGATCGGCGTCGCCGCGGCGAGCCCACCCTGGACGATCGCCTCGCCCAGCGCCTCGCGGGTCACATGGGCGGGCGCATCGCGCAGGCAGTGCCAGAGCAGCGCCACCGTCTCGGCGATGCCGATCCGCCCTTCCGCCGCGCGCTCGACCAGCGTGAAGAGCGGGCCAAGCTCCTGCTCGGCGGCCACCAGCGCGGCGAAGCTCGGTCGAAGCGTCAGCTCGGTGCCGTTCACACGCAGCGCGGTCTCGCCGCGCACGGGATTGGCCGGCCGGGCGCCGGTCTGCGCGCTCATGCCGCCACCACCGGGCCGGAGCTTTCGAGCGCGAGCGTATAGGAGCGCTCGCCGTTGAAATCGCCCGCATAGTCGAGCCGCGAGACAAGGAACCGCCCGGTCATCGTCTCGCCGCTTTCGAAGCTCAGCCGGTAATCGTCGAGCACGCCGCCGAGCGCACTGCCCTTGATCCGTGCCTCCGCCGCCGATCCGGTGAACACGCCCGCGCCGGCCACGCTGACGCTGCGCACTCCGGCGCCCGACAGCAGCTCGCGCCACCCGCCCGATCCCTTGTTGGTCACCACCACCGTCTCGCCGTTCACCGACAATTGCGTGGTGCGCAGCCCCGCCACCGTCGCGAAATTCGGCGGCGCGGCGCCGTCGCCCACCTTCAGCAGGAACGCACTGCCCTTTTCCACGGCCATCATTCTTCTCCCTTCAGGATAAACGGTAGAGGCGGACGAGAAACTCGCTCGCCGCGCCCCATCGGTCGGCGCCGCTGCGCGCGATGCGGCTCTTCACCAGGCGGAACTGGACGATCCGCCAGCCCTCGCCGATCTCGGGTCTGGTGGCGCAGGCGGCGTCCTCGGCGGTGGAGACGAGCTGGCGCAGCCGCACCGGCCGCTCGCCCGCATCGGTCAGCGCGACGACGACGCGCCCCTCGAAGCCCGACCAGCTCTTGGTGCTCCAATCGGCCAGCACGGGTTCGTCCACCACCGCATAGGGCACGCCGCCCCGCACCGGCGGCGCATCGAAGACGCGCGCACCGGGCAGCGCCGGCTTCAGCGCGGCGACGACGGCCGCCTGCAACAGGATGCGCGCGCTCATGCCGCGCGCTGCCCGCCGAGGTGCATGCGCCGGTACGGCCGCCACAGCGCGGCGATCGCGGCGGGCGGCGCACCATCGCCGTCGCGCCGCTCGAACAGATGCGCCGCCAGCATCGCGACGCCCTGCGCGATCGGTGCGGGCAGCGCGTCCCAGTCCGCCGCCAGCCCGGCGCGATAGGCGACCGCCACCCGCCCCGCGGCGCCGGGCGCGAGCACGCGGACCCAGCCGGTGCCGTCGCCCGCGATGTCATAGCCATAATCCTGGACGGGCAGCACGAACGGCGCGCCGTCCGCCGGCAGGCCGGTGATGCCGTCGATCGCGACGACGGGCGCCTGCGCCAGCCGTTGCCACCCGCTGCCCGCGGACAACAGGTCCTCGCTTGCGCGGATCACGCAGGGGCTGCCGAGAAACGCCTCGGCCAGCGCGAGCGCGCTCGCCGCCAGCGTGGTGAGCAGCGCGTCCTCGTCGCCCCCCTGCAGGCGAAGATACGCGCCCGCCGCCGCTGCCGCCCGCGCGACGACGGCCGGCGGGATCGCCGATTGCGTCATGGTGATTCTCCTCGAAGCCGAGCAAGGGGCGAGCCGCGGCTGCGCACCCGCCCCGGCCGGTCAGTTGGCGGCGAACATCATCAGCTTGATCGCTTCCGAATTGGCGACGCACCCGCCGATCCGCTTGGTCGCGTAGAAATTGACGAACGGCTTGTTCGAATAGGGATCGCGCAGGATCGCGGTCTCCGCGCGTTCGGCGATCAGATAGCCCGCCTGGAAATTGCCGAACGCGATCGACAGGCTGCCCGCGGCGATGTCGGGCATGTCCTCGGCCTCCACCACCGGATAGCCGAGCAGCGTGGCGGGCACGCCCACCGCGAGGCTCGGCGCCCACACGAACGCGCCGTCGCTCGTCTTGAACTTGCGGATGCGCGACAGCGTGGCGGCGTTCATCACGAAGGCGGCGCCCTGACGATAGGGTGCGCGCAGGCTCTGCACGAGGTCGATCAGCCGCTCCTGCGGCGCCGCGCCGAAATCGCCTGCCGCGCCGCTGGGCAGGTATTGCAGCGTGCCGAACGGCCGCGCCTTGTCGGGCGTGGACGCGGTCGGCGACTGGAGGAAGCCCTTGGGCCGGTTCACCCCCGAACCGTTGACGAACGCCGCCCCCTCGGCGCGCGCGAATTCGGTCGCGATCTCGTCGGCGAGCCACTGCTCGACGTCGAAGGCGGCATCGTCGAGCATCGCCTGGCTCGCGGCCGGATTGGCGTAAAGCTCGCCCATCGGCGGCGCGATCTCGGCGAAGACGGGCGTGGCGGTGCCGTTCCGCGCGTCCACCTCGCTGGCCCAGCCGGACGGCGTGCCGCCCGTCGTCACCAGCTTGCGATAGCCCGCCGTCCCCACCTTCACCACATTGGCGAGCGCGCGGATCGGCGAGATCGCGGTCAGCGTGCGGTCGATCACCGCATCGATCTCGCGCGGCACCGCATAGCCGCCGGCATCGCCCGTCACCCCGGTGAACGCCTTCATCTCGAGCGTGGCGCCCTGCCGCACATAGCCTGCAAAGGCGCCGTCGGGCTTCGTCCCGCCCTCGAGCACCGGGCGCGCCACCGCGGCGCCGCCGATATCCATCGTCGTCGTGTCCATGACATTCTCCTCGTGTGAAACCTATCCGTCGATCCGGTCGACCCGGGCGCGCGGCTGCATCGGCACCGCCACCAGACTCACCTCGACCAGATCGACCCGATGCAATTCGCGGTGCGCGCCCTGGTGGACGCGGCGCGGGCGGTAACCGACCGACAGCCCGGCCACCGCGCCGCTGCGCACCAGCCGCGCCGCCTCGGGATCGTCGATCACCCCCGCCACGCGCAGCCCGTGCGCATCCTCCTGCGTGGTGACGTGCCCCACCGGGCGCCCGCGATGCTGCCACAGCAGCGGCACGGTGGCGGGGCCGCCGAACGCGCCTGGCCGCGTCACGTCGCCCGCGCGATCGACCCGGTCGAACAGCGCGGCATAGCCCGCAAAGGCCATGCTCATTTGACCAGTTCGCCCAGGCCCAGCTTGACCGCCAGCAGCGCGAGCAACGCCGCGCAAAGCCAGCCCACCACCGCCTTCCACGCCGAACGCTTGGCATCGCGCCACGCCGCCAGCAGCTCGCGCAATTCGGCCATGTCGCGTTCGGCGCCCTCGTCGGCCAAGCCCAGCCGGGTGAGCGCGCGCGTCGCGCCCAGTTCGCCCGCCTCCTCCGCGATCGCGCGCAGCGTCAGCAGATCGGTGCCGCCCGCCTGCCCCTGCGCGATGAGCTGCGCCAGCACCGCGCCGCTCATGCGACACCCAGGCGCTGGCGCTTCTCGGCGTCGGTCAGGAAGGTCGCCGCGCCGATGCTCGCCCAGAGCCGCTGGCGATCGTCGGCCAGCACCGGCACCTGATCGAGATCGACCGACAGCGCCGCGCCGGCGAACCAGCCGCGCAGCCCCTGCGCGATGCCGGTGAGGATCGTGCCCGCCAGTGGCAGCACCGACAGCCGCCACAGCGCGCGGTTCGCCTCCTTGTAATTGGCATAGGTGGAATCGCCCGGCAGCCCGAGCAGCATCGGCGGCACCCCGAAGGCGAGCGCGATATCGCGCGCCGCCGCGGCCTTGGTGCCGGCGAAATCCATGTCGGCGGGCGACAGCGACAGCGCCTGCCATTTGAGACCACCTTCCAGCAGCATCGGCCGCCCGGCATTGGCCGCGCCCGAAAAGCCCGCTTCCATCTCCGCCTTCAGCCGCGCGAACTGGTCCGGCGATAGCGCGGAGCCGTCGCCCGGATCATAGACCAGCGCGCCGCTCGGCCGCGCCGCATTGTCGAGCAGCGCCGCGTTCCAGCGCGCCGCGGCATTGTGCACCGCGATCCCCGCCGCCGCCGCACCCAGGCAGCCAAGGCCATAATGGTCGTCGAGCGGGTTGAAGCTGCGCAGGTGGATCACCTGCGGACGCTCCGGCCCCGCATTCAGCCGCACCACGTTCGCGCCCACCGCATAGCGATAGGCGGCGGGCCAGCCCCCCGCGTCGGGCTCGACCACCACCCGCTCGGGGCGCAGCGCATAGAGTTCGGCGACGCGCCCCTCGGCATCGTTCAGCACCTGGATATAGGCGTTGCCGTGCAGCAGCAGATGCGCCGCCACGTCGCCCATCAGCGCCTGCCCGCCCGACCGCGCGGTCACCAGCGCGGCCAGCGCGGGATCGGAGGCGGTGAGCGGCGCGTCGGCTACCGCATCCGCCACCAGCCGCACCGCGCGACGCGCGATCGGGTTGCGGCCATAGCCCTCGCGCAGCTGCGCCTCATAGGATTGCGGCCAGCCGCCGGCGGTCGCCCAGCTTCCCCCCGCCCCGCCCGATGTCGACAGCGCCGGGCGCGCGCCGTCGCGCGGCGTCTTCCAGCCGAAGATCTTCATGATGATTCTCCTAAAGATTCGCCCCGCCCGCGGGGCGGGGGCCGAAGCGGCTCAGCCGATCGGGCGCACCGTCGCGGCGACGCGCCGTTCCAGCATCAGCGCGGTCATCGCCCAGACCAGCGCGTCGGCACGGTCGGGCGACCGGCCGGGCCCGGCATAGACGCCGCCCGGCACCAGCCCGCACAATTCGTCCTCCAGCCGGGGAAAGACGCCGACATGGCGGACGCGGTCGTTGTCGTAGAGCATCGCCACCGGCTCGGCCCGCGCCACCTTGCCGTGCGCGGCATGGACGAGCTTCAGCGGCAGCGTGCCGTCGGCCGCGTGCAGGACGCTGCGCACCATCGCGCCGCCCTGATTGGCCTCGGCCACCACCCGGTCCGCACCGTGCCGCGCGGCGCACGCCGCCACCGCGCGCGCCCACCCTTCGGGGGCGAGCCCCTCCACGCTCGCGTCGTCCAGCACATAGGCGCGCGAATCGTCGCACAGCGCCACCGCGACGATCCCGCAGGCATCGCCGCCGATCCCCGCGGGCGGATCCACCGCCACCACGACGCGCCGCACGGGCGGGTGGACGCGCACGCGCCACCCCTCCAGCCGCGCGCGCGTCCACAGCGCATCGGCCACGTCGTCGATCAGTTCGCCATCGAGTTCCTGCCGCCCCAGCCGCGTGCCGGCATAGGCCCGCATCGCGTCGCGAAACGCCTGCGGCAGATGCGGATTGTCGTCCGTCCGTCCGCGCGTCTCGACCATCCCGCGTTCCACCATCACGCGACGCATCAGGTTGGTGGGCCGCGGCGTCGTCGTCACCACGATGCGCGGTTGGTCGCCCAGCCGCATGCCCATCACCAGATTGTCCCACGCGATGTCGCCGTATCGCCATTTGGCGAGCTCGTCGCACCAGGCGGCGTGATGCTGCGGCCCGCGCAGCGCCTCGGGCGATCCGGCCGAATAGACGAAGCCGATCGCACCCGAGGCGAACCGCAGCTCGCCCGCCGTCGGGCGCCACCGCGGCGCCTCGCCCGCATGCGCCACGCTCACCAGCCCGCTCTCGCCTTCCACCATCACGCGCTGCACGTCCTCGCGCGTGCCGCCGACCAGCGCGATCCGCCCCTCGGGATGATCGCGCGCGAACTGGCTGATCCATTCGGCGCCCGCACGCGTCTTGCCGAAACCCCGCCCGGCGCGGATGAGCCAGACCCGCCAGTCGCCGGGAGGTGCGCGCTGGCCGTCGAGCGCCCAGGCATCCCAATGTTCGAGCAGGCGGCCGACCTGCGCCGCGTTCAACCCCTTCATCGCCGCGGCGCGTTCCATCGGCCCCATCGCCGCGAGCTGCGCGACCCCCACGCGCGCGTTCACGCCGGATCGCCGTCGATGACCGGCCGGCGGCGCGCGACCGCGTCCAGCCGCTTCGTCAGCGCCGCCTCGGCTTCGGCCAGCGTCGCGGTGGGCCGCTCGCGCGGCAGCTCCGGCCCGCGGCGCTGCGCGGCGTCGTGCCGGTTGAGGATGGCCATCGCCACCTTCACCTGATCCGGCGCCATCACGCGCGGGGACGCATCCGATCCATCCGCCGCCACCACCTCGAGCGCATCGACGCCCGTCAGCGCATGGCCGAGCAACGCCGTTTCCAGCCGTTCGTAACCGATCGCCAGCGCATCGCGCCACGCCGCGGCGAACGCGGCATTGGTCCGGCGCGCATGGCAGGCGCGTTCGGCGGACATCCCCGCCGCCCGCGCCGAGCCCGCCACATCGGCGGTTTGCGCCAGCCCATCGAAAAACCGCTTCCGCCGCCCCGGAGTCCAGCGGCGGGTCGCGACCTCGCCGTCACGCGCGTCGTCCCGCTTGCCCATGATCCACCCCCGCACCGCCATGATCGCCGGCCGCCGAACGCAGTTCGGGCCGGCGACGACACGTGCTTCTGCCCGCGCCATCCCGGCCCGACTCGCAATTCTTCAGCGTTCCTGTTATGTACCCAAGGAGCGTGACGCTGTCAAGTGTTTTGTACCCTTTTGGTTCGCACGGTCACTCGGCCGCGGCGAGCAGCGTATCCGGTTCGCGCGCCTTCAGCCGGCGATAGGTCGCCAGCGCCTGGCCCACCACCTGATCCATATTGTAATAGCGATAGGTGGCGAGCCGCCCCACGAAGACCACGTCGGGCTCGGCGAGCGCGAGTGCCTCGTAGCGCTTGAACAGCGCCTGGTTCTCGGGCCGCGGGATCGGATAATAGGGATCGCCCTCGGCCGCGGGATATTCGTAGGTGACGCTGGTCACCGCGGCCACCTGCCCGGTCAAATGCTTGTATTCGGTGACTCGCGTAAAGGGCACCGCCTCGTCGGGATAGTTGACGACGGCCACGGGCTGGTGCTGCGCGACCGGCAGCGTGCGATGTTCGAACCGCAGCGAGCGATAGGGAAGGCGACCGTGGCAATGGTCGAAATACTCGTCGATCGGCCCGGTATAGACCAGCCGGTCGTAACGCACGCTGTCCTTCACCTCGGCGAAATCGACCCCCAGCCGCACCGTGATGCCGGGGTGATCGAGCATCGCCGCGAACATCGCGGTGAAGCCCTCCGCCGGCATCGCCTGATAGGTGTCGGCGAAATAGCGATCGTCCACGTTGGTTCGCGTCGGCACCCGCGCGGTGACGGCCTTGTCCAGCTCCGACGGATCGAGCCCCCATTGCTTGCGCGTGTAGCCGCGGAAGAACAGTTCGTAGAGCTCCTGCCCCACCGCGGAGACGACGACGTCCTCCGAGGTGCGCACCGCGGCCACCGGTTCGGCGCGCGCCGCGAGGAAGGCCGCCGCATCGGCGTCGCTCTCGAGCCCGGCGTCGAACAGCGCGTTCAGCGTGGTGCGGTTGATCGGAATCGGCACCTGCTGTCCGCGCACCTCGGCCAGGACGCGATGCTCATAGGGCCGCCAATCGGTGAAGCGCGACAGATAGTCGAACACTTCGGCCGAATTGGTGTGGAAGATGTGCGGGCCGTAACGGTGGATCAGGATGCCCGCTTCGTCCGCCACGTCGAACGCGTTGCCCGCGATATGCGGGCGCCGGTCGATCACCAGCACGCGCTTGCCGCCATCGGCCGCCAGCCGCTCGGCCATCACCGATCCGGCGAAGCCGGCCCCCACCACCAGATAGTCGTAATGCGGCAATTCCACCGGCGCGGCGCGTTTCGCGTCGATCGCGGCGAGCATCGCATCGGCGGTATCGTCCCACGACATCGCCGCGAGCAGCGCATCCGCCTCGTCGCGCCAGGCGCGGTCATCGCCGCGCGCCAGCGCCAGCGCCGCGTCGCAGGCCGCGACGAAATCCGCGCCGCCTTGCGCGATCCGGACACCCGCGACCGTGCCGTAATGGCGGATGACGTCGACGATCGGCGTCGACACCACCGGGCGCCCCGCAGCGAGATATTCGGGCGTCTTGGTCGGGCTGATGAAGCGCGTCGCCGCGTTGATTGCGAACGGCATCAGCGCCACGTCCCAGCCCGCCACGGCCGCTGGCAGTTCGTCATAGCCGCGCGAACCGGAATAGAGGATGTTGTCGCGCACCGGCAGATCGGCGGGATCGATCTTCACGACGGGGCCGACCATTTCGATCGTCCATTCCGGCCGCGCATCGGCCAGCCCGGCCAGCAGGTCGAGGTCCATGCGCTCGTCGATCACGCCATAGAAGCCGAACCGCGGCCGCGCCGTCCGATCGGGAACGGTGTCGCGCGCGCGGGCGAAATGCGCGACGTCGACGCTGGAGGGGAAGGGGCGCACATCCGGATGGCGGGTGCGCTTGGCCTCGTACAGGCTGTAGCCGCCGGTGAAGACCAGATCGGCCGCGGCCAGCAATTCCTCCTCCAGCGCCAGCAGCTCGGGCGGCGCGAAGCGGAAGGCGGACAGTTCGTCCATGCAATCATAGACGGTGCAGTCGGCCGCGACCCCGCGCGAGAAGGCGAGCATCATCGGCGTGTAATACCAGCGCACCGCCACCGGCGGCTCGTCCGCGAGGAACGCCGCCAGCAACTGCGCGAGCGCGGCATCGCGGGCGCCGTCGTCCAGCCCGTGCGGAAGGCGCGGCGTCGCGATGCGCAGACCCGGCCCCGACGCGCGGATCGCCAGATCGGGCGAGGCGACGCCACCCGTCTCGGGCTCTTCCCACACGACGACGGGATGATGCCGCGCCATGCGGGTCAGCAGATGCTGCGGCCGCTGGAAGACGAAATCCCAGCGCAGATGCGAAAAGCAGAGGAACAGGCCGGCACGGGCAGCGGGATCGAGGGAGGCACGCGGGGCCAGAACGTTCATCAGCAACTCCAATCAAGCCCCGCCCCTACCGGTAAGACACGGAAAAGGCATTGATCCATGCTACCGTATCGCGATTTGGCCTGGGCGGCGGCGTCTGGCAGGAGCGCGCGGGTGACCGATTCCGTTCCCCTGCCCCGCACGCCCCCGCTGCCGTGGATCCGGACCGCGCCGGGCGCGCCCTATTTCATCGACGATACCGGCGCGAACTGGACGCCGATCGGCCAGAACGACGCGATCACCTGGCCCGAACTCGCGCCGCTGTTCCGCCGCCGCGATCTGGCCGCGGTGGAGCGCCATCTCGCCTGGCTGGTCGAGCACGGCGTCACCTGCCTGCGGCTGATGGTCGAATATGCGCAGGTGCGGCATCGCTATTTCGAGCGGCCGGCGGGCGTGCGCGTTCCCGCCATGGTGCGGCTATGGGACGATCTGTTCGCGCTGTGCGAACGCGCCGGCCTGCGCATCCTGCTCACGCCGGTGGACACGTTCTGGATGTGGATCCACTGGCGCCACCATCCGTGGAACGCCGCCAATGGTGGCCCGCTCGACACGGCCGCGCGCCTGTTGCTCAGCCCCGAGCTGCGCCAGGCGATCAAGGCGCGGCTGACCTTCATGGCCGAGCGTTGGGGCGGATCGGGCGCGCTTTTCGCCTGGGATCTGTGGAACGAGATCCACCCCGCGCAGGCGGAGAACGGCGCGGCCTGTTTCGACGAATTCATCGCCGACCTGTCGCAGCATGTGCGCGGCCTGGAGCAGCGGCTCTATGGGCGCAGCCATCCGCAGACCGTGTCGATCTACGGCCCCGAATTGTGGTGGCGCCCGGAACTGGCAATGGCCGAGCCGATCTTCCGCCACCCCGATCTCGATTTCGCGACCATCCACATCTATCGCTCCGGTCCGATCGACAACCCCACGGACACGGTGCGACCCGCGCTCGCGATGGGTCGCGTGGTGCGCCAGTGCCTGGGCGAGATCACCGACACCCGGCCCTTTCTCGATACCGAACATGGCCCGATCCACGCCTTCAAGGACAAGCACCGCACGCTGCCCGCGCCGTTCGACGACGAATATTTCCGCCACATGAGCTGGGCGCATCTCGCCAGCGGTGGGGTCGGCGGCGGGATGCGCTGGCCCAACCGCCACCCGCACGTCCTCACCCCCGGCATGCGGCTGGCGCAGCGAGCGATGAGCGGCTTCCTGCCGCTGATCGACTGGCAACGCTTTCGCCGCACGCCGTTCGCGGTGCGCGTGCGGAGCTATCACGCGCTCGGCTGCGGCGATGCGGATCAGGCGGTGCTGTGGCTGGTGCGCCGCGGCGGCCGAATGCCCGACGGCCGGGTGGACAACGCGACCTTCACGCTGCGCCCGATCACGGTGCCGATGCCGCCCGGCCGGTTTCGCGTGACCATTTGGGACACGATCGCCGGCCAAAGCCGCGATGAGCGGGAGGTGGTCGCGGACGAGCACGGACTGGCGTTCGACGTCACCGTCAGCGGCGACTGCGCGGTCGCGATCCGGCGGATCTGAGGCGCTCTTACCCGGCGATGCGCGCCTTCAGCGCGTCCCACGCCGCCACTTCGTCCGGAAAGCGCTGTTCCACCACCAGATCGGAGGCGATGCCGGTCGCCATATCGACCGTGACGCGGCCGGCCCATTCATAGGTGGCGTTGCCCGACAGCGTCACCATGGCATCCGCCTCCGCATGACCGCGGATCATCCCGCCGCGGTTGAGGATCATGGTGTCGACGCCGTAGCCAACCCGTCCGGTGAGACAGGCCGCGTAGAGCGAGGCGCCCATTGCGCTGCCGCAACTGTCGGTCAGGCCGACGCCGCGCTCGAAGGTGCGCACAAAGAGCGCGTCCCCGCGCACCTCCACGAAGCTGACGTTCGCGCGGCCGGGCAGCCAATCGGGCGCTGCCTCGCACAGCGCACCGATCCGGGCCAGTTCGGCTTCATCGATCGCCTCGACGAACGCCAGGAGATGGGGATTGGGCATGCGCACCGCGGTGAAACGCTGGGCCGGCGAGAGCGCGGCGATCGGCGCATCGACCAGGGTCGCTGCCCCGATGTGCATCGGCCAGGAGGCGAGGTCGAGCGTCGCCGGCCCCGCCCGCTCGCGCACCGTGTACACGCCGGGTGCCAGATCCTCCGCGCGCACCGCCGTCGCCGCGGAGATCTTCAACGCGACCGTCGCCGCGCTCAGCCCGGTCGCCGCAAAGCCCGCGCGCGCGACGCAGCGCAGCCCGTTGAGGCACGTCTCCGCCTCGCTGCCATCGGCGTTGCGCATCGTCATCGCGAAATCGGCCTCACCGCGCGCTGGCCCGAGCAGCAGGATCCCGTCGCCGCCCACCGGGCCGGCACGATCGGACAGCGCGCGCGCGACGATCGCCCATTCGGCGTCGCCTAGCGCGAGCCCCCGCGCGTCGATCATCGGGAAGTCGTTGCCCGACCCGTGGCATTTGACTATGGCGAACCTCATGGAAGACCATAATGGTCGGCCAGCGCGTCGAGCGCCAGCCCCAACACGATCCGTCCCGCGCGGGCGGGCCAGCCGAGCGCCCGCTCCGCCGCGGGCAGCCCCTCGCACGCGCACACCACGCGCCATGCCACGTCGCGCAGGCCGGGCCCCATCGCGGCGGTCGCCGCATCGAAGCGGCGCTTGGCGGCGATCTGCGCGCTGGTGGGATCGAGCCGCTCGCCGGTCGCTCCGTCCACCCGCGCCGCCCAGCGCATCGTGACCGAGGGCGCGAGCGCGGCGCGCTCGTAATCGGCGCGCAGCCGCTCCCCGGCCTCGAACTGCCGCGCATCCACCATCCCGCGCGCGCGCAGCCAGCCCAGCGGTGATTCGGCGATATTCACGCTGACGCGCCGACCCCGACCGGCGGGGCTCGCCCGCACCACGCCATTCTCCAGCCCATGTTCCACCAGCTCGCGCATAATGCCTCCATCCTCCAGATCGCTGCGGGCTTGCCACAGGGGCACATGTGTAGGACAGTGGCGAACCGATATGGTTGGAGAGCGATCGTGATTACCGCCATCCGCGATGTTCGCCGTGCCCGCGGGCTGACGCTCGACGATGTCGCCCGCGCCTGTGTCCCGCCCTCCACGCCGCAGACGATCGGCCGCCTGGAAACCGGCACGCGCACGGTGTCGATCGCGTGGCTCAACCGGATCGCCGCCGCAATGGGCGTCACCGCGGCCGATCTGGTGACGCTGCCCGACCGGTCCGACCTGCCCGTGGCCGCGATCCTCGATGCGGGCGGCGTGCATGCGCCACGCCGCGCGGCGAGCGTGACGCCACCCCTGGCGCAGCCCGGCTGGGTGGCGGTGAGCGTCACCGGCGGCATCGGCGATTACCGCGCGGGCGATTCGATCTGGTGCGAACCGCTGGCGCCCGACGCGTTCGGCCATGCCCTCAACCGCGACGTGCTGGTGCCGCGCGCCGCGGGCCGGTTCCTGTTCGGCCGGCTGATCGGGCGAGACACCGGCGCGCAAGGCGCGCGCCTCCATTTGCTTCCGCCCGGTGCGGGCCAGCGTCAGCAGGTGATCGCCGATCCGCCATGGATCGCGCGCGCCGTGCGGCTGGTGCGCGATCTGTGACGCACCGCTAGCCGCGACGGGCGGCCATCAGACCTCTTCGTTCTGCAACAACAGGTGGATGATGGCGGGGGCCGGCCGGGCCAGGGCACGGATACCGCACGCGGCAAGCCGGATATCGTCGATCCGCTCGGGATCCTCGACCAGGATGCGCCAGCGGCCCGCATGGCGCGTCGCCGAACGGATATTGCCCCACCCGCCGACCGCCATCCCGATCGAACGCGGCAGCGTGCCGGCCGGCGCCGCAATGGCCACCGCGGGCGTGGCGGCGACCGGTTCGGGCTGATCGAGCACCGCGCGCATCTCCATCGCCAGCCCGTCGGCGATCCCGCCGACGATCACCTGCGCGGTCTTCGCCGAGGGCCGCAGCACGCCGCGCGCGCCCAGCGCACGAAGCGCGGCCTCGTCGATCACACCGGAATCGGCGAGCGTCAGCCGCAGCCGGGTCGCGCACGCATCGACCTGCCGGAGATTGGCCTCACCACCCAGTGCCGCGACGAACGCGGCGGCCTTGCCCTCGGCGGTCACCGGGGGTGCAAGCGGCGCCTCCGCGACCAGCGGCTCGCGCCCGGGCGTCGGCAGATCGAACCGGACGATCGCCCAGCGGAACAGGCCGTAATAGAGCAGCGCGTAGAGCGCGCCCACCGGCAGCATCAGCAGCGGGCGCGTCGCGCGTCCATAGTTCAGCACATAATCGAGCAGCCCGGCCGAAAAGCCGTAGCCGAGCCGCACGCCGAGGAGGTTCATCACCACTTCGGCCGTGCCCGTCAGCACCGCGTGCACGACGTAAAGTACGGGCGCGAGGAACATGAAGCTGAACTCGATCGGCTCGGTCACGCCGGTCAGGAACGAGGTGAGGCCCAGGCTCAGCAACAGACCGCCCACCGCCGCGCGCCGGTCCGGCGCCGCCGATCGGTACATGGCAAGGCAGGCGGCGGGCAGGCCGAACATCATGACCGGGAAGAAGCCGCTCATGAAAACGCCGGCGCTCGGGTCCCCGGCGAAGAAGCGGGTCAGATCCCCCGTCTGCCCGTGATAATCGCCGACGAGGAAATAGGCGACGTTGTTCAGGATGTGGTGCAGTCCGGTGACGATCAGCAGCCGGTTGAGCAGACCGAACGCGAACAGGCCCCAACTGCCCGATGCCACGATGCCCTGGCTGAGCGCGTCCACCCCGGCGCTGATCCAGCCATAGGTCAGGCCGAGCGGCAACGCGACCGCCAGACCGGCGATGCCGGCCAGGATCGGCACCAGCCGCCGGCCGCCGAAAAAGGCGAGATAATCGGGCAGCTTGACCGTTGAGAAACGATTGTAGAACCCGCCCCCCACCAGGCCTGCGGCGATGCCGATCGGCACCTGCAGCTTGTCGATCGCCGCCGCCTTCCACGCGCCGAGCAGCGCCTGCCCCACCGCCGCCGCGCTGCCGGGCGGAACCAGCCCCGCGGGTGCGACGAGGAACACCTGCGCGGCATTGTCGATGACGAGATAGCAGACCACGCCCGCCATCGCCGCCGCGCCATTGCCGTCGCGCGCGATGCCGGTCGCGACGCCCACCGCGAAGAGCAGGCCGAGATGTGCGAAGATCGCCTCGCCCGCCGCGCTGACGAAGGCGATGTTCAGCAGGTCGGGCTGGCCCAGCCGCAGCAGCAATCCCGCGATCGGCAGCACCGCGATCGGCAGCATCAGCGCACGACCGAGCGCCTGGAGGAGCGGCATCGGCGAACCGAACTTGACGATCATCGGCCGGTCTCCTCGGCGAAACGGCGGGCAAGCGCGCGAACCTCGGCGGCCGAGGCGCAGGCGAGCGCGGCGCGCGCATGGTCGGCGGCCGCATCCAGGGCCAGCGCCATCACCAGCGCCTTGGTCGCGGCGACGCGGGCGGGCGGCACCGAGAGCGTACGCACCCCGAGCCCGATCAGGATCGGCGCGGCGAGCGGATCGGCCGCAAGGCCGCCACAGACGCTGACCGGCACGGCGCCCGCCCGCGCGCACGTCTCGGCGATCAGGCGCAGCACCGCGGGGTGCAGGCCGTCGAGCATCGCCGCGACCGCGGCGTTGCCGCGATCCGCCGCCAGCGTATATTGGGTGAGGTCGTTGCTGCCGATCGACAGGAAATCGGCTTCGCGCGCAATGAGGTCCGCGCCGATCGCCGCGGCGGGCGTCTCGATCATCGCGCCCAGCGCGCAAGCGCCGCCGCCGATCCGTTCGAGTGCGGCGCGCACGCTCGCCAGCTCGGCCGCGCTCGCGACCATCGGCACCATGATCTTCGCGCGGGCCGGCTCGGCCAGCGCTAGAATCGCGGCCAGTTGCGCGTCGAGCAGCGCGGGCTGGGCCAGCGCGATCCGCACGCCGCGCAGGCCGAGCGCCGGATTTTCCTCGGCCGGCAGCGCCAGATAGGGCGCGGGCTTGTCGCCGCCGATATCGAGCAGCCGGATCGTCACCGGCCGATCGGGCAAGGCCTCCATCACCGCGCGGTAGGCCCCGGTCTGTTCGGCGGCATCGGGCGCGGCGGTCCGATCGAGGAACAGGAATTCGGTCCGCAGCAGCCCGCAACCGTCCGCGCCCGCCGCCATGCCGGCGACGGCATCGGCGGCCGAACCGCAATTCACCTGCACCGCGATCGGCGTCCCGTCGCTGGTGGCGACCGACGCGCTGCCGATCGATCCGGCCCGCACCGCCGCGGCGGCATGGCGCGCGATGGCAGTATCGGCCGCCCTGCGGGTCGCCGCGTCGGGATCGGCGACGACATGGCCCGCATCGCCGTCGATCAGCATCGGCGTGCCGTCTGCGACGCTTTCCAGCGCGGTGCCGAGTGCGACCGTCATCGGCACGCCCGCGCCCGCCGCGAGGATGGCCACATGCGCGGTCGGGCCGCCCCGGACGAGCGCGATGCCCGCGATGCGCGCGGTATCGAGCGCGACGAACTGCGAGGGGAGCAGATCGTCTGCCAACAGGATCGCGCCGGCGGGCGGTGCTTCGCCGGCCGCCGTGGTGCCCAGGATCGCGTGCGCGACACGCTCGCCGACATCGACGATGTCGTCGGCGCGCTCGGCGATGCGCGGATCGCCCGCCGCGCGCAGCAGCCCGGCCTGCGCCTCGGCTGCGGTCAGGATCGCGGCGGCGGCGCTCGCCCCCGCGTCGATCGCCGCCTCGGCCGCCTCGGCGAGCATCGGATCGTCGAGGATCTCGCGGTGCGCGCCGAAGACGCCCGCCGCCTGGCCTTGCGCCTCCGTCGCCAGGGCGAGCGCCGCGCGGACGGTCGCGATGCCGGTGGCGAACCGGCCCCGCTCAACCGCCACGCCCTCGCCGCGCGCGGCGGGTTGCGGCCGCGTCCGCCGCAGCCAGCAGGCGGGGCCGACCGCCAGCCCCGGCGCGGCGGCGATGCCGGCGATCGCACCCGCGGGCAACGGCGCGACGGTTGGTGCGGCGGCCCGCGTCCGGGCGGGTGGCGGCGCGGCCGGTCCGACCTCGCGGGTGAGCAGCGCGGCGACCGCGTCGATCGCGGCCTCGGCATCGTCGCCGCGCGCGGTGATCGTCACCGGGGTATCGTGCGCGAGCCCCAGCCCCAGCAGCGCGATCGAACTGGCCGCCGATGCCTGCCGGCCCGCGCTCACCAGCGTCACCTCCGCCGCGAGCGGCCGCAGCGCCGCGACGATCCGCGCCGCCGGGCGGGCGTGCAAGCCGTGCGGCAGGCCGATGCGCATCGTGCGCACCCTCTCGTCACCGCTAACCACGGCGGTTCCGGGCGCCGCGGCCTGCCGCTCGAACCGAAACAGCGCTTCCCCGACGGCGACGATTCCGCCCGGATGGCGCCAGCCGATCGGGACGCCCGCGCCGGTCAGGAGCAGCGGCGTCACCGCCGCGCTCGCGCCCGTCACCAGCCGGTCGAGATCGAAACGGATCAGCGGATCGCCCGCCCCGACCACGTCGCCGGGGCGGACGAGCGCGGTGAACCCCGCGCCGCCCAGCGCGACGCTGTCGATGCCGATATGCATCAGCAATTCGGTGCCGTCCGCCATCGCCATCGTCACCGCATGGCGCGCGGCATGCACCGTCAGGATGGTGCCGTCGCACGGCGCATGCAGCGTGTCGCCGGTGGGATCGATCGCCATGCCGTCGCCCAGCATGCCCTCGGCGAAGACCGGATCGGGCACCTCGGCGATCGGCATCGCCCAGCCGGCGAGCGGGGCGAACAGCGTGATGGTGGTCATGCGGCGATGATTCCTGTGGCCGCCGTTACCGGCTCCTGGGGGCGGGGCGGGCGGGCGCGGCGCTCGACCGTCAGCGTGGCGGGGCGCAGGCCGGGCGCGGTGGCGGCCAGCGTCAGCACGCCGCGCCCGGCATCCGCCGCGACGATGACTTGCGCGAGCCCGTTGAACAAGGATCGCGCGTCGCCCTTTTCGGGCTCGTGGCAGTTCGGATCGCCATTGCCGACGCCGATGATCGCGCCGCCCGTGATCGCAAAGCGAGCCGGCAGATTGGCGCCCGGCACATGGCGGCCATGCGCATCGACCGCGTCGACCGTCACCGGCTGCACGTCCTCGCTATCGCCGGCCATCACGCGGCGCGCGGGCGTCAGCCGCAGCGCGACCGGCGCGCCCGCCGTCTCGTGCACGGCGCGCGCCACCGCCCGGCCACCACGATAGGCGATCGCCTCGATCCGGCCGGGCGCATAGCGCACGGTGCACGGTGCCCCCATCACCCGGTCGAGCGGCGCATCGGCGACGGTGCGGCCGTTCAGGCGCACGACCACGCGATCCGCGTTGCCCGTCACGAGCAAAGCGATCGGCTGCCCCTCGCGGCCCGGCCAGGTCCAGTGCGGCGCGATCGCTACGACGGGCGTGTCGTCGATCCACTGCGCGCGGCGGATGTCATAGGCGGTCTTGGGAAAGCCGCACAGATCGAGGATCCCGAAGAAACTGGAGACGGTCGGCCAGGCATAGGGTGTGGGCTCGCCGTGATAATCGAACCCCGTCCAGACGAAGCCGCCCGCGACGAACGGCCGCGCGGCGATCGCCTGCCAGCTCGCGCGGTGCGTGGCGCCCCAGCTCGCCGCCTCGGTGTCGTAGGACGAGATGACGTGCGCGGCGGGATCGTTGGCGAACGCACCGCGCGTCATGAACGCGCTGGTGTCTTCCGAGCTGGTGACCGGCTGCGCGGGGCGCAGCGCGTGGAACTTGTCATATTCGTTCTGGTAATAGTTGAAGCCGGTGACGCCCACGACCTGCGAGACGTTGGCGGGGGCGTAGAACATGCCGTTCTGTGCCGCGGTCACCGGCCGGCCGTCGTCCAGCCGGCGGACCGCCGCGGCCATCCGGCGCACCATCGCCACGCCGGCGGGCGTGCCCTGCATCGGCTCCTCGTTGAAGACCGACCAGAGGATGACGCTCGGATGGTTGCGGTCGCGCCGGACCATCCATTCGAGCTGCGCCAGATAATCGGGCGCGGGATCGAAATGGCGGTTCTCGTCCATCACGAGGAACCCCATGCGGTCGGCAAGGTCGAGCAGTTCGGCGGCCGGCGCATTGTGCGAGCAGCGGATCGCGTTGCAGCCCATGTCCTTCAGCCGCTGGAGCCGCCAGGCGAGCAGCGCATCGGGCACCGCGACGCCCACCCCGGCATGATCCTGGTGGAGGCACACGCCCTTCAGCTTCACCGGCATGTCGTTCACGAACAGGCCCCGATCGGCATCGAACCGGATCGTGCGGAAGCCGATCGCCAGCCGGCGCTCGTCCAGCGTCGCGCCGTCGCCCACCCTAACGATCAGCGTGTAGAGCGTCGGCCGGTCGACCGACCACAGGCCGGGCGTGCCGGCCGCCAGCGTCAGCCGCGCCTCGGCGCGATCGAGCGACGCGACGCTCGCCGTCGCGCTGCCCGTGGCGACCACGCGCCCGTCGGGTGCCACCAACGTCGCCGCCACGCTCGGCATGGCGACGGCATCGGCGATGTTCTCCAGCGTGACCGTCACGGGCACGCGCCACTGCCCGTCGTCGCCGCGCCGCGGATCGGCATGCACGCCGTCGGTCGCGATCGACACCGCCGGCCGCCGCGCGAGCCAGGCATGGCGGTAGAGGCCGGCGCCTTCGTACCACCAGCCCTCCATCGCGTTCGCATCGACGCGCACCGCGATCACGTTCGGCTCGTCGCCGAACCGCGCGAACGGCGTCACGTCGACATAGATGCCGTTATAGCCCGACCAATTGTGCGCCACGACGCTGCCGTTGACCCAGATCGTGGCGTGGGTGGCGATCGCGCCGAACTGGATCTCCAGCTTGCGGCCACGATCGGCGGGGTCGAGCCGGAGCGTGCGGCGATACCAGCCGATGCCGCGCGGGCGATAGCCCTGGCTGACGTTGGCGGTCTCGACGACGGGCTGGAACGACGCCCAATCGTGCGGCAGCGTCACCGCCTCCCAGCCACGATCGTCATAGCCGATCGCGGCCGCGCCCTGCGCGGCGCCCGCCTTCACGCTGTTGTAGGTCGCGTCGTGCGTCGCGGGCGGCGGCGGGACGATGTCGCCCGCATGGAAGCGCCAGCCATGATCGAGCAGCACGCGCGACGGATCGGTGACCGGCAGCCGTTCGGGCAGTTGGTCGAGCGGCGGCGGCATCGGCGGCCCGGCGTCGGTGTGTCCGGCCGCCGGCAGCGGGCCGACCGCGAGCGCTGCGCCGATCGCGGCGGAGCCCTGCAGCAGCGCGCGCCGGTCGAGCGTCATTCGCGCCGTTCCCCGCCGATCCACGTCGCCCGCGCGGCGAAGCCGGCATCGAGCCACACCCAATCGGCGCGCAAACCCGCCGCCAGGTCGCCGCGCTCATGGCCCAGCCCGAGAAACGCCGCGGGGTTGGCCGCCGCCATCCGCGACGCCGTCGCCGGCGCGATCCCCAGCATCGACACGGTGTTCGCCACCGCCCGTGCCATGTCGAGATCGGATCCGGCCAGCGTGCCGTCGGCAAAGGCGCAGACGCCATCGGCGACCCGGATGGGGCGGCCCTGCAGCACGAAATCCTTCTCGCGCGCGCCGACCGACGACATCGCGTCCGTCACCAGCATCATCCGTTCTGCGCCGCGCGCGCGCAGCGCGATGCGGAGCACGGTGGGCGAGACGTGAACGCCGTCCACGATCAACCCGCACCAGGGCCGCGGATCGTCGAGCGCAGCGCCGATCAGCCCTGGCGCGCGCTGCTGCATGGCGGGCATCGCGTTGAACAGATGCGTGATGCCGCTGAGCCCGGCATCGAAGGCCGAAAGCGCGCCCGCATGATCCACCTCGGTATGGCCCGCGCTGACCCGCACGCCCGCCGCCGCCAGCGCGGCAATATCGGGCAGCCGCGCCAGCTCGGGCGCGATCGTCACCATCACCACCCCCAGGCGCGGGCGCGACAGCAGCGCGATCATCGCATCGTCGAGCAGGCGGAACCGGGTCGCGTCATGGATGCCCTTGCGCGCGAGCGCCAGGAACGGCCCCTCGATATGCACACCGACCACGCCCGGCACGCCGGCCGCGATCGCCGCGTCCACCGCATCCAGCGCGCGCTCGATCCGATCGGGATAGTCGCTGATGAGCGTGGGCAGGAAGGCGGTCGTCCCGAACGCCGCATGCGCCGCGCCAATCGCGGCGATGCCCGCGACGCTCGTCTCGTCGTTGAACAGCACGCCACCGCCGCCGTTCACCTGCGTGTCGACGAAGCCCGGCATCAGCCAGCCGCCCTCCAGGTCGATCGCGCCGGCAGCCCCCGCCTCGCACGGTTCGATCGCGACGATCCGCCCGTCCGCGACGGTGATCGCCGCCCCCGGCCATACCCCATCCGCCACCACGACATGGCCATTGCCGAAACGAAGGATGGTCATCGGGTCTGGGTCACCTTGGCGAGATGCGGCGGCCGGTCGGGATCGAGCCCGCGCATCCGGGCGAGGCGTTCGGCGACGCCATAGAAGCTGGCCAGCATCAGGATCGGCTGGATCGCGGCATGCGCGGCCTCCACCGGCAGCAGCGCGCCGTCGTCCGCCCCGGCACGCAGCACGATCGCACCACGCGCCGCGAATTCGTTCGCGACGGCCGTGACGCCCTCGCCCGCGGCATCGCCCGTCGCGAAGGCGAGCACGGGGAAACCGGGCCCCACGATCGCCATCGGCCCGTGGCGCACTTCGGCGGCGCTGAACGGCTCGGCCTGGATCGCGCAGGTCTCCTTCAGCTTCAGCGCCGCCTCCTGCGCCGCGGCGAAGCCATAGCCGCGGCCGATGACGAACATCTGCCGCGCCGCCGCCAGCGGTGCCACGCCCGCCGACCAGTCCTGCGCGACGGCGCGCGCGAGCAGGTCGGGCAGCGCCTCCACCGCCTCCGCCAGCGCGCCGTCCTGCGACCAGGCCGCCACCAACGCCACCATCAGCGTCATCGCGGCGAGGCAGGATTTGGTCGCCGCCACCGAGCGTTCGGGGCCGGCGCTGAGCGGCAGCAGCCAATCGGCCTGCGTGGCGAGCGGCGAACCTTCGTCGTTGACCAGCGCGGCGACCTCGATCCCCGCCGCTTGCCAGGCCGCCGTGGTCGCCAGCAGATCGGGGCTGCGGCCCGATTGCGAGATCGCGATGCACAGCGCCCCCTCGGTTTCCACCGGCGCCGCGAACAGCGACGCCACCGACGGCGCGACCGAGACGACCGGCACGCCCAGCATCGTCTCGATCAGATATTTGCCATAGGTCGCCGCATGGTCCGACGAACCGCGCGCGCAGGTGCCGACCAGCCGCACCGGCCGCTGCCGCAGCCGCGCGGCGAGCGTCGCGATCGTCTCGCGATTGGCGAGCAGCGCACGCCGCGCCGCCTCGGGCGCCTCCAGGCTTTCGCGGCGCATCAGGCTGATCGGGTCGGTCGCGACTGTCATGGCATCACAGGTCCGTCAGTTCGGCGACGAAATCATAGGCGTCGCCCCGGTAGAAGGATTGGGTGAACTCGACCGCGCGGCCGTCGCGCAAGAAGCCGCAGCGTTCGATCAGCAGACCGGGGCTGCCCGGGTCGATGCCGAGCAGCCGCGCATGGTTGCCGAGCACCGGCACCGCACGCAGCCGCTGCAGCGCGCGCGTCGGCCGGTGACCCGTCGCGTCGAGCGCGGTGTAGAGCGAATCGGTGACGTCTTCGATGCCGGGCAGGCACCAGCCGGGGATCGTCGAGAATTCCAGCGCCATCGGGATCTCGTCGGCATGGCGGACGCGGTGAAAGCGCAGGACCGGCGCGCCGGGCGAGAGGCCGAGCTGCATCGCCTCCTCCGGCATCACCAGCCCCGCCGCGCGCGAGATCCAGCTGCTGCTCGGCGACCGGCCCCGCGCGATCATGTCCTCGGAAAAGGACGAGATCCGCGCGAAGCTCTTCTCGATCCGGCGCGACACCGTCGTGCCCGCGCCCCGCCGGCGCACGAGCAGCCCCTCCTCGACCAGCTCGGCCATCGCCTTGCGGATCGTGATGCGCGAAATGCCGAATTCGATTGCCAGGTCGCGCTCCGCAGGCAGCGCGGCGCCTTCCTCGAGCACACCGCCCGCGATCGCCTCCCGCAACAGCCGCGCGAACTGGACGTAGAGCGGCGCGGGATCGCTTGGCACCATCGGCCCGATGCGCGATGCAAACGTCACGACGCGGCAAACTCCCCCCGAAGATCCTGCAGCCACGACCGCGATTGGCCGCATTTGTCATATATTGGCATTATCAACTTCCTCGCGCAATGCTCTTACGATCGTCTCGTCCGCCGGGGCGAAGGCCAGCCCGAACCCCAATGGATCGGGCACGGTGGCGGTCGTCCGCCCGCCGTTCGATCGGGCGGTCGCGTGCAGCGCGCGAAGGCCGGCCGCGACGAACAGCCGCGCATTGCCGGGATCGACGCCGGCGCCCGCGACGATGCGGCAACGCCCCTCCGCCCGCTCCGCCATGGCCGACAGGGTGGCGATACCGTCAATGGCGCGCGGCTGCCCACCCGAGCTGAGGATCTGGTCGATGCCTGATGCCACCGCCTCCGCCACGGTTCCGACCGGATCGGCAACGGTGTCGATCGCCCGGTGGAGCGTGATGTGCGGAGCCCCGGCCCCGTCGCGCCAGCGGTTCATCGCCGGCCAGTCGATTGCGCCGTGCCGTGCCACGCCGAAGACGAGCCCGTCCACGCCCGCCGCGAGCAGTGCACGCGCCTCGCCGGCCGCGATCGCCATCTCGTCGGCGTCATAAGCGAAATCGCCCGCGCGGGGCCGCACCATCGCGCGGACCGCGACGCCCGCCGGCCGCGCGACCGCCAGCACCGCCTCTGCCAGACCCTGCGACGGCGTCAGCCCGCCGAGCGCGAGCGCCGAGCAGAGCTCGATCTGATCGGCGCCGCCGGCGATCGCACGGTGTGCGCTGACGAGCGAATCCACGCAGATCTCGAGAAAGCCGGAAGCGCGCTTCGCCCGCGACCGATCGGCGTGCGGATCGCTCCCTGCCCCTTCGTCATGCGCCATGGATGCCCCCCTTCCGCTCAATTCACACCACATTTCCCCAGCCGACACAAATCTGCAAAAAAAGATTGATTGGCCTGCAATTGGTCATATACCAAGTTCGAAGCATCCCGAAGGCGGCATCGATGCCGGGAGAGATGCGAGCGGCCCACCGGCCGATGATTGCAGGGAAGCGACGACCAGTGCCGACGCATGGGGCGGCGGCGACGAGGGGGGATTGTTATGACGTTGCGATTGCACTTGGCTCTGACCACCGCATTGTGCCGCGTGGCGGCCCCCGCAGCCCTGTGCTGCGTGGCGGCACCGGCTCTCGCCCAGCAGGCCGGCAGCGGCGCCGCGACCGCGGCCGTCGACGATCCCACGCCGGAAGCGAACACGGACGGCAAGGGTGACATCGTCGTCACCGGGATCCGCAAGAGCCTGAGCGATGCGATCGCGACGAAGCGCAGCACCAACGCCATCGTCGACGTCATCAGCGCCGAGGATGTCGGCAAGTTTCCCGACACGAACGTCGCCGAATCGCTGTCGCATCTGCCGGGCGTCACCGTCGACCATCAGTTCGGCGAAGGCGAGCAGGTCTCGATCGCCGGCGTCGAGCCCGCGCTCAATCGCATCCTGATCGACGGCCATTCGATCGCCTCGGCCGACTGGGGCGGCAATCCCGGCGACCGTTCGAGCCGCACCTTCAACTATTCGCTGCTCTCGCCCGAGATCATCAGCCAGGCGATCGTCTACAAGACGCCCGAGGCGCGGCTTCAGGAAGGCGCCATCGGCGGCACCGTCGACGTCGTCACCCGCAAGCCGCTCGATCTGAAGCCCGGCACGATCACCGCGACCGCGGGCGCCGACTATAACGACCGGTCGGACAGCACCAATTTCCGCGGCTCCGCGCTCTATAGCTGGCACAATGCCGACGACACGTTCGCGGTGCTGGGCTCGGTCAACTACAACAAGGAAAATCTCGCGCGCGCCGGCGTCGCCGTTTATGGCTATCTGACCGGCAGCCAGTTCACGACCACCGACGCCGGCGGCAATCTCGTGCTGCAGAACCCATCGGCCAAGATCACCGGCGGATCGATCCAGGATCTGCAGACCGCGCGGCTGCCCGCCTATCTGGCGCACGAATATTTCCAGCAGGAGCGCCAGCGGCTGGGCTTTACCGGCACCGTCCAGTTCAAGCCAGCCGACAATCTGACGCTGACCGGCAACGTGATCGTCATCCGCGGCAATTACGACAATTTCAGCAATTCCGAATATAGCTACAACACGCGCGGATCGCAGCTCCAGGCGGCGACGATCAGCAACGGCCTCATCACTTCGGCCACGTTCGCCGCACAGCCGAGCACCAGCAGCACCTGGATGGGCGAGCTCGACACCAATTTCCGCCGCACCCGGATCAAGAACGACAGCTACACCCTGTTGTACGACTGGAACCCGGGCAATTGGAAGGTGACCGGCAATGTCGGCTACACCCGCGCCACCGGCGGCAAGGATCCGGAATATCTGCTGAACTTCCGCACGCGGCAGGGCTTCACCGTGGGGGCGAACGGGCGCAACACCTATCTCAACTGGGACAATCCCGCGAGCGACGGCAGCCAGTGGATCAGCACCTCGCCCGCCGAATCGAGCCTGCAGACCGAGCCCGCGGTCCTCGCCAAGACGAACGGCGCGGGCTTCTACGGCGCGCAGATCGGCGGCATCACCAGCGCCGAGAACACGGTCGACAAGGAAGGCTTCGGCCAGCTCGACATCGCGCGCGATCTCGGCGACGGCTTTTTGCGCAAGCTGTGGCTCGGCGTGCGCGGCAGCCAGCACAACAACCAGCAGACCACCTATGGTGGCGCCACCTTCACGAACAATCTGTTCACACTGGCCGATCTTGGGTCGTACACGCTGGACAGCAGCGTCTTCGACGGCCTGACGACCACCGGCAACGGCACGCCCTATGCCACGCTGACGCAGGCCAATGCGATCGCCGCGCTGAACGCGCCGGGCACGCTGAACGTCACGCGGTCGCTCGACACGGGTTCGTACTTCAAGGTGGATGAGCGGATCATCACCGGCTATGCCCAGCTCGATTTCGCGACCGGCCATCTGCACGGCAATCTGGGCGGCCGCTTCGTCAGCACGCGCGATACGTCCTATTATTATCTCACCTCGAACAACGCCACGCAGTTCGTCGTGGCGCCGCGCAACGACGACCGGTTCCTGCCGGCCTTCAACATCGCCTATGACATCGGGTCGCAGGTCGTGGTGCGCGCCGCGGCGGCCAAGGTGATCGCGCGGCCGCGGTTCAGCGATCTGGCCGGATCACTGTCGCTCGACGACACGACCGCGACCGGCAGCGGCGGCAATCCCGATCTGAAGCCCTATGCCGCCACCAATTTCGGCGTGTCGGCCGAATGGTATTTCGCGCCAGCCAGCTATCTGTCGGGCGAATTCTTCTACCGCGACATCTCGAACTATATCGGCAATCAGACCTACGATCAGTCGATCACCAACCAGCTCACCGGGCGGACGCTGACCTACAATGTCTCGCGGCCAGTGAATGGCGGCAAGGCGACGGTGACGGGCTTCTCGGTCACCGCGCAGACCTCGTTGATCTGGGGCTTCGGCATCCAGTCCAACTACACCTTCGCCAGCGCCGATACCGGCGTGTCGGGCCAAGGGCTGCCCTATCTGTCGCGCAACACCTACAACATCATCCCCTATTTCGAGAAGGGGCCGTTCCAGGCGCGCGTCAGCTACAATTACCGGTCAAAATATTTCTACGGCTTTGGCCGCCTGCAAGCGTCCAACTACACCGATTCCTACCGGGAGCTGGATTTCTCGGCGAGCTATTATCTGACGAAGGCGATCCGGCTCACCGCGAGCGCGTCGAACCTGCTCGACGAGACCTATTACCAATATAGCAGCACGCCGTCGGCGCCGGATGCGCTATACAAGAACGGCCGGCTGTTCGCGCTCACCGCCACGTTCCGGATGTGACGCATGGCACGGGACGATGGCATGGCCGGATCCCGCGCTTCCCCTCTCCTGCGGATGCCGCCCGCGATCGCGTCCGGCATCCTCCTGCGCCGCCTCGGCTCGTGCCGCGGGCGGCGCCCTTTTGTCGGCGAAACCGGTTTCCGCCGGTCAGCGACACCGCCTACACAGCGTCGTGATCCCATGAGGAGTAATGCCTTGCCCGTTAGATTCCGGCTTGCGCTGGCGGCCCTTGCCCTGCCCTCCGCTGCGATCGCCGCCGATCCGCTGCCGCTCGTCCCGCTGCCCGCCGCGATCACGCCCGCAGCCGGCGGCTTCACGATCGCGGCGGGGCAGCGCGTCGCGGCGGCGGCGGGCGACACCGGTGCCGCGAATGCGGCGCGGCTGTTCGTCGAACAGATGCAGGCGCAACGCGGCCTCGCGCTCGTTCCCGCTTCCGGCGACGCACCGATCCGGTTCGTGCGGGACGCCGGCATCGGCGGCGCCGAAGCGTATCGGCTGACGGTCACCCCCGCCGGCATCACGGTCGCGGCGTCGGGCGATGCGGGGCTGATCTGGGGCGCGATGACGCTGGCGCAGCTCGCCAGCCCCGATGCCGCGATCGGACGGCCGGTGACGATCGGCGCGGTGACGATCGCGGATGCGCCGCGCTTCGCCTGGCGCGGCCTGATGATCGACGTCGCGCGGCATTTCCAGCCGATCGGCGTGCTTCGCGACATCGTCGACCAGATGGCGGCGGTAAAGCTCAACACGCTGCACATCCACCTGACCGACGATCAGGGCTGGCGCGTGGAGATTCGCAAATATCCCCGGCTGACGACGATCGGCGGCTGGCGGACGCCGCCCTCCACCGGCGGCGCACCGGGCGCGCCGGTGGGCGGCTTCTACACGCAGGCCGAATTGCGCGGGCTCGTCGCCTATGCCCGGGCGCACGGCATCATGATCGTGCCCGAGGTCGATCTGCCGGGCCATGCGCAGGCGCTCGTCGCGGCCTATCCCGAACTGGGCGTGGCCGGCGACCGGCCGGCCGTGGGACATGACTGGGGCGTCAATCCCTATCTGTTCGATCCCGGCCCCAAGGGCATCGCGTTCGTGAAGGACGTGCTCGACGAGCTGATGGCGATCTTCCCCGGCACCTATATCCATCTGGGCGGCGACGAGGCGGTGAAGGACCAGTGGGAGCGCAGCCCCACCGTCCAGGCACAGATCAAGGCGCTGGGCCTGAAGGACGAGGACGGCCTGCAAAGCTGGATGATCGAACAGTTCGGCCGGTATCTGGAGGCCAAGGGCCGGCGGCTGATCGGCTGGGACGAGATCCTGGAGGGCGGGCTGCCGCCCTCCGCCTCGGTGATGTCGTGGCGCGGCGAGAAGGGCGCGGTGGACGCCGCCAATCAGGGCCATGACGTCGTCCTGTCGCCCGACGGGCCGCTCTATCTCGATCATCTGCAAAGCGACCGGACGGACGAGCCGCCGGGCCGGTTCGGCATCTACACGCTCGCCGCCGTCTATGCCTATGATCCGATGCCCCCCGGGATCGCGGGCGCGGGCGCGGCGCATGTGCTCGGCGCGCAGGGCAATGCGTGGAGCGAATTGCTCGTCACCCCGGCCGAGGTGCAGCACAAGCTGTTTCCGCGCGCCGCCGCGCTCGCGGAGATCACCTGGTCGCCCAAGGCCGCGCGCGACTGGGCCGGCTTCCTGCCGCGCGTCCACCGGCAGGGCGAACGCTGGACCCGTGCGGGCATGACGGTCGCCGACAGCGCGTTCGCGGTCGGCTTCACGCTGGTCGGCACGCCCGGCGATGCGCTGCGCAAGAATGTGGTGCCGGTGACGCTCGCCACGCAATCGGGTTATGGGACGATCCGCTACACCGTCGACGGCAGCGTGCCGAGTGCGACATCGGCGGCCTATGCCAGCACGATCCCGCTGCGGCCGGGCGCCGTGCTGCGCGCCGCCGCCTTCGACGCGGCCGGCGCCGCGACCGCGACCCCGCGCCGCTTCGATGCCGGGCGTGCCGCACTGCTGTCACGGAGCAGCGCCGAGCTGACCGCCTGTCCGGCCGGGGCGATCGGCATGCGCGTGCCGCTGGCGGCGGATGCGACCGCGAGCGCCCCTGCCTATGCGATCAACCTGTTCGACACCTGCACGCGCTATCCCGACGCGCCGCTCGACATCGCGACCGGCTACCGCGTCGAGATCGCGCGGTTGCCGCGCAACTACGGCCTCGCGCATGACGCATCGGCGCTGCGCGCGCATTATGCGGTCACCGCGCATGGCGAGCTGCTGGTCCAGGTGGGGTGCGCAGCGGCCGCGAAGGCGCGGGCGGCGGGCGACAAGACCGCGCGGCCCGTCGCCGCGGGGCTGTTCGCGCTGCCCGATCCCACGACCGCACCGCAGCGCTTCGCCTTTGCCGGCACGCTGCCGCGGATGGCGAAGGACGCGGACATCTGCTTCCAGTTCACCTCGCCGCTATCGGACCCGTTCTACACCGTCGAACGCGTGCAACTGGTCGAGGGTCGCCGATGAGGTGGCTGTTCGCCGCGTTCCTGGCGGTCGCGGCGCCGGCCGTCGCCGCGCCCAAGACGGTGGTCGCGCTCGACCAGGGCTGGCAGGTGCGGCTCGATCCTGCCGATCCGGCGGTGGCGACGCATCCGCGCGAAGCCCAGTGGTTCGCCGCCACCGTGCCGGGCAGCGTCCAGCAGGACCTGATCGCCGCGGGCCGCGTGCCGGACCCCTATGTCGGCCGCAACGAGGGCGCGATCCAGTGGATGGGGCTGGCGGGCTGGCAATGGCGTACCACGATCATGGTGACGCCGGCGCTCTTCGCGCGGCGCCACCTCGATCTGGTATTCGACGGGCTCGACACCTTCGCTACCGTCAGCGTCAACGGCCGCGCGATGCTGGTGGCGGACAACGCGCATCGCCGCTGGCGGCTGGACGCGAAGCCGGCGCTCCATGTCGGCGCGAACCTCGTCACGATCGCGATCGCATCGCCGATCAAGCGGCTGCAACCGATGGTGCTAGCCGATCCCCACCCGCTGCCCGGCGAATATGACAGCATGTTCGGCGACGAGCCCAAGGGGCGGCAGACCTCGCCCTATATCCGCAAACCCAAATACCAATATGGCTGGGACTGGGGCCCGCGGATCGTGGCGATCGGCGCGTGGCGGCCGGTGCGGCTGGAGGCCTGGGATGCGACGCGGATCGACACGCTGCGCATCGAGCAGGAGGCGCTGAACGACGCCGAGGCGCGGATCTCTGCGCGGATCGACATCGCCGCCGACGGCATGGAGCGGCGCCGGATCGCGGCGACCGTCACTGGTCCTTCGGGGCGCACCGTGAAGGCGCAGCGGATGGTGACGCTCGCGCCCGGGCTGAACCATGTCGCCATCCCGCTCGCCATCGCGCACCCGCAGCGTTGGTGGCCCGCCGGATCGGGCGCGCAGCCGCTCTACCGCGTGGCGGTCGCGGCGGGTGACGATGATCGCGCCGAGCGCCGGACGGGGCTGCGCACGGTCGAACTGATGCGCGACGGCGGCGGGCTGGGGTTCCGGATCAACGGCCGGCCGATCTTCGCGAAGGGCGCCAATCTGATCCCGTTCGACGAATTTCCCACGCGCGTCACGCCCGAGCGGATGCAGGCGCTGCTCGCCGACGCGCGCGACGCCAACATGAACATGATCCGGGTGTGGGGCGGCGGCTATTATCTGGACGACGCCTTTTACGACGCCGCGGACGCGATGGGTCTGATGCTGTGGCAGGATTTCATGTTCGGCGGTTCGGTGACGCCGCCCGATCCCGCCTTCCGCGCCAATGTCGCCGTCGAGGCGGAGGAGCAGGTCGCGCGGTTGCAGGCGCATCCCGCGATCGTGCTGTGGTCGGGCGGCAACGAGATCCTCGCTGGCTGGGCGAACTGGAGCGACCGCAAGGCGTATAAGGCGGCGATCGGTGCGGACGCGCAGGAGCGGATCGGCACCGGCATGGCCGTGCTGTTCGATCGGGTGCTGCGCGATGCCGTGCTGCGCAATGCGCCGGGCACGCCCTATTGGAACAACTCGCCGTCGACGGATTATGAGGCGCCGATCGATACCGACGCGAATGGCGACCGGCATTTCTGGGACGTCTGGTCGGGTTCGAAGCCGGTCGAGCGGTATCTCGATTCCTGCCCGCGCTTCATGTCCGAATATGGCTTCCAGGCGATGCCGGTGATGGCGACGATCCGCGCCTTCGCCGGCGACGGCGCGCTGACGCCCGACAGCCCGGTGATGAAGGCACATCAGCGCTTCCTCGACGGCGAGGGCAATGCGCGGCTGCAATTCTATCTGGATCAGCGGCTGCGCCCGGCGCGCGATTTCGCCGATTTCGTCTATCTGACCCAGGTCGATCAGGCGCAGGCGATCGCGATGGCGGCGCTGCACCACCGCGCCTGCCGGCCGGTGACGATGGGCTCGCTCTACTGGCAGTTGAACGACGTGTGGCCGGGCATCTCCTGGTCGGGCATCGACTGGTATGGCCGGTGGAAGCTGCTCCATTATGCCGCGCGCCGCTTCTTCGCGCCCGAGGCGATCGTCGCCGAACATGTCGGCGGCGCGACGCGCGTGGTGCTGGTCTCGGACGCGACCGCGCCGATCGCTGCGACGTGGCGGATCACCGCGCGCGCCATGGGCGGCGCGGTGCTCGCCACGCGCGAGGCGCCGGTGGCGCTGGCGCCGCTCGCCGCGACCGAGGTGGCGCGCCTCGACGATGCCGCCTTGTTCGGCGCCGCCGCGCCCGACGCCAGCTATGCGGTCGCCGAGCTGCTGGTGGGCGGCCGTCCGATCAGCCGCGCCATCGTCGAGCGCATGCCGCCCAAGGACATGGCCTATCCCGATCCCGGCCTCACCGCGAGCTGGGACGGCGACCGGGTGACGGTGTCGACCCGGCGGCTCGCCCGCGCGGTGATGCTCGATTTCGGTACGGTTTCGGCGCATCCCTCCGATAACGGGTTCGACCTGCTGCCCGGCGAACGCGTGACGCTGACGGTCCGTTCGGACGCGCCGCCCGCAGCGCTCGCCGCCGCGCTCACCTTGCGGAGTCTCGCGCGATGATCTGGCTGTTGCTCGCCCAGGCCGCCGACCCGATCGCCGCGACCATCGCCGGCATGACGATCGATCAGAAGGCCGCCCAGCTCCAGTCGAGCGCGCCCGCCGACGCCAGCGCGGGCCTGCCCGCCTATGACTGGTGGAACGAGGGGTTGCACGGGCTGGCGCGCAACGGCCCGGCGACCGTCTTCCCGCAGGCGATCGGGCTGGCGGCGACTTGGGACCCGGACCTTCTGGCGCGCGTCGGCGACGTGGTCGCGACCGAGGCGCGCGCGAAGTTCAACGCGAGGCCGGCGGGCGCCGACCGGCGGCTCTACGAAGGGCTGACGATCTGGTCGCCCAATGTGAACATCTTCCGCGATCCGCGCTGGGGGCGCGGGCAGGAAACCTATGGCGAGGATCCCTATCTGACGGGGCGGCTGGCGGTGGCGTTCATCGGCGGCTTGCAAGGGCCCGACCCGCGCCACCCGAAGGTGATCGCGACCCCCAAGCATTTTGCGGTGCACAGCGGTCCCGAGGCGGGGCGCGACGGGTTCGACGCCGATCCCTCGCCGCACGATCTGGAGGCGACCTATTTCCCCGCGTTCCGCATGGCGGTGACCGAGGGCAAGGCGCGCTCGCTGATGTGCGCGTACAATGCGGTTCACGGCACGCCGGTCTGCGCGCTGCCGTCGCTGCTGATCGACCGGCTGCGGCGGGACTGGGGCTTTGCCGGCTTCACCGTGTCCGATTGCGACGCGGTCGCCAATATCGCGCTGTTTCATCATTATCGCCCCGATGCGGCCGGCGCCGCAGCGGCGGCGCTGACGGGCGGCACGGATCTCAATTGCGGCAGCAGCTATGCCGCGTTGCCCGAGGCGGTGGCGCGCGGCCTGGTCGGCGAGGCGGCGGTGGATGCGGCGCTGACGAAATTGCTGACCGCGCGCCGCGATCTGGGCATCGCGTTCGGTGCGGCCTCGCCCTGGTCGCGGATCGCGCCGTCGGACGTAGCCACGCCCGCCCACCACGCGGTCGCGCTGGAGGCGGCGCGCAAGGCGATCGTCCTCCTCCAGAACGCGCACGGCCTGCTGCCGCTGAAGCCCGCCACGCGGCTGGCGGTGATCGGCGCGGATGCCGACGATCTGGGCGTGCTCGAGGGCAATTATCACGGCACCGCTACAGCACCGGTCACGCCGCTCGACGGATTGACGGCGCGCTTCGCGCAGGTGCGCTATGCGCAGGGTTCGGTGCTGGCCGAGGGCGCGCCCGTGGTGATGCCGCGAACCGCGCTGCGCGACCTCACCGCCACCTATAGCATCGGCGACCGCACTTTGCTGACGCGAAACGAGCCGCGGATCGACCGCAATCTCGCCCGCGCCGCGCCGGCGCCGGGCGTGCCCACGACCGGCTGGCGCGCGCGCTGGACCGCGCAGTTCACGCCGCCGGGACCGGGCCGCTACCGGCTGGTGATCGATCAGGCGCAATGCTGGAAGGATTGCACCGTCCATGACCGCGCGACGCTGCGGCTGGGCGGGCGGCTGCTGCACGACGGCCCGCTTCCCAAGGGTCGGGTCGAGATGGAGGTGGAGAGCGACGGCACGCCGCAGCCGCTGATCCTCGATCTCGATCATCGCAGCGAAGACGAGAGCATCCGCCTCCTGTGGCTGCCACCCGCCGAGCCGCTGCTGGCCGAGGCGGTGGCGGCAGCGAAGGCGGCGGACGTGGTGGTGCTGGTCGCCGGCCTGTCCCCCGATCTGGAGGGCGAGGCGCTGCCCGTGCAGGTGCCAGGCTTCGTCGGCGGCGACCGCACCGACATCGCCTTGCCCGCGCCGCAGCGGCGGCTGGCGGCGGCGTTGCGCGCCACGGGCAAGCCCGTCGTCCTGGTGCTCGCGAGCGGCAGCGCGGTGGCGGTCGATCCCGCAGACGCCGACGCGATCCTCGCGCTCTGGTATCCCGGCGAGGCGGGCGGCACCGCGCTCGCCGACACGCTGGCGGGCGCGAGCAACCCGTCGGGCCGCCTGCCCGTCACGCTCTACCGCGCAACGAGCGACCTGCCCGCCTTCGTCGATTATGGCATGAAGGAGCGGACCTACCGCTATTTCACCGGCACCCCGCTCTGGGGCTTCGGCCACGGGCTCAGCTATACGCGCTTCGCCTATGATCGCGCGGCGGCGCGCGGCGGGATTGCGGGAGCACCCGTCACCGTCCGCGTGCGCGTCGCCGATCGCGGCGCGCGCGCAGGCGACGAGGTGGTGCAGGCCTATGTCGTTCCCCCCGCGGGCGACGCGCGGCCGAGGCTGACCGATCCGGTGTTGCAGCGCCAGCTCGCCGCGTTCGCGCGCATCACGCTGGCGCCGGGCGAGGCCCGCGACGTCACGCTCACGCTCGATCCGCGAATGCTGGCGAGCGTCGACCGCGACGGCACGCGGCGCGTGCTGCCGGGCCGCTACCGGATCTGGATCGGTGGCGGCCAGCCGGGCGACGGGGCCGGGCAATGGAGCGAAGTCACGCTGACCGGCGCCGCGGTGGTGCTGCCGCGATGAGCGATTTCGCGATGCTCGAGCGGCGCACCATACTCGCCGGCGGCCTGGCGCTCGCCGCGGCACCCGCGCTGGCCACGGCACCCCGCTTCGTCTCGCGGCGGCCGGCCATCGGCGATCGCCGCTTCGTCAGCCCCGCGGTGGAGCGGGCGATCGGGCATGTGTCGCAGCGGATCGGCGATGCGAAGCTCGCCTGGATGTTCGCCAACGCCTGGCCCAACACGCTCGACACCACCGTGCTCGCGGCGGGCGAGACCGACAGCTTCGTCATCACCGGCGACATCCCCTGCCTGTGGCTGCGCGACTCCGCGGCGCAGATGGCGCCCTATCTGCCGCTGCTGCGCAAGGATCCTCGGCTGGCGATGCTGGTGCGCGGGCTGATCGCGCGCCACGCCCGGTCGATCCTGATCGATCCCTATGCCAACGCCTTCATGCAGGATTCGGCGGCGCGGACCACGCTCTCCTGGGCGCTCCACGACGATACCGAGATGAAGCCAGGCGTCGCGGAGCGCAAATGGGAGGTGGATTCGCTCTGCTACGCGATCCGCCTTGCGCATGGCTATTGGCAGGCGACGCGCGATCCGCGCCCGTTCGACTCCACCTGGACCGCGGCGGCGCAAGCCATCCTGCGCACCTTTCGCGAGCAACAGCGCAAAGGTAGCGACGGCCCCTACCGGTTCCGCCGCAGCGCCCCCGAGCCGACCGAGACGCTGCTCGGCGGCTATGGCCGCCCGACGCGCCGGATCGGGCTGATCCATTCGGGTTTCCGGCCCTCCGACGATGCGTGCGATTATCCGTTCCTGATCCCCGCCAACCTGTTCGCGGTGACGGCACTGCGCGAACTGGCGGTGCTGGCGCGCGACGCCCGGCCCGAACCGGCGCTCGCCGCCGCCGCCATCGCGCTCGCCGACGAAGTCGCGGCGGCGTTGCAGGCGTATGGCACGATGCGGCTGCCCGATGGGCGGACGGTCTGGGCCTATGAGGTCGACGGCTATGGCAACGCGTCGTTCATGGACGATGCGAACGTGCCGTCGCTGTCGGGGCTCGCCCATCTCGGCTGCGTGGACGATCGCGATCCGCTCTGGCGCGCGACCGCGGCGGCGGCGTGGAGCGGTGACAATCCCTGGTTCTTCCGCGGCCGCGCGGCCGAAGGAATCGGCGGCCCGCATGTCGGGCGCCGCTATATCTGGCCGATGTCGCTGATCGTCCGCGCGCTCTCCGCCAGCGACGACGCCACGGTCCGCGCGTGCCTGCGCCTGTTGCGCGACACCGATGCCGATACCGGCTTCGTCCACGAGGCGTTCGACATGGACGATCCGGCCAAATTCACGCGCCCCTGGTTCGCCTGGGCCAACGGACTGTTCGGCGAGCTGATCGTGCGCTTGGCCGAAGCCCGGCCGCATCTGCTGGAGTCGTTCGTATGAGGATCGGCCGCCGCCGCCTGCTGCAATCCTCCGCACTGGCGCTCGCGCTGCCCGTCGCCGCGCGCGCGGCGACGCGCGATCCGGCACCGGCGGCGCCCAATCTCTTCGTCGGCACGGGCGGGCACGGCCACACCTATCCCGGCGCCACGCTGCCCTGGGGCATGGTGCAATTGTCGCCCGATACCGATGTCGAGCGCTGGGACGCGTGCTCGGGCTACCACCGCGACGACGGCTCGATCATGGGGTTCAGCCACACGCATCTGTCGGGCACGGGCATCGGCGACATGCTCGACATCCTGGTCGTGCCGACGCGGGGGCCGGTGAAGCTCGTGCCGGGCACGCTCGCCGATCCGGGCGCGGGCTATCGCCAGCGTTTCACCGCCGAGTTCGCCGAGCCCGGCTATTACCGCGTGGCGCTGCAGAGCGGCGTGCGGTCCGAACTGAGCGTCACCGATCGCACCGGCTGGCACCGCCACACCTTTCCAGCGGGGCCCGGTCACGTCCTGATCGATCTGTCGCACCTGGTGCTCGATGCCTCGGACACGCAGCCACTGATCGACGAGGCGCATCTCGCGATCGATGCGGACGGCACGCTGACCGGCGGCCGGCGCGTGTTCCGCTGGGCCAAGGGCCGCCGCATCTTCTTCGCGCTGCAATGCTCGCGCGCGCCCGACCGGGTGACCTTCTATGGCGACGACGATGCCGAACGGCCCGCGGGCACAAGGCGCGTCGAGGGCCGCCGGCTGAAGGCGGTGCTGCATTATGACGATGCGGGCGCGGCGCCGCTGCTGATCCGTTGCGGCCTCTCCGCCGTCGATGGGAGCGGCGCGCGCGCGAACCTGGCGGCCGATGCCGGCCATTGGGATTTCGACCGGGTGCGCCGCGCCGCCGGGCGCCGCTGGGAGGCGGTGCTCGGCCGCATCCGCGTCACCGGCGGCAGCGACGACCAGCGCGTGATCCTCGCCTCCGCCCTCTACCACGCGACGCTCGCGCCGACCTTGGTGTCGGATCGCGACGGCCGCTACCCGGCGCTCGACGGCAGCGTCGGGCGCGTGCCCGCGGGCGGTGCCGCCTACAGCACCTGGTCGCTGTGGGACACCTACCGCGCGCTCCATCCGTTGTTGACGCTGATCGCGCCCGAACGCGCCAAGAGCCTGATCGACGACCTGATCCGCCAGACGACGCAGTCGCCGCTCGGGCCGCTCGTCTGGCCGTTGCAGGGCAAGGAGACCGCGACGATGATCGGCTGGCACGGCGTCGTGCCGCTCGCCGAGGCGCAGGCCAAGGGCATCCCCGCCGACTATGCCGCCGCCTGGCCCGCAATCCGTCGCCGCAGCTTCGATTTCGCCGCCCCAGATCGCGACAACAGCCTCGGCCGCGCGCTTTACGACGCGGGCGGCTATGTCCCCGCTGATCGGGTGTTCGAAAGCGTGAGCCGCACGCAGGAATATGCCTATGACGATTGGGCCGCGTCGCATCTGGCACGCGCGGCGGGTGCGGGCGCGGACGCCGAGCGGCTGGTCCGGCGGTCGGGCAATTGGCGCAACGTCATTGACGGACGGATCGGCTTTGCCCGCCCGCGCTTCGCCGATGGCCGCTGGTGGACGCCCTATGATCCCGTCCAGCTCGGCCACATGCCCAAGCCCTGGTGGCGCGACTATACCGAGGCGAATGGCTGGCAGGCGACCTTCCTGAACCAGCACGACATCTACGGCCTGATCGCGCATATGGGCGGCGAGGCGGCGTTCGAGGCGAAGCTCGACGCGCTGTTCGCGGCGCCCTCGACGCTGCCGGCCAACGCACCGCCCGACATATCGGGGCTCGTCGGCCAATATTCGCACGGCAACGAGCCCGACCAGCACGCCGCCTATCTCTATGCCTATGTGGGCGCGGCGTGGAAGGCGCAGGCGATAGTGCGGCGGCTGTGCACCGAGATGTACGCCAATGCGCCCGACGGCATCATCGGCAACGACGATTGCGGCCAGATGAGCGCGTGGTTCGTCTTCTCCGCACTCGGCTTCTACCCGGTCGATCCGGTCGAGGCGGTCTATGTCTTCGGCAGCCCGGCGTTCGAACGTGCCGAGGTGCAGGTGGGCGACGGACGGCGGCTGGTGATCGATGCGCCGGGCAACACCGCCGCGACGCCCTATGTTCAGGCGGTGACGTGGAACGGCGCCCCGTGGACGCGGAGCTGGATCGCGCATGCCGATCTGGTGCGCGGCGGCACGCTGCGCTTCGTGATGGGCACGGCGCCGAATCTCGGCTTCGGGCGCGTGCACGCGGATCGGCCGCCGTCCTTCGGCCATCGGCCGGGATGATCGCCGCCGCGCTCCTGCTGGCGGGCACGGCGCGGTTCGACTGCGTGGTCGCGGGGCCGGGCGGCCACGTCGCGGCCGATCTGCTGGCGGCGCGGCTGGACGAGCGGCGCGGGCGGCCGATCCCGCGCGGACGTTGCCGGCGGATGCTGCTCGTCGCTCGCACGGCGAAGGTCGCGGCGGCCCTGCCGCGAGCGTTGCGCGCGCGCTGGCGCGATGCCGCGCCCGTATCGCGATCCGCCGAGGGCTATGCCGTCCGGCGGCTGGGGTCCGTCACGGTGATCGCGGCGCAGGGCACGCGCGGGCTGGTCTACGGCGCCGGCTGGGCGCTGCGCGCATGGCGCGGGCCCGGCACGCTGGCGATGGGCGCGCAGGTGGACGCGGCACCGGCCTATCCGGCCCGGCTGACGCAGATCGGCTACCGTGCGAAGAACAACAGCTATGATGCGTGGACGCTGGCGATGTTCCGCCGCCGCACCGAGGATCTCGCCCTGTGGGGCGCCAGCGGCGTGCAGGTCATCGCGCCGGTGTCCGACGACGCCGTGCGCTATCCGCTGCAGCTCTACCCGGACATCGCGCACACGATGCACGCGCAATTCCCGGTCGATCGCTGGCATCCCGCCTTCGCGCTCAGCGAAGGGCGCGAACCGATCGATCCGCGCCCGATCGCCTTCGCCGCGATCTTCCGCCGCCTCGCTCCCCTGTCGCGCGGGTTCGTCACCTATTCGGAAGGGGTGAACGACGATGCCAACCAATATCTGTGGATGCGGCTGGGCTGGACGCCGGGTGCCGATCCCGCGGCGCTGATGGCCGATTATGGCCGCGTCGTCATGGGCGACGCGCGGGCCGGCGCGCTCGCAATGGCGCTCGAGCGCGATTGGGTCGGCGATCCGGCCCGGAATGCGGGTATCGACCAGACCCGCGCGCTGGCGGACGCGCTGCGCGGCACCGGCTGGCAGGCGGACAGTCTGGGCTACCGCGCCAACTATGACGCGCTCGTACGGGTGCGGCTGATCGCAGCGCGCGCGCGCGATGCCGCCGCGACAACGGCGCTCGCGCGGGGCGATGCGGATGCGGCGATCGCGGCGTACGCGACCCCCGATGGCGACGCAGCGCAAGTGCTGCGCACGCGGCTCTTCGCGCTGGCGGCCCGGCTCTATGCGCAAGCGCGGCTCCAGCTCAGCGTGCCGCTCTACGGCGCGTCGGGGACCGAGCGCGGCGCCAATCTCGACCGTGCCGATGTGCCGCTCGACGATCGCGCATGGCTTGCCCCGCGCATTGCCGCCGCGCGAGGCGACCCGGCGGCGCTCGCAGACCTGGCCGATCACGCGCGCGCACGCGAAGGCGCACTCTACGACGATCTGGGCGATCCCGATCACGAACCACACCTGGTTCGCGGCACCGGGCTCGCCGCCGATCCGCAGGGGTTCGCCACCGCGATCGACGGCATCGCCGACCGCACGCCAGCGGACGGCTGGCGGCTGTCGGAGATCAGCTATGCCGAGACGCTCTACGACGCGCCGCTGCGGCTACATTATACCGGGCTCGATCCCGCCCGCGGCTATCGGCTGGTCGCGGCCTGGGCGGGGGAGGATTATGCGCTGCCGATGCGGCTCGTCGCCAATGGCAGCGTCGCGCTTCACCCGTTCCGCGCCCGCCGCGCCAACCCTGAAACCTTCGAGGTCGCGATCCCGCACGCGCTGACCGCGGGCGGTACGCTCGATCTGGCGTGGAGCCGTCCGCCCGGCCTCGGCGGCAGCGGGCGCGGCCATCAGATCGCCGAGACCTGGCTCATTCCCGAAGGAACGACACCGTGACCGACCTGACCCGCCGCAGCCTCGTCGCCTCGGGCCTCGCGCTCACCGCCGCGCCCGTCACCGGCCGGCCCGCGGTCGCGCCGCCTGCCCCCTGGGGCGCCACCCCGTCGGCACGGCAATGGGCGTGGCATCGGCGCGAACGCTACGCCTTCGTGCATTTCTCGATCAACACCTTCACCGATAAGGAATGGGGCTATGGGGACGAAAGCCCCGCGCTGTTCGATCCGAGCGACTTCGATCCCGACCAGATCGTGGCGGCGGCGAAATCGGCGGGCCTTACCGGCATCATCCTGACCGCCAAGCATCATGATGGCTTCTGCCTGTGGCCGACGATGCTGACCGACCATTGCATCCGCCATTCGCCCTACAGGAACGGTCACGGCGATATCGTCGGCGAGATGGAGCGCGCGGTGCGCCGGGCGGGCCTCGCCTTCGGCCTGTATCTCTCGCCCTGGGACCGCAACCATGCCGATTACGGCCGCCCTGCCTATGTCGAATATTATCGCAAGCAGGTGGTCGAACTGTGCACGCGCTACGGCACGTTGTTCGAATTCTGGTTCGACGGCGCGAATGGCGGCGACGGCTATTATGGCGGCGCGCGCGAGACGCGCAAGATCGACGCGCCGCGCTATTATGACTGGCCGTCGATCGTCGCGCTCGTCCACCGCCACCAGCCGATGGCCTGTACCTTCGATCCTCTGGGCTCGGACATACGCTGGGTCGGCAACGAGGATGGCGTGGCGGGCGATCCCTGCTGGCCGACCATGCCCGACCATCCCTATGTCCAGGCCGAGGGCAATTCGGGGGTGCGCGGCGCACCGCTCTGGTGGCCCGCGGAAACCGACGTGTCAATCCGGCCGGGCTGGTTCTACCACCCCGACGAGGATGCGCGGGTGAAGAGCCCCGACCGGCTGATCCGCCTCTACGACGAATCGGTCGGCCGCGGCACGAACCTCAATCTCAACATCCCGCCCGATCGGCGCGGACGGATCGCCGATCCCGATTGCGCCGCGCTCACGTCGTTCGGCACGGCGATGCGGACAACCTTCGCGACCGATTTGGCCGCGGGCGCGGTGGCGCAGGCGAGCGCCGAGCGCAGCAGCGCGTTCGCCGCCGCCAGGGTGCTCGATGGAGACCGGGAGAGCTATTGGTCGACGCCCGACGGCGTGACCGATCCCAGCCTCGTGCTCGATCTGCCGCCGGGGCGCACCTTCGATCTCGTCCGCCTGCGCGAATATCTGCCGCTCGGCGCGCGCGTCACGCGGTTCGCGGTCGATGCCGAGATCGACGGCCGCTGGCAGACGCTCGCGGAGCATGACGGCATCGGCGCGCAGCGCATGATCCGCCTGCCGCGTCCGATCGCGCCGCGCCGGCTGCGGCTGCGCATCCTCGCGGCACCCGTCTGCCCCGCGATCAGCGAAATCGCCCTGTTCCGCCAGGCGGCGCCCGCGCCTGTCCCGGTGGCGCGGATCAGCGATCCGGGCGTGCTGGCAAGCGCCGGCTGGTCGATCGCGGCGGCGTCGGGCGGCGAGGCGCACCGGCTCATCGACGGCGACACGGCCACGGCCTGGGTGGTGCCCGCACCCACGCCGGGCGCACCGGCGAGCGTGACGATCGATCTGGGCGTGACGGTGGCGCTCGCCGGGTTCAAGCTGACGCCGAGCCGCGCGGTCATGACGGGCGCGGCCCCGCCCCGCGGCTATGTGGCCGAGACGAGCGGCGACGGGCAACACTGGTCGGTGGCGGCGACGGGCGAGTTCCCCAACATCGCCTATGCACTCGCCACGCAGCGCATCGCCTTCGCCGAACCCCGCGCCGCGCGCTTCCTGCGGCTGCGCTTCGACGCGGTCGCGGTGCCGGCCGCCCGGCTCGCGATCGCCGAGCTCGGCGCGTTCACGCGCGCGCCGGTGCGCTTGCGGCAATAAGCGGCGATCGCGATGCCTAGCACGCCAGATGGGGATCGGCGGCGGCGACGCAGCGAGATTGGCGACCGTGCCTACCCCGTGATTACAGCGTAGAAATATAGCTAGCATGCCATGGCAATACGCTCAAAAAACAACATGTACTTATGCTTCATTGATGCATGAAATCTCGTATTTCCGGTATATCCGGCAATAGGACGCGGGTTTCACGCGCCTCACACGGAGAAGACCGAGGGCTCGTCCTCGAACGTGCCGCGCGCGAAGATCGCCACGTCGCCGGGCATCACCTCCATTTTGGCCCAGCGATCCCAGCCGCGGTGGATGAAATCGGGCGGACCGAAGACGCGGACGGCACGGACATATTCGTCGCCGCGAAAGCCGATGAAGTGAAGCGCCATCGCGGGCCCTCTCCCACCCCCGATCAGCGCGAGGCGCGCTGCCGCAGCATCGGCGCATGACGGAGGAAATTCACGATCTCCCGTCGCCGCCACCGTTCCTCGGCGAACTCGGCGTCGACGCCCAGCTTCCAGCGCAGGGCCCGGCTGCCGGGATCGCGGTGCAGCGCCAGCAGATCGTCCGCACGGGCGTTCACATCGGCCTGCGCGTCGGCCAGCCCCGCCGCGACCAGATCCGCCGCCTGCGCCCGCAACGCGACGGCGATCTCGCCGAGCGCCAGTTCGGGGTGATATTGGACGCCCCAGAAGATCCCGCGTTCGAACCGGATCTCAGCCGCCTGCACCGCGGTCACGCCGTTGCCCGCCAGCAGCGTCGCGCCGGGTGGCAGGTCCTCGACTTCGTCGCCATGGATCGCCGGCGCATCCCAGGCGCCCGGACGGCCGGCCAGCAGCGGATGCGATCGACCCTCTTCGGTCGCGACGATCCGCCGCGCAATGCCGGCCTCCATCCGCTCGGGCATCTTGCGCACCGTGCCGCCCGCCGCCGCCACCGCGACCTGCAGGCCGGCGCACGACCCGAACGACGGCACGCCCGATGCGAACACCGCGCGCATGAAGGCGAGCTGGCGATCGACCGCGCTGTTCCGGGTATAGACGTGCATCGGCGATCCGGTGAGGAACACCGCGTCGTAACCGGTCAGATCCTCGGCCGCGAAGCGCGGCGCATCCTCGTCTGCGGGCGACGCGATGGCGATCGTCGCTTCCGGCGCGAGCTGGGCGAGTGTCGCCTTGTAGGTTTCGCCGGCGCTCTTGCCGGCGTTGCGGCGGCGCGCATCGCGCTCCTCGGGCAACTCGCTTTGCGCAACCAGATAGTTCGGCACAGGCTACTCGCTTGATAGCGCGCGGGGATCCCATGATCCGCGCGGGTCGCAGGGGAACGGTCCGCTTGCCGGTTCGCTCCACGGGCTTGCGCGGGGGCGAACACCTGGGTTGCCGATGACGGCGGCGGTCGATTGGCCTTAAGCGGCGGTTCGCTCGTTGGTACGCGCGAAGGAGATCGACATGAGCAGCAAGGTGCCGACGCCCGTCAGTGGCGGCAATGACAGCGAGAACATGCCCGATGGCTTCAGCGATCCGGGCGGGCGCGGTGCCGGCGGCGAAAGCGGCGGCGGCAATTATCGCGGCGTGCAGGAGGATGGCGACGGGGATCGCCCCGGCCTCGGCTATCACGGCGGCGACGATGCGGGCCCCGAAACGGAGGATTCGCCGAACGACATGGTGCGCGACGGTGGCGATTGGGCCGCGACGGGCGAGACCGGACCCAAGCCCGGCCCGACGGGGCCGGACCAGGATACCGCCGCCGAATATCCGCGTGAGATCACGGCCGATGGCCGGCACATCGAGGTGATCGACACCTCCGGCATAGCGGCGGCGGAAGCGACCGGCATGACCGGGGTGGAAGGCATGGAAGCCACCGACGCGGAGCATCCCGGTTCGGGCTGACGCGCGCGCCGGCCGTCACCCGCACCCGAAGGAAGCCCGATGCCCCGATCCCCCTTTATCGACGACCCGAGGGCAGAGGCGGCCCGGCACGTGGCCGCCGCCGTCGCTTCCCCGATCGAGTCCGTGGCGGCGCTGCATATCGACCTGGCCGAGCATTTCGCGGCGGTCGCGAAGACCAGCGGCTTGCCGCCCAAAGGAAAACGGACGCCCTAGCCGTCCGCGACGTCCACCGGGTGGGTGACGATGATGGTGGGGCGCGCCGCCGCCAGGTCGCGTGCCGCCAGGCCGAACGCTTTGAAATGGTCGGATGCCATATGCTGCTGGACCGCGGCATCGTCGGTGTAGAGTTCGTTGAAGACGAACCGCCGCTCGCCATCGGTCTCGCGCCACAGCTCGTAATGGAGAACGCCGGCCTCCGCCCGCGACGCCGCGACGCAGATCTTCGCCGCGGCGACGAACGCGTCATCCGCGTCCGGCTTGACTGACACGAGCGCAACCACCTTGACGGGCATCGTTTCTCTCCTTGGCTGAAGATGGCGTCGTGCGCCCGCTTCGCTGCGGTGGCAAGGCCGTTGCGATGGGTGGCCCCCGCCGCCCGCCGGCAACCTTTCGCACCCGTGGCGGCTTTAGAGGCACGCCCAACGCAAAGGTTTCATCATGTCCGGTCCCGCCCTGTTCCAGTCGCTCGATCTGGGTGGCCTTCACCTCGCCAACCGGATCGTCATCGCGCCGATGTGCCAATATTCCGCCGACCATGGGCGGATGACCGACTGGCACCTGATCCATCTCGGCCAGCTCGCGCTGTCGGGCGCGGGCGTGCTCACGATCGAGGCGAGTGCGGTCGTGCCCGAAGGGCGGATCACCTATGGCGATGTGGGGCTGTGGGACGAAGAGACCGAGGCGGCGATGGCGCGGGTGCTGGAGAGCATCCGCCGCTGGTCGCCGATCCCGATCGCGATCCAGCTTTCGCATGCCGGGCGCAAGGCGTCGTGCGAAGTGCCGTGGCGCGGCGGCGCGCAGATCGCGCCCGGTTCCGACGACGGCTGGCAGACCGAAGCGCCCTCGGCCACTGCCTTCGCACCCGGCGATCATGCGCCCGATGCGATGACGCCCGAACGCATGGCGACGGTCCGCGAGGCCTTTGCCGAGGCGGCGCGGCGCGCGGCGCGGCTGGGGATCGATGCGGTGCAATTGCACGGCGCGCATGGCTATCTGCTGCACCAGTTCCTCTCGCCGCTCTCCAACCGGCGCGACGACGCCTATGGCGGCAGCCTGGAAAACCGGATGCGCTTCCCGCTCGAGGTGTTCGATGCGGTGCGCGCGGCCTTCCCGGCCGAGCGGCCGGTGACGATGCGCGTCTCGGCCACCGACTGGGTGGCGGGGGGCTGGGACGTCGAACAGACGGTCGCCTTCGCGCAAGCGCTGGAGGCGCGGGGATGTGCGGCGATCCATGTCTCCAGCGGCGGGCTCGATCCCGCCCAGGCCATCCCGGTCGGCCCCAATTATCAGGTGCCCGCGGCGCGCGCGGTGAAACAGGCGGTGGGCATCCCGGTCGTCGCGGTCGGGCTCATCACCGATTTCGAACAGGCCGAGGCAATTATCGGCACGGGCGACGCCGATCTGGTCGCACTGGCGCGCACCATCCTCTACGATCCGCGCTGGCCCTGGCACGCCGCGGCGCATCTCGGCGCGCACGTGACGGCGCCCGATCAATATCTCCGCTCGCAGCCGCGGCAGTACAAGGATCTGTTCGCGACGGGGGATTGAACGCCGTTACTTTGATCCGATCAAGCCAATGTCCTGCTCTAACCGCCCTGCCCGCTGCGCCGCCACCAGCGCCCGATCAGCGGACCCAGCAACGCGGGCAGTCCGGGGCGGAGCAGCAGCCAGTCGCGGATCGCCGGGCCGCGCTCGGCGCCGATCACCTGTTTGTAGCCGCTGTCGCCCGCGCCCCAGTCGATCCGCTCCGTCCCGTCCGCCTTTGCTGCGACGAGGTTGCGGTAATAGAGCAGCTTGCCTGGCGAATGTTTGGCGAACGCCGGGTCATAGCTGTTCGCGATGGCATAGCGCAGCGCGCCGGCATCGAGGTCGAAGCTGAACGCCGCAGGGGCGCCGTCGACCGTGAGCAGCGCGGCGCGGAACATCGCGGCCAGCACCGGATCGCCCGCCGCCGCGGCCCAGAACGCGCCATGGCCATCGTCGGTGAACTTGGCGTCGCGGCCGTCGGTGCGCGCCGCGATCCAGCTCCTGCGCTCGATCGAGGCCAGGTCCGCGAACGCCGCCGGCCAGTCCGCGCCCGCCAGAAAGCGCCAGTCGAGCGCGCCGTGCGCGGCCAGATGCTTTTCGTGGAAGCGGTTCTTGCGCAGCGTCGATCCGCGCGGAAAATCCTCGCCCATCTCCAGTAGCCAGCTCTCCGCGACGAACCGGTCGAGCGCCACCCAGCCCCGCGCGCGCGCCGCCGCGATCAGCCCGTCCGCCGCCGGATCGCCGTCATAGACCGGCCCGATGCGCAGCCCGTTCACCGCCCTCGCGAGCACCGCCAGCGCGGCCTCGAACGCAGGCGGCGTCACGCCGTCGGCGACCGGAAAGCTGCGAAACGGCCAATAGCTGCCCGGCACCGCCGACAGCCGCAGCACCCCGGGGCCCAGTCCCACGAACGGCAGCGCGAGCACCGGCACGCCGTCCTCAGCAACGCTCAGGGTGCGCGGATGCCCGCCATAGGCGGCGATCGCACCGGCGAACCATTGGTAGCGCAGGAACCGGTGCGTCGGCGCCGCCGTCTCGGCCACCGCATCGATCCCGGCGGCGAGCCCGTCGACGAATTCGGCGCGGAGCACCGGCGGCAGGCGCACGAAGGCGGCGAGGGACAGCGGCGCGTTCACGATCCCGCGTTAACCGCCCGACCTTACCAACCGGTTCCGCTTGCCCGTGCCGGGCGGGCGCGGCAAACCGGGCCATCATGCCCACGCTTCCCGCCGTCTCCACGATCGCGCAGACGATCTCGCTCTCGCTCTCGCCGGTGTTCATGCTGGCCGGCATCGGCGCGTTGCTGAACGTGCTGGCCGGGCGGCTGTCGCGCGTGATCGACCGCGCCCGCGCGCTGGAACAGCTCCACCCGAGCGCGGCCGGCGCCGATCGCCAGCGCTATGTCCGCGAATTGCGGCTGCTCGACCGGCGGATCTCGATCATCAACGCCAGCCTGTCGCTCGCGGTGGCGAGCGCGGTGATGACGTGCATCGTCGTCGTGCTGCTGTTCGTGGCCGAACTGGCGAAGCTGCATTTCGGGACGTTCGTCGCGCTCACCTTCATCATGGCGATGCTGCTGCTGATCGCCGCGCTCACCGGATTCATGGTCGAGGTGCGGGTGTCGTTGCGCGCGATCCATGTGCGGCAGGAACTGCTTGAAAGAGACCGGCGATGACCATGGAGAAGCGCCTGCTGCAGGGCATCGTCGCGGTCGCCTGCCTCCTGCCGCTGGTCGTCGGCGGCCAGGGCATCGTCCACGGGCCCGCGCCGTTCGGCCACCTGGCGGCGGTGCCGCGCGATCTGGACAGCCATTTCCGCTACATCTCGGGCATCTTCTTCGCGACCGGCCTGGGCTTTGCCAGCTGCATCCCGGCGATCGAGACGAAGGGCCCGCGCTTTCGCCTGCTCGGCGGGCTGATCGTGGTCGGTGGGCTGTCGCGCGCGGTGTCGCTGCTCGCGGTCGGCGTGCCGTCGCGCGGGCATGTGCTCGGGCTCGGCATGGAGACGATCGTGGTGCCGCTGCTGATGCTGTGGCAATGGCGGCTCGCGCGGCATTATCGCGCGCAGGGCTGAACCATCGCCGCGCGCGCCGCGTTGGGATTGATCCAGGTGTTCCGGCAGGCAGAATAAATTGGTGGCATCCATCCTCAAGATCGTCGGTACGCTCATCCTGTTGCTGATCGTGGTGCTCGCACTGGCCATCACGATCGTACCGCGCTTCCTCGACCGGATCTATTATCGCGGCCCCGCCACCGACCATTTCGACGGCGCGCGCTTCCGCAATCCGGACGGCGACGCCGATACGATCGGCGTGCCGAGTGGCGGCAGCCGGATCGGCTTTTTCTGGCGATTCTTCACCGGCACCGACGGGCGACCGAAATGGCCGGAAAACGTGGCGACGCCCAGTGCGGTGCCCGCCGCGCGGATCGAGGGCGAGCGGATGGTCGTCACCTGGGTGGGCCACGCGACGGTGCTGGTGCAGACGCAGGGGCTGAACATCCTCACCGATCCGGTGTGGAGCGATCGCGCCGGGCCGCTGGGTTTCGGGCCGAAGCGAGTGACGGCGCCCGGCATCGCGTTCGACGCGCTTCCCCGGATCGACGTGGTGCTGCTCAGCCACGATCATTACGACCATATGGATCTGGCGACGATCGGCCGGCTGTGGCGGCGCGACCGGCCGCATATCGTCACCAGCCTCGGCAACGACAGCGTGATCGCCAAAACCGGCGCGCAGGCGACCGCGGTCGATTGGGGCCAGCGGGTGCCGATCCGGCCGGGCATCGACGTGATCGTCACGCGCGCGCATCACTGGGGCACGCGGTGGAACACCGATCGCAACCGGGCGCTCTGGTCGGGCTTCGTCGTCACGATGCCGCAGGGCGGCAACGTCTTCTTCGCGGGCGACACCGGCATGGGCGACGGCCGCTGGCCCGCCGAGGCGGCGGCGTACGGCCCGATCCGCTTCGCGATGATCCCGATCGGCGCGTTCCGCTTCGTGCCCGGCCAGATGGCGATCGGCAGCCATATCGGCCCGGTCGATGCGGTGACGGTGTACCATGATCTGGGCGCCGCGCACGCGATGGCGATCCATTGGGGCACGTTCCGCCTGTCCTACGAGGCCTATGACACGCCGCCCAAGCTGCTGGCGGCGGCGATGGCGTGCACCGGGCAGACCGGCTTTGTCGCCGAGCCGATCGGCCGCCCGATCGAGATCGCCCCCTATGCGAAGCCCGCGCCCGTCCCCGCCATGTCGCGCGACGCGCTGCTCCGCTGCCTCGACACGCCGACGGTGAAGGCGATGCAATAGAGCGGGAGGGCATTGGCGTGACCGGATCACGAGACCCGTTCGTGCTGAGCCCATCGCAGCACGCTCAGCACGAACGAATGCAGAGATCGGATCTAAGCAGCGTGATCCCGCGTCGGGATCGGCCGGACGCGCGTCAGGGCTGGAGCGCGTTGGCGGGGATGGGCGGCGGGTCGCCAAGGTCGATCGGCACGCGCCCGGTCTTGTCGGGATGCTTGGCGAAGGCGCGCTTCACGCCGTCGACCGCGCCGCCGATGATCGCGGGCAGCACGTAACCGCCCATCGCCACCGGACAGGCCTCGCCATAAGCGCCGCATTCGCCGCGCGCGCTCGGCCCGTCGAGCGCGACGGAGGCCTTCAGATCGGGGTTGGAGGGCACCGCATGATCGGGCGGCCCGCGGAAATCGCGGAGCGGCAGCCGCGGGGTGATCGCGTCGGTCCGGCCGCACACCACGATGTCCTTGCCCTTGTCGTCATTGGCGCTCGCGCATGGATCGACGAGGATCGAGAAACGCTCGGGCGCCGCCGCGGCGGGTGCCGTCTGCGCGAGGATCAGCAGCGCGGCGCCGATCATGGCACCGGGGCCGGGATCGGGGCGGTCGGTTCGCTCAGGTCGATCGGGATGCGTCCGGTCTTGTCGGGCTTTTCGGCGAACGCGGCTTTCACCAGCCCAGCCGCCGCCTTGATGGCGGGCATCACCGGAGGACCGAAGCCGACGGTGCAGCCTTTCTGACTCGCGCCGCACGGCGCCGCTTCCAAGGCCATGGCTTGGGTGGCGCGCAGTTCGGGATTGGACGGCACCCCCCGATCGGGCACGCCGCGATCGTCGCGCAGCGGCAGCCGCGGAGTGATCGCGTCCGTCCGGCCGCACACCACGATGTCCTTGCCCTTATCATCATTGGCGCTCGCGCATGGATCGACGAGGATCGAGAAACGCTCGGGCGCCGCCGCGGCGGGTGCCGTCTGCGCGAGGATCAGCAGCGCGGCGCCGATCATGGGGCGAGCGGCCGCAAACCGCCGACGCTCGCCTTCCCGCTGTCCGCGCCGGGGCCGAAGCTGGTGCCGGCGTGCACGCCCGCCATCCCGCCGCCGACGAGGAACGGCCCCATCTCCTCCATCGGCGTGCGTTCGTGGAGCAGCGCGGCGCGAGTGGCGGTCACGTCATCGGTGCGCGCGACGGCATGCTGCGCGAACGGCACGCGGAAACGGTCCGCGCCGCGCAGGCCGCATACCGTCACGTCGGTGAAATCGGGATCGGGCGTGCACCGATGCTCGGCGGTGGTGCGCGCCAGCGCATTGGCGATCAGGGTAGCAGGCAGGATGTCGGGATCCCCCGCGAGCAACAGCATCGGCATCATCAGCATGCGCGCATCCCTCTATGCGCCGATCCTGACGCAGCGCCGGGGATCGCGCAAGCCCCGATGCCGTCACGCCGCGATCGGCGCGACGCCCAGGCGCGGGATCTCGATCGCGGGGCAGCGATCCATCACCACCTTCAGCCCCGCCGCCTCGGCCCGCGCGGCGGCGGCTTCGTCGATCACGCCGAGCTGCATCCAAACCGCCTTCGCGCCCGCTGCGATCGCCGCGTCCACCGCTTCGCCCGCCGCGGCGGAATTGCGGAAGATGTCGACGATATCGATCGGGTCGCCGAGCTGCGACAGATCGCGGAACACGAACTCGCCGTGCACATGCTCGCCAGTGATCTGCGGGTTCACCGGGATCACCCGATATCCGTGCCGCTGGAGCATCGCCATCACGCCGTACGACGGCCGGTCCGGCCGGTCGGACGCGCCGATCATCGCGATCGTGCGGGCCTCGTCCAGCAGCGCCTTGATGTCGGCATCGGTGGTGAGCGGCATGACGTCTCCGTCCGAGGAAAACTGGTCCGCTCGTACCGCGGCTCTACGCGCCGGGTACGACCGGTGACAGGACAACGCCGATCGCGCCTGCCGGTTTCATCGCGCCGGTTTCATGCAGATGCCAGCCACGCGGCGACCCGCGCGCCGATCGGTGCGAACACCGTGTCGGACGGATCGGCGGCGGGCGGCGCGCCCGCGTCGGATGCGGTGCGGATCGCGATGGTGAGCGGCACCCGGCCGAGGAAGGGGATGCCGAGCCGCGCCGCCGCCGCCTCGGCACCGCCGCTGCCGAACGGATCGGAGCTCTCGCCGCAATGCGGGCAGACATAGCCGGCCATGTTCTCGACCAGGCCGATGATCGGCACGCCCGCCTTGTCGAAGAAATCGATCGCGCGCGTCGCATCGATCAGCGCGAGATCCTGCGGCGTGGAGACGATCACCGCGCCGGCCGGCCGGTATTTCTGCACCATCGTCAACTGCACGTCGCCGGTGCCGGGGGGCAGATCGAGCACCAGCGTGTCGACCGCGCCCCAATCCGCCTCGACCAGCTGGCCGAGCGCGCCCGCCGCCATCGGCCCGCGCCATGCGATCGCCTTGCCGGGATCGACGAGCTGCCCCATCGACAGCAGCGGCACGCCGTAGCGCGTCGGCACCGGATCGAGCACCTTGCCGTGCGCGGTGGGGCGGGCCTCCTCGCAGTGCATGAGTTTGGGCTGCGAGGGGCCGTAGATATCGGCATCGACCAGCCCGACGCGTCGCCCGCCGCGCGACAGGGCGATGGCCAGATTGGCGGCCAGCGTCGATTTGCCGACCCCGCCCTTGCCGCTCGCGACCGCGATCAGCGCGCGCGTCATGCGTTCCGCGGTGACGACGATCCGCACTTCGGAGACGCCGGGCCGGTTCGCGGCCTGTTTGGCGGCGGCCTCCATCGCCTCGCGTTCGGCGGCGGCAAGGCCGGTCGCATCGAGCACAATGCCCACGCGCGTGCCCTCCATCCGCACGGTCGCGCGGGGGCCGGTGACGGCGGCGACCGCGGCCTTCAGTGATTCCAGATCGATCATGCGCGCGAGATAGGCCCGCATGGGTCCCTTGGCACTGTTTTTCCGCTGGCGCCCTCCTATAAAGACAGGATGACATTCCTCTCGCGCTGGCCCCGGCGTCCCTCGATCCTCAACGCCGAACCGCCCAAGGGCCCCTGGGGTGGTGGCTCGGGCGACGGTCCGGGCGAGGGTGGCCCGCGCAACCCCTGGTCGCTGCCGCCCGGCGGCCGCAAACCCATCGGCCGGCCGAGCGCGCTCGACGACTTCCTGAAAAAGGCGCGCGCGACGGGTGGCGGCGGCGGCGGAATGGGCGGCGGCTTCGGCGGCGGCCTGCCGTCCGCGCCCAATGCGCGCGCCTTGTGGGCGATCGGCACCGCGATCATCCTGGGGGTGTGGATCCTCTACACGTCGGTCCATCCGATCAGCCCGCAGCAGCGCGGCGTCGTCACCTATTTCGGCGCCTATTCGGAAACCATCGATCCGGGCATCCGCTGGACGCTGCCCGCGCCGATCGCGCATGTGACGAAGGTGGACGTGCAGCGCATCCGCACCGAGAATTTCCCGACCGGCGAGGGCGAGAATCTGACGCTGACCGGCGACCAGAACATCATCGATCTCGCCTATTCGGTGCGCTGGAACATCGCGTCGCCACAGGATTACGTCTTCCAGCTCGCCGATCCGCAGTCGACCGTGCGCGCCGCAGCCGAAAGCGCGATGCGCGCCGTCGTCGCGCAGACCACGCTGAAACAGGCGCTGGGCGCCGGCCGCACCGTGATCGAGCAGCGGGTGCAGGATCTGACCCAGGCGATCCTCAACGATTATCATTCGGGCGTCCGCATCCAGGGCGTGGCGATCAAACAGGCCGCCGCGCCATCGCGGATCGTCGAGGAATTCAACAAGGTGACCGCCGCGCAGCAGGAGGCGGTGGCCAATCTCAACCAGTCGCAATCCTATGCGCAGCAGGTGGTCGCGCGCGCGCAGGGCGAGGCGGCGGCGTTCGACAAGGTCTATGCGCAGTACAAGCTCGCCCCCGAGGTGACGCGCCGCCGCATGTATTACGACACGATGGAAGCCGTGCTCGCCAAGACCGACAAGACGATCATCGAAACGCCCGGCGTCACGCCGTATCTGCCGCTGGCCGGCGCGCGCAAATTGCCCGATCCGACGGTGAGCGCCGCGCCGCCGCCCGCCCCTGCCGCGGGAGGCGCCCAGTGAACGGCCTGTCGCTCCGCAACCCGGTGGTGGCCGGTATCCTGGCGCTGCTGCTCGTGATCGTGGCGGCGGCCACCTTCGCGATCGTGCCGGAAACGCAACAGGCGGTGATCCTGCGCTTCGAACAGCCCGTGCGCACCGTGAACGCCTGGGCGCCGAACCAGCCCTTCGGCCGCACCGGCGCCGGGCTGATCGCGCGCATCCCGTTCATCGACCGGATCGTGTGGGTCGACAAGCGCGTGCAGGATATCGACCTGGAGAACACGCTGGTGCTCTCGACCGACCAGCTCCGCCTCGAAGTCGATGCCTATGCGCGCTACCGCGTGGTCAATCCGCTCAAGATGGTGGTGAGCGCGGGCAGCGAGGATCGCGTCGCGGACCAGCTTCGCCCGATCCTCGGCTCGGCGCTGCGCAACGAGCTCGGCAAGCGCCAGTTCGTCGAACTGCTCAGCCCCGAGCGGGGGCAGTTGATGAACAACATCCAGGCCGCGCTTCAGCGCGTGGCGACGCAATATGGCGTCGAGATCGTCGACGTGCGGATCAAGCAGGCGAACCTGCCGGTCGGCTCGCCGCTCGACAGCGCGCTCAACCGGATGGCCACCGCGCGCCAGCAGGAGGCGATCACGATCCGCGCGCAAGGGCAGAAGGCGGCGCAGATCGTGCGCGCGCAGGCGGATGCGGATTCGGCCAAGATCTATGCCGATGCATTCAACAAGGACGCGGACTTCTACGATTTCTATCGCGCGATGCAGTCCTACCGGCACACGTTCGGCGCGGACGGCACCACGCCCGAGGGATCGAGCGCGCTGATCCTTTCGCCCAACAACGCCTATCTCAAACAATTCGAGGGTCGCGGGCGCTGAGCGCCTGAATCGTTCGTTCATATTCAAGCATCGTTCAGCCGATCGCCGCCATGGCGAACCGATTTCGAACGTGAACCGAGAGGACCAATCTCCCGTGCGTTATGCCTATGCCCTGACCACCGCACTTCTCCTCGGGGGGGCGACCGCGTCGCTCGCGCTGCAGCCGGGCCAGACCGCCCAGAACGATCCCGCGCTGATCGCGCAGGCCGCCCCGCGGCCCGGCGCGCCGATGAGCTTCGCCGATCTGGTGGCCAAGCTCCAGCCCGCGGTCGTCAACATCTCGACCAAACAGTCGATCGTCCAGCAGCAGCAGGCGAACCCCTTTGCCGGCACGCCGTTCGGCGAACTGTTCGGCGGCGGCGGCGCGCAATCGGGGCCGCCGGTGAAGCGCGAGGGCGCGTCGCTGGGTTCGGGCTTCCTGATCTCGGCGGACGGCTATGTCGTCACCAACAACCATGTGATCGAAGGCGCCAAGGGCGCGACGGTCGAGTCGATCTCGGTCACCCTGGTGGACGGCAAGGAATATACCGCCAAGGTGGTCGGCAAGGATCCGACGTCCGATCTGGCGCTGCTGAAGGTGAACGCGACCGGCCTGCCGTTCGTCCGCTTCGGCGATTCCACGCGGTCGCGCGTCGGCGACTGGGTGCTGGCGATCGGCAACCCCTTCGGCCTCGGCTCGACGGTCACCGCGGGCATCGTCTCGGCGCTGCACCGCGTCGGGCTCGGCGCCTATGATCGCTTCATCCAGACCGATGCGGCGATCAACCAGGGCAATTCGGGTGGCCCGATGTTCAACCTGAACGGCGAAGTGATCGGCATCAACTCGCAGATCATCTCGCAGTCGGGCGGCAATGTCGGCATCGGCTTCGCGATCCCCGCCGAGGACGCGGCGCCGATCATCGAAACGCTGCGCCGCGGCAACAGCGTGAAGCGCGGCTATCTGGGCATCGGCATCCAGCCGGTGACGGACGATATCGCCGCGGCGCTGGGTCTGCCCAAGGATCGTGGCGAGCTCATCAGCCGGATCGAGCCCAATCAGGCGGCGCAGCGCGCCGGGCTGAAGGCGGGCGACGTGGTGGTCCGCGTCAACGGCAAGGAGGTCACCCCGCAGAATTCGCTCAGCCGCCTCGTCGCCGACGTGCCGCCGGGCGGCACCGCGCGGCTCGACGTGATCCGCGACAACAAGCCGCTGACGCTGACCGCGAAGGCGGGCACGCGGCCGAGCGAGGAGGTGTTGCAGAAGACGCTGGGCGGCGACGATGACGACGGCCTGCCCGACGACGATTCGGGCTCGACCCAGGCCACACCGGCGACGGGTACGCTGGGCCTGAACGTCGTGCCATTGACGCCGGGCATCGCGCGCTCGATCGGGGTCGATGCCGGCGTGACCGGCATCGTGATCGCCTCGGTCGATCCGTCGAGCGATGCGGCGCAGAAGCAGTTGAAGCGGGGCGACGTGATCGTCTCGATCAACGGCACGCCGACGCGCACCGTGGCAGCGCTCACTGCCGGCGTCGCGGCGGCGCGCGCAGCCGGGCGCGATCAGGTGCTGCTGTTCGTGCAGCGCGGCAAGATCGGCCAGTTCATCCCGGTGAAGATCAAGAAATAAGCCGCTCTCTCGATCAGGATAAGGCCGTCGCTCCCCGTGAGCGGCGGCCTTTTTCGTTTCGGGTGGCCTGTGGAGACGGCTCGACTTTACGCGATCCGGGCGGATATGGCGGAGAGGGCTTCAGAGCAGGATAACGTCGACGCGATCCCCTCTCTATCTCCGTTCGTGCTGAGCTTGTCGAAGCACGCGCTCCGCACGCAAGCGTTCGTATGGGGACCCGCCCTTCGACAAGCTCTGGGCGAACGGTGCATGGTACGATAACCCCAGTTCAGGAGCGGCACATGGACGACATCTTCATCGGCATGGCGGCGGACGGCACGCGGCAGACGCTCGATCTCCGGCGCGCCAACCGCCACGGGCTGATCGCGGGCGCGACGGGCACCGGCAAGACGGTGACGTTGCAGGGCATCGTCGAGGGATTTTCCCAGGCCGGGGTGCCGTGCTTCGTCGCCGACGTGAAAGGCGATCTGTCGGGCCTGGCGATGGCCGGATCGCCGGCGGCGAAGACGCACGCCGCCTTTGCCGAACGCGCCGCGGCGATCGGCGACACCGATTGGGCGTATGCCGACAATCCCGTGCAGTTCTGGGATCTGTTCGGCGAGCAGGGCCATCCCGTCCGCACCACCATTACCGAGATGGGGCCGCTGCTGCTCGCCCGGCTGATGGATCTGAACGACGTGCAGGAGGGCGTGCTGCAGATCGCCTTCCATGTCGCCGACAAGGACGGGCTGCTGCTGCTCGATCTCGACGATCTCCAGGCGATGCTGGCGGATTGCGCGGGGCGGGCGGACGAACTGACGACCAGCTATGGCAACGTGTCGAAACAGTCGATTGGCGCGATCCAGCGCGCTTTGCTCCAGTTGCGTTCGCAGGGCGCGGAGCATTTCTTCGGCGAACCCGCGCTCGACATGGCGGATTTCATCAAGACCGACGACAAGGGGCGCGGCGTCGTCAACATCCTCGCCGCGGACCGGCTGATGGCCAGCCCCAAGCTCTATTCCACCTTTCTGCTGTGGCTGATGAGCGAATTGTTCGAGCATCTCCCCGAGGTCGGCGATCCCGACAAGCCGGTGCTGTGCTTCTTCTTCGACGAGGCGCATCTGCTGTTCGATGCCGCGCCCAAGGCACTGCTGGAAAAGATCGAACAGGTCGTCCGGCTGATCCGCTCCAAGGGCGTGGGCATCTATTTCATCACCCAGAATCCGATCGACGTGCCTGATACGGTGGCAGGCCAGCTCGGCAATCGCGTGCAGCATGCGCTGCGCGCGTTCACGCCGCGCGATCAGGCGGCGGTGCGCGCCGCCGCGGAGACGTTCCGCGCCAACCCGGGCGTGGACGTGGCCAGCGCCATCACCGAGCTGAAGGTGGGCGAGGCACTGGTCTCGCTGCTCCAGGCCGACGGATCGCCCACCCCCGTCGAGCGGACGCTCGTCAAGCCACCCGCCAGCCGGGTGGGGCCGATCACCGCCGACGAGCGCAAGGTGATGATCGAGACGGACGCGATCGGCGCGAAATACGACGTCGCGGTGAACCGCGAATCTGCGGGGGAACTGCTCGCCGCGCGGGCGCAGGAGGCGAGCGCTTCGGTCGCCGCGGCCAAGGCGACCTCCGACGCGGAAAAGGCCGCCGCGGCGCAGGCGAAGGCCGACGCGCAGGAGGCGCGCGCCGCGGCGCAGGCTTCGGCGAACAGCCCTTGGGCGAAGATGGCGACATCGGCGGCGCGTGCCGCGAGTTCGTCGATCGGGCGGCAGGTGGCCAATGAGATCGGCAAACAGGTGTTCGGCACGAAGAGCCGCGGCGGATCGGCAGCGGGCGGCCTTCTCGAGACGGTAGCGCGCGGCGTGCTCGGAAATCTGTTCCGGGGACGCTGACCGGCGTCCTTGCGTACCGAATGGTTTACGCGGAGGCGCGGAGACCGGCTTTGCACCAAGGTCGCGCCCGACTTCAGGTGATGAAGCGCCGCCTATGCACCAAACCCGTTCGCCCCGAGCTTGTCGAAGGGCCTGTTCCGCGCGCGAAAGCGCGATCGCGGAGAAAAGCGTTTCGACAGGCTCAGCACGAACGGATCTGGAGCTGGACCGAGCGGCGACGCCTCAGGCCTTGACCAGCCCGATCTCGACCAGCCGCTCGTGCAGATAGTCGTGCGCGGTGATCGGCACGGGATGGCGGTTCGGGTTTTGCGGCGTAATGCAGCCGGGCAGCGTCTCGATCAGAAAATCGGGCGCGGGGTGGAGGAAGAACGGCATCGAATAGCGCGAATGGCCGCGCCGCTCGGGCGGCGGGTTGACGACGCGGTGCGTGGTCGAGGGCAGCACATGATTGGTGAGGCGCTGGAGCATGTCGCCCACGTTCACCACCATCGCCCCCTCGGGCGGGCGGACCGGGAGCCACGCGCCGGTGTCGCGGTCGCGCAGTTCGAGACCGGCCTCTTCCGCGCCCAGCAGCAGCGTGATGAGGTTGATGTCCTCATGCGCACCGGCGCGCACGCCCTCCGCATCGGCGGGGATGGGCGGATAATGGAGCAGCCGCAGCACGCTGTTGCCGTCCTTCACCGCCGGCGCGAACCAGTCGGGGGCGAGCTTCAGGTGGCGCGCGATCGCCGATAACAGCCGGTCGCCCGCGGCATCGAACGCGGCGAACAACGCGAGGAAGGTGTCGCGAAACCGCTCGGGCTGTGTCGGCCAGATATTGGCCGCCATCTGCGCGGCATAACGATGCCCCTCGGGCAGTTCGCGGCCGACATGCCAGAATTCCTTCAGGTCGACCGCGCTCGCGCCCTTGGCGATCTCGGTCTTGAACGGCGTATAGCCGCGCGCGCCGCCGCCGCCGGGCGTGTGATAGCCGCGCTTCTCCGCATCGTCGCGGGCGAACAGCGCCTGCGTGTCGACCCAGGCGCGCGCGATCAGATCGTCGGGCACGCCGTGATCCGCGACGATCGCGAAGCCAAAGCGTTCGAACGATCCGCCGAGCGCGGCGGCAAAACCATCGGGATCGCTCGCCTGTTCGGCGAGGCTGAGCGTCGGAACCTGGGCGGCGGGAGTGTCGAGCATCGTCTTTGTCCGGCAAGGGGTTATGGCCCGTCTTACGCGCCTGCGCGCCGCTTTCCAATCCGATCGGACCCGCGCGACGGAACCGTGCCCCGCCCCCACCGTTCGGGCTGGAGGCACAATCAGGAGATGGATCATGGGCGGACATCAGGTTCCCGGCATGGGATCGGGCGACGACGGCTATGACGAGGAAGGCTATGACGAAAGCCAGCGCGCCGAGATCATGGAGGCCACGCGCGACGGGCCCAGCGACGGCGTGATCCTGACCGACCTCCAGCCCGATATCGGCGACGATGACGACGAAGACGAGTCGATCGACGAGACGCGGATGGATTCCGAAGAGGTCGGCGAGAGCGACGCCAGCGTCACCATGGACGAGGACGACACCGACGAGGACGACGCGCAGGACGCGTTCGATGCCGATGCCACGGGCGCGGACGAGGATGACGACGATGCGCTTGACGACGCCGACGACGTCGCGCTGAAGCCCTGATCCGAGCGGCCGGTTCGTCCGGCCGTCATGATGTTCTGCCGATCGGCGTGTGCCGATTTCGGGCCGCCGATGATGAGGCGCAGCGATGGCGAACAGTCTGACACGAACGTACCGCCTCGCCAAGGGCGCGCATCGGCCGTATTCTCGCCGCAGTGCATTCATGCTTTGGCAAGAAACCGTTGCGGAAATGCGACAGTTTTGATTGTTCCGCGCATTTCTGCGCTGCAATGCAACGATCGCCTTCAAGGCTGGTTTTGTGGGGCCTAGGCAACTTCGGTGACCCTCGGGTGACCCTCGGTTGCCAAGATCATTAATAATAGAAGGTATGAACAACGATGCGTAAGCTCACCCTCGCCGCCGCGGCTGCGTTTGCCGCGATCACCGCTGCCCCCGCGTTCGCGCAGGATGCGGCCGCGCCGGCTCCCGTCGACACCGCCGCTCCGGCCGATAGCGGCCCGCGCGCACCCGATGGTTCGAAGGCGTTCGGCATCGAGCCGTATTTCGGCGTGATGGGCGGTTGGGAATCGTTCGACAACCAGGGAGGCTACGGCCTGCCGCGTGCGCTGAACTCCAACGGTTCGGTCCGCAACAACTACCGCCTCGAGGGTGCGCTGGTTCAGGGCGTCGCCGGCATCAACGTGCCGCTCGGGCCGATCTTCGTCGGCGTCGAAGGTAACGTGGTCAAGGGCATCGATGGCAACATCGATTGGGAATATGGCGGTGCGGGTCGCGTCGGCGTGCGCGCTGGCGACAGCGGCCTGTTCTACGGCAAGGTCGGCTATCAGTGGGTCAATTTCGACCATTTCTCGCAGTATAACACGGGCGCCAGCCTGAACCGCGACTATGGCGCGATGACCTATGGCATCGGCACCGAAGTCGGCCCGAAGGATATCGGCCTGAAGGGGATCACCGGCAATGCGGGCTTCCGCATCCGCGCCGAGGTGAACACCTATGGCAGCTTCCGCAGCCTGCGCCCGATGCTGGGCGTCATCACGCACTTCTGATCCTTCGCGATCGAAAGTGCCAAAGGGGCGGGGGATGGCGACATCCCCCGCCCCTTTGGTGTGCGGCGAAGATGGGGCACGGATACGTGCGGCCCTTGCCGATCGCTTGCGTCAAGATCCGTGGCAGCCCGTCGCACCGGCGGCCCTCGCAACCGTTCGCCCACCGGCGTACCGCCCCGGACACCTGCCGGAGCGGTACATGGCGCGCTTACTCCGCCGCCACCCCGGCCGCGGCGAACATGTCGCCGCTGTCGTCCAGATCCTGCGTCGGCAGCGCGCCGACGCCGGCCTTGGCCTTACGGCGCTTGTCGAAGCCGTCCCACACCTCGTTCCAGTTGCCGCGCGTCGCCGCCTTCGAATATTCGGTGGCGCGCTGTTCGAAGAAATTGGCGTGCTCCACGCCGTTCAGCATCGGGGCGAGCCAGGGCAGGGGATGTTCGTCGATCATGTAGATCGGCTTCAGGCCCAATTGGTTCAGCCGCCAATCGGCGATGAAGCGGATATATTTCTTGATCTCCTTGGGCGTCATGCCGGTGACGGGCCCCATTTCGAAGGCGAGATCGATGAAATTGTCCTCCAGCCGGATCGTCGTCTGGCACACGTCGGCGATGTCGTCCTTCACCGCCTTGGTGAGGCACTGGCGCTCGTGGCAGAAGGTGTGGAACATCTTGATGATGCCCTCGCAGTGCAGGCTCTCGTCACGGATCGACCAGGTGACGATCTGGCCCATGCCCTTCATCTTGTTGAAGCGCGGGAAGTTCATCAGCATCGCGAAGCTGGCGAAGAGCTGCACGCCCTCGGTGAAGCCGCCGAACATGGCGAGCGTGCGGGCGATGTCCTCGTCGGTATCGACGCCGAAGTTCTGCATGTAGTCATGCTTTTCCTTCATCTCGGCATATTCGAGGAAGGCGCCATATTCGCTCTCGGGCATGCCGATCGTGTCGAGCAGATGGCTGTAGGCGGCGATGTGCACCGTCTCCATGTTGCTGAACGAGGTCAGCATCATCTTGATCTCGGTCGGCTTGAACACGCGGCCATATTTCTCGTGATAGCAATCCTGCACCTCGACATCGGCCTGCGTGAAGAAGCGGAAGATCTGCGTCAGCAGGTTGCGCTCGTGCTCGCTGAGCTTCTGCGCCCAGTCGCGGCAATCCTCGCCGAGCGGCACTTCCTCGGGCAGCCAGTGGAGCTGCTGCTGGCGCTTCCAGAAATCGAACGCCCAAGGGTATTCGAACGGCTTGTACTGCTTGCGGGCTTCGGTGAGCGACATGGGATTACTCCGAGAAAAGCTGAACGATGAGTATGAAAGCGAGAAGGATCAGCGCTACGCCGCTGATGCGATAGGTCCGAATGGCTTCTATGGAGTTTTCAGGCTCCATTCCGTTTCGATGCGTTATGACGTGCGGCGCGGTCATCATCAGGATGCCCGCAAGCATGATGATCGCTGAGTTTCCAAGCACAAAGCCGTTCACCGCCCCGGCCCCCATGACCACATCGCGTCGGCCGACAGGCCGAGCACGAAACCGGCGGCGACCAGCATGATGCCGACCATCCGGAACACATAGACGCGCGCAGGTGCCGTCGGCCAGGCGAGCGACACCAGCATCGCGATACCGATCAGCGTGAACAGCCCCGCGACGGTGAACATGATGCCGACCTGCCACGTCATGCGACCATATCCGCATCCATGCGTTTCGCACCCGCAACCTTCAACGCAGGAGCCTTATCATGGTCGATACCACCCAGATCCAGGAGCATATGGAAGTCGTCGATGCGGACGGCGTGCACGTCGGCACGGTCGATCACATGGACGGCGACCGGATCAAGCTGACCAAGAACGACAGCCCCCAGACTCAGGACGGCCAGGGCGCCAAGCATCATTACATTTCGGTCGGCCTGGTGGCGGGGATCGAAGACGGCAAGGTCCGCCTGAGCGCGACCGCCGACAATGTGACGAGCCTCGAAGAGACCGAGTAAGCCGGTCGGGCACGCGCCCGCGAGACTTTCGGCCCCGGTTCGCGACTTGCGAGCCGGGGCTTTTCGTATCGGGCGGCCGCGCATCGCCACGCCGTCAGACGGCACCGTTGCGCGGCCCGGCCGTCCGCCATGACGAGCCTTCGCATTGCTCACGCAATCCGAAGCCGCCCATGCGTTACTGGCAGGCCAGGCATTCATCGTAATCGGTCGTTTCGAACTGATATTTGGGCTGCTCGATCGTGTTGTCGTTCTCTACGCCGCCGGCGAAGCCCGCGCGCTGGATGCTCTTCGAGCGCAGATAGTAGAGCGACTTGATCCCCAGCTCCCAGGCGCGGAAGTGGAGCATCAGCAGATCCCATTTCTCGACATCCGCCGGGATGAACAGGTTCAGCGACTGCGCCTGATCGATATAGGGTGTGCGGTCGCCGGCGAGTTCCAAGAGCCAGCGCTGATCGATCTCGAAGCTGGTCTTGAAACAATCCTTTTCCTCGGCGGACAGGAAATCGAGATGCTGGACGCTGCCGCCCTGCTCCAGAATCGTGTTCCACACCGCGTCCGAATTCTTCGATTTCTCGATCAGCAGCTTTTCGAGATAAGGGTTCTTGACCGACCACGATCCCGACAGCGTCTTGTGGGTGTAGATGTTCGCCGGGATCGGCTCGATGCAGGCAGACGTGCCGCCACAGATGATGCTGATCGACGCCGTCGGTGCGATCGCCATCTTGCAGGAGAAGCGCTCCATCACGCCCATGTCGGCGGCGTCGGGGCACGGACCGCGTTCGATCGCGAGCTGCATCGACGCTTCGTCGACCTGGCCCTTGATGTGCTTGAACATGCGCAGGTTCCACGACTTGGCCATCGCGCCCTCGAAAGCAAGGCCGCGCGCCTGGAGGAAGCTATGGAAGCCCATGACCCCCAGGCCCACCGAACGCTCGCGCGCGGCGGAATAGGCGGCGCGCTCCATGCCGGGCTCGGCGCGGTCGATGAAATCCTGGAGCACATTGTCGAGGAAGCGCATCACATCCTCGATGAAGCCCTTCTGGTCCTTCCACTGATCCCAGGTCTCGAGGTTCAGCGAAGAGAGGCAGCACACCGCGGTGCGATCCTCGCCCAGATGGTCCTTGCCCGTGGGCAGCGTGATCTCGCTGCACAGGTTCGAGGTGGAGACCTTCAGCCCCAGGTCGCGGTGATGCTTGGGCATCGCCTTGTTCACGTGATCGGCGAAGATGATGTAAGGCTCGCCCGTCTGGAGCCGCGTCTCGACCAGCTTCTGGAAGAGCGAACGCGCATCGACCGTGGCGCGTACCGTGCGATCCTTGGGGCTGAGCAGGTTCCATTCGGACCCGTCGCGTACCGCTTCCATGAAATCGTCGGTCAGCAGCACGCCGTGGTGCAGGTTCAGCGCCTTGCGGTTGAAATCGCCCGACGGTTTGCGGATCTCGAGGAACTCTTCGATCTCGGGATGCGAGATGTCGAGATAGCAGGCCGCCGAGCCGCGCCGCAGCGACCCTTGCGAGATCGCGAGGGTAAGCGAATCCATCACGCGGACGAAGGGGATGATGCCGCTCGTCTTGCCGTTCAGCCCGACGGGCTCGCCGATCCCGCGGACATTGCCCCAATAGGTGCCGATCCCGCCGCCGCGCGACGCCAGCCAGACATTCTCGTTCCAGGTGTCGACGATGCCGTTCAGGCTGTCGGGCACCGAATTGAGGAAGCACGAGATCGGCAGGCCGCGTCCGGTGCCGCCGTTCGACAGCACGGGCGTGGCGGGCATGAACCACAATTGCGAGATCGCGTCGTAGATGCGCTGCGCATGGCCGGCATCGTCGGCATAGGCCGAGGCGACGCGGACGAAGAGATCCTGATAGCCCTCGCCCGGCAGCAGATAGCGATCGGTGAGCGTCTCCTTGCCGAAATCGGTGAGCAGCGCGTCGCGGCTGTGATCGACCTCGACCGGATAGGACTGCGCCTTCACCGTCTTGCTCGTCATCGGCGTGGCCGCCGTCGGGGCTTCGGCCGTCTGGGCCATCGTGTCGATCGTATCGGTGCTCATGTCGCTATCCCGGTCGTCCCTGAAATCCATCGTCGGCTCCTCAGCCTTTCGAATCAGGAGCTTGCCCGATCCTATCACCGAAGGCGGCCCGGGCGAGAACAAAACATGTCCATCGCGATCGCCGGCGGAAGGTCGAACCGCCCAACCGATATAAGGTTGCGGTGCCGCTCCTACCAGCGATTGGGTCCGCCCCCGAACTCAACCCCCACAAGTTGTGGCAAAGCGGCGCGGGACGCAAGCGGGTAAACGCGGCGTTCGTCCTGTCGCCGGGGCGGCAGGCGGACGCGGAATCCCGCGACGCGCGGTCGTCCGCGGCTTCCCCGAAACGCAAGGGAACGGGGCGGGAACGGAAAATATTTTGATCCGCCCTGCACCCCGGCCCTCGCCGGGTACAGGGCCGATTTCCCGTCACCCTCGCGCAGGCGAAGGGACGGTGAAATCCTAGCGCGAGCGGGAGCCGCCCATGCGCATCTTCTGGCTCTTGCCGTAGCGCGTCTTGCGCGTGCCGGGCTTGCCTTCGTTCGAACGGCCCATCAGCGGCGCCTTCTGCTGGTCGACCGGCAGGCCCAGCTCCTCGTTCTCCAGCTGGCGGATTTCGTCGCGCAGGCGGCCCGCGGTCTCGAATTCCAGATCGCTGGCGGCCTTGCGCATCTGCTTTTCGAGATCCTCGATATAGGCGCGCAGATTGTGGCCGACCATGTGCGGACGGTCCTCGTCGATCTCGACGGTCACCTGATCCTTCGAGGCGACATGCGCGATGATGTCGCCGATGCTGCGGCGGATCGTCGTGGGCGTGATGCCGTGTTCGGTGTTGTACGCGATCTGCTTCTCACGGCGGCGCGCGGTCTCGTTCATCGCGCGCTCCATCGATCCGGTGATGCGGTCGGCATAGAGGATCACGCGCCCGTCGACGTTGCGCGCGGCGCGGCCGATCGTCTGGATCAGCGAGGTCTCGCTGCGCAGAAAGCCCTCCTTGTCCGCATCGAGGATCGCGACCAAGCCGCATTCGGGAATGTCCAGTCCCTCGCGCAGCAGGTTGATGCCGATCAGCACGTCATAGACGCCCAGGCGGAGGTCGCGGATCAGCTCGATGCGCTCCAGCGTCTCGACGTCCGAATGCATGTAGCGGACCTTGATCCCCGCCTCGTGCATATATTCGGTCAGATCCTCCGCCATCCGCTTGGTGAGCGTCGTCACCAGCGTACGGTATCCCGCCGCCGTCGTCTTCTGGCATTCGACGATCAGGTCCTGCACCTGTTCCTCGACGGGCTTGATCTCGACGGGCGGATCGATCAGCCCGGTGGGGCGGATCACCTGTTCGGCGAACACGCCGCCGGTCTGCTCCATCTCCCACCCGCCCGGCGTCGCCGAGACATAGGTGGTCTGCGGGCGCATGGCGTCCCATTCGTTGAAGCGCAGCGGCCGGTTATCGATCGCGGACGGCAGGCGGAAGCCATATTCGGCCAGCGTCAGCTTGCGCCGGTGATCGCCGCGCGACATGCCGTTGATCTGGCCGATCGTCACATGGCTCTCGTCGACGAACAGCATCGCGTTGTCGGGCAGATATTCGAACAAGGTGGGCGGCGGCTCGCCCGGCATCCGGCCGGTGAGGAAGCGGCTGTAATTCTCGATGCCGGCGCAACTGCCCGTCGCCGCGATCATCTCCAGATCGAAATTGGTGCGCTGTTCCAGCCGCTGCGCCTCGAGCAGCTTACCCTCGGCCACCAGCTCCTTCAGCCGCTCGGCCAGCTCATGCTTGATCGCCTCGCCCGCCTGTTTCAGCGTCGGGCCGGGCGTGACATAATGCGAATTGGCATAGACGCGGACGGAATTGAGCGAGGCGACCTTGCGGCCGGTGAGCGGATCGAATTCGGTGATCTCCTCGATATCGTCGCCGAAGAAGCTGATCCGCCAGGCGCTGTCCTCGTAATGCGAGGGGAAGATCTCGAGCGTGTCGCCCTTCACGCGAAAATTGCCGCGCTGGAAGGCGGCGTCGTTGCGCTTGTACTGCAGCGCCACCAGCTTGCGCACGATCTCGCGCTGGTCGACCGTCGCGCCCTTCTTCAAATCGAAGATCATCGCCGAATAGGTCTCGACCGAGCCGATGCCGTACAGGCACGAGACCGACGCGACGATGATGACGTCGTCGCGCTCCAGCAGCGCGCGCGTCGCCGAATGGCGCATCCGGTCGATCGACTCGTTGGTCGAACTTTCCTTCTCGATATAGGTGTCGCTGCGCGCGACATAGGCTTCAGGCTGGTAATAGTCGTAATAGCTGACGAAATATTCCACCGCATTGTCGGGGAAGAACGACTTCATCTCGCCATAGAGTTGGGCCGCCAGGATCTTGTTGGGCGCGAGGATCAGCGCGGGCCGCTGGCATTCCTCGATCACCTTGGCCATCGTGAAGGTCTTGCCCGAGCCCGTCACGCCCAGCAGCACCTGGTCGCGCTCGCCTGCATTCACTTGCGCCACCAGTTCGCGGATCGCGCCGGGCTGGTCGCCGCTCGGGGTATATTCGCTGGCGAGCACGAAGCGCTTGCCGCCCTCCACCTTCTGGGGGCGTGCGGAGGGGCGGTGGGGAACGAACGTCTCGCCCGTTTCCGGCTCGGCGAGGCTGGTGCGAATCTGGATTGCCATAGACGCCGAATATGGGTTGGAGCATCGCCGTGCGCAACGAACGCGCCGTCAGGAGAGATGTGATGATCGGTTACGCGACGCTCGGCACCAACGATATCGAACGCGCCCGCACCTTCTACGACGGGCTGATCGGCGCGCTCGGCGGGCAGCGGGTGTTGGAAATCCCCGATGCGCGCGGGTTCACCATGTACGGCGCGGGCCGGGACAAGCCGATGCTGGCGATCACGAAGCCCTATGACGGAGCCCCCGCGACCGCGGGCAACGGCACGATGGTGGCGCTCGTCGCCGAAAGCCGCGAACAGGTCGACAGCGTCCATGCCAAGGCGCTGGCGCTGGGCGCCACCGACGAGGGCGCGCCGGGCCAGCGCGGGCCCGACTCGATGAACCTGTATGGCGCCTATTTCCGTGATCCGGATGGCAACAAGTTCTTCGTGCACAAATTCGGCTGAGCCGGCCGAAGCCGCTCGCCACCGTCGAGCCTTCGCCTGCGCCACAGCCCCTTCGACAAGCTCAGGGCGAACGGTGCAGGCTAAGGTCGTCAGCCGCTAGCTGAGGATATGCATCCACATCGGCTGGCCCACCACGCTCTGCGATCCGCGGAGCCGTTCGAGCGCGGCGGCGACCGCGCGTTCCGGGCCCTCGTGCGTCACGATCGCCACCATCGCGCCGCCGCTCGCGGTGGTGCCGCGCTGGATCAGGCTTTCGATCGACACGCCCGCGTCGCGCATCGCGGTGGCGATCTCGGCGAGCACGCCCACCCGGTCCATGACGGTGAAGCGCAGATAGGCGCGGCAGCGGCGATCGGCGCTGTCCTGCGGCGGCGCCTGATCCAGCGCATCGGCAGGCATTGCATAGGCCGGGCCGAATTCGCCGCGCGCGATGTCGATCAGGTCGGCGACCACCGCGCTCGCGGTGGGGCCCTCGCCCGCGCCCGCGCCCTGGAAGAACAGCGGCCCCACGAAATTGCCGTGCGCGACGACGGCGTTCAGCGCGCCCGTCACATGCGCCAGCGGATGGCCCGTCGGCACCAGATGCGGATGGATGCGCTGGAACAGGCCGCCTGCCCCCACCTCGGCCACGCCCACCAGCCGCACGCGGTAGCCGAGCGCCGCCGCTTCGGCGATGTCGGCGGCGATCACCTCGCGGATGCCCTGCACCGCCACGCCCGCAAAGGCCGGCTGGGTGCCGAACGCGACGCTCGCCAGGATCGACAATTTGTGCGCGGCGTCGATGCCGTCGATGTCGAACGCGGGATCGGCTTCGGCATAGCCCAGCGCCTGCGCCTCGGCGAGCACGTCGCCGAAGTCGCGGCCGCTCGCCTCCATCGCCGAGAGGATGAAATTGCAGGTGCCGTTGAGGATGCCGTAGACGCGCTCGATCACATTGGCCGCGGCGCCGTCGCGTAGCCCCTTGATGACCGGGATGCCGCCCGCCACCGCCGCCTCGAACGCCAGCGGCGCGCGCGCCGTCTCGGCGGCGCGCGCGAGTTCCAGCCCGTGATGCGCGATCATCGCCTTGTTGGCGGTGACGAGCCCCTTGCCCGCCGCCAGCGTCTCGCGCGCGAGCGTGAGCGCGGGGCCGTCCGATCCGCCGATCAGCTCGACCACCACGTCGACGTCAGGATGGCTGGCCAGCGCGGTCGTGTCGTCGATCCACGCGAAGCCCGACAGGTCGAGCCCGCGATCGCGGTTCCGGTCGCGCGCCGAGACGGCCACGATCTCGATCGAACGCCCGGCGCGGCGCGCGATCAGGTCGCGGTTGGCCGCGAGCACGCGGATCACGCCGCCCCCGACCGTTCCCAGTCCCGCCAGGCCAACCCGCAACACATCCGCCATCGTCTCGCTCCCCGCGCTTCGCCCGTGTTGCTAGGGAGCGCGGGACGCGCTGGCTAGAGCGGATCGACGCACCCGCGCGAACGGCGCTGTCCCCTGGCGCCCGGCCGTGCCACTATGCCCGCTCCCTTCCCTTGTGCGAGCACCGCATGGCCTCCATTCCCCGCCCCGCCGCCGAACTGACGCTGCGCGGCATCGCGCTCGGCGCGATCATCACGCTGCTGTTCACCGCCGCCAACGTCTATCTGGGGCTGAAGGTGGGGCTGACCTTCGCGACCTCGATCCCGGCCGCGGTGATCTCGATGGCGGTGCTGAAGCTGTTCGACGACGCCTCGATCCTGGAGAACAACATCGTCCAGACGATCGCGTCGGCCGCGGGCACGCTGGCGGCGATCATCTTCGTGCTGCCGGGGCTGATCCTCGTCGGCTGGTGGACGGGCTTTCCCTATTGGACGACGGTGGGCGTGTGCGCGACGGGCGGCATCCTGGGCGTGATGTTCTCGGTGCCGCTGCGCCGTGCGCTGGTGACGGGATCGGACCTGCCCTATCCCGAGGGCGTCGCCGCCGCCGAAGTGCTGAAGGTGGGCGCGGGCTCGGCCGATGGCGATGTCGAAAACGCGAAGGGGCTGCGCGTCATCCTGCTCGGCTCGCTCGTCTCGGCGGGCTTCGCGCTGCTGGCGGCGATGAAGCTGGTGGTGAGCGAGGCCGCCAAGAACTTCCGCGTGGGCGCGGGCGCGAGCGGCGTCTCGACCAGCTTCTCGATGGCGCTGATCGGCGTCGGCCATCTCGTCGGCCTCAGCGTCGGCGCGGCGATGTTCGCGGGCATGCTGATCGCCTGGGTGGGGCTGATGCCCTATCTGACGCACGCCATGCCCGGCGGGGTGGACGATATCGTCGGCGCGGTGTTCCATACCAAGGTGCGCTTCATCGGCGCGGGCACGATCGGCGTCGCCGCGCTGTGGACGCTGCTGAAGATCCTGGGCCCGATCCTCGGCGGCATCCGCTCGGCGATGGCGGCATCGCGCGCACGCGGCGCCGGCGAGACGCTAGAGCTGACCGAGCGCGACCTGCCGATCGGGATCGTCGCGCTGGCGATCCTGGCCATGCTGCCGCCGATCGCCTTCCTGTTGTGGCAATTCGCCGCCGGCGGCCCGATCGCGGCGGATGCGGGTGCGGTGATCGCGGGGACGATCCTCTACATCCTCGTCATCGGCATCGTGATCGCCTCGGTGTGCGGCTATATGGCCGGGCTGATCGGCGCGTCCAATTCGCCGGTGTCGGGCGTCGGCATCCTTGCGGTGCTGGGCGCCTCGCTGCTGCTGGTGGCGGTCTACGGGCACAGCACCGATGTGGCGCGGACGAACGCGCTGATCGCCTATGCGCTGTTCACCACCGCGATCATCTTCTCCATCGCGACGATCTCGAACGACAATCTCCAGGATCTGAAGACCGGCCAGCTGGTGGGCGCCACCCCGTGGAAGCAGCAGGTGGCGCTGGTGCTGGGGGTAATCTTCGGATCGCTGATGATCCCCTATGTGCTCGGCCTGCTGAAGACCGCGTTCGGGTTTCAGGGGATGCCGGGCGCCGGGCCCGCGGCGCTCGCTGCGCCGCAGGCGGCGCTGATCTCGGCGCTGGCCAAGGGCGTGCTCGGCGGCGATCTCGACTGGAGCCTGATCGGCGCGGGCGCGGGGATCGGCGTGGTGGCGATCGCGGTGGACGAGGCGCTGGGCCGCGCGGGCAAGCTTCGCCTGCCGCCGCTGGCGCTCGGCATGGGCATCTATCTGCCGATGTCGCTCACGCTGCTGATCCCGGTCGGCGCGGTGATCGGCCGGGCCTATGACGGCTGGGCCGCGCGCACGCCCAACCCCGATTTCGCCGCGCGCATGGGCGTGCTGGCGGCGACGGGGCTGATCGTGGGCGAGAGCCTGTTCGGCGTCCTGTTCGCCGGCATCGTCGGCGCGAGCGGCAAATCGGACGCGCTGGCGGTGGTGGGCGACGGCTTTGCCGGCCCCGCGCTGATCGCCGCGCCGCTGTTGTTCGCCGCCGCGATCGCCGGCCTGTATGCGCGGACGCGGACGCTGGCGGGCACGCGGTAACGGGACGCCGGCCCGTCACCCGGCCGGGTGAGATCAGTTCGGTCGTTCGGCGGCCACGGGGGCCGGCGTCTCTTCCAACCGGCTGCGCAGGATCTCCGCTTCCTCCAGCAGCAGGATCGACGCCGCCGTCACGTCGTGCGCGTGCAGGCCGACGTTCCTGGACACTTCGACCAGAACGCTCACCTCGGCGCCCACCTCGCCGCGGACGGAGGCCTTGCGCGCGGCAGCGTCCGCCAAGGCACCGGAATGGACGCGCATCTGCTCCATGGTCGTCGATAGATCGCCGCACCGGCGGATGACATCGGCCACTGTCTCGCGGATCGCGCCGAGTTCGACGCCGATCTGATGCGTCGCCTCCGCGGTGCGGGTGGCCATCTGCTTCACCTCATGGGCGACGACGGCGAAGCCCCGGCCCGCATCCCCGGCGCGCGCGGCCTCGATCGAGGCATTGAGCGCCAGCAGACGGCTTTGCGCGGCGATCGCGCTGATCATGCCGGCGACCGATGCGACGCCGTCGATATGCGTGCCCAGCCCGTGAACGGCGTCGCACGTTCCCTTCGCGCTATCCGTCGAACGTTCGATATCGTCCACGATGACGACCATGCTGTCCTGCATCTCGCCGCCAAGATTGACCAGCGCGCGCACATTCTCGACCGCCGCCTCGGATTGCCGGATGCCGGATTGCGCCAGATGGGCGAGCGTCTGCGCCTTGCGGTCGAGCGTCTGGGCGGCCGTGTCCAGCGCCGCCCCCACCTGCCGGACTAGCACGGCGCGCTCCTTCTGCTCGATCAGCAGCCGGCGCATCTCCAACCGGTCCATGACGATCCGGGCCAGCATGGCAAGCTGCCGGCGCTCGTCCCCGTCGAACGCGATGCGCGGGGCCGGATCGAAGATACTCAGCGTGCCGATGGTCTTTCCGTCGGGCGTGACGAGCGGAGCGCCGGCGTAGAATCGGGTATGCGGCGGCCCGATCACCAGGGGATCGTCGGCGAACCGCGCGTCCTTCGTCGCATCGAGGACCATCAAGACACCGTCGCCGGCGATCGCGTGCGCGCAAAAGGCATCGATCCCGCCGGGCATGCCAACGTCCGCACCCCGCCGCGCCCTGAATGATTGCCGCCCGGTATCGATGAGGCTGACGCTGCTGTTCGCCACATGGAACAGGCTCTCCGCGATACGCGCCGTGTCGTCGAACACCGGCTCCGAGGAAAGCGCGGGATCAGCGGGCGTCCGCCGGTCCATGGCGGCCGCGAACGCATCGGGCTCGGCAAGAAAGGGATTAGAGTGCACGCGACCTCCGGACCGGATGGCATCCAATGCCATCCGGTCCGTGTCTTAAAACAGACCCATTCCTGTTTGATTAACGGGCAAACCGCGCCTGGCCGCGCATCACATCGCCGCGATCAGCGCCGCGATGCGGACGAAAGCGAAGCCGATCGAGCTGTCCGCGATGCCGTAAGGCAGGAAGATGCGGTCGCCGTGGCGGATCGCGCCGCAGCTATAGACGACATTGGGCACATAGCCCTCGCGGTCCTGATCCTTGGCGGCGAGCAGCGGCTCCTGCATGCGGCCGATCACCTTGGACGGATCGTCCTTGTCGAGCAGCACCGCGCCGATCGAATATTTGCGCATCGCGCCAACGCCGTGAGTCAGCAGCAGCCAGCCCTCGTCCAGCTCGATCGGCGGCCCGCAATTGCCGATCTGCACCAGCTCCCAGGGCAACGTCGGGCGCAGGATCATCTCGCCCTCGTCCCAATGCTCCAGCGTGTCCGATTTCAGCAGGAACAGATTCTCGCCGTCCTGCCGGCCGATCATCATATACTGGCCGCCCACCTTGCGGGGGAACAGCGCCATGCCCTTGTTGCGCGCCGCCGGGCCCGTCATCGGCACCAGATCGAACGCGCGAAAATCGCGGGTGCGCATCAGCTCGGACTGGATCACCGATCCGTTATAGGCGGTGTAGGTGCCGATCCATTCCCAACTGCCGTCGTCATGCTGGAAATGGACGATCCGCAGATCCTCCAGCCCCTTGGATTGCGCCTGGGTGATCGGGAAGATGACCGTGCCCGACAGCGTGCTGTCGCGGTGGCGATAGACCGTCACCGGCCCCTCGGGCATCTCGTCCTCGCTCACGCGCACCATATCGGTGGCGGTCGCGAACGGCGGCTCGGGCGCGAGCTTCAGCTCGTTGCGATCGGTGATGATGCCCTCGCGGAACGCAACCGACGAGATATGCCCCTCACCCACCGCGCGCATCGACATCAGGATGCGCTGCGATCCGGGCGGCATGCCGGTCTGGTCGAAATGCGGCACCGCGCTCGGGTTCATCAGCGCGGCGGCGGCATAACTGTATTCGTGGCAGAAATAGGCACCGATCAACTGGCGCTTCTCGTCGCCGATCTCGGCGCCGTTCAGCCCGAGCTGCTCCTCGATCTGGTCGTAGCGCGTCATGAACACGCGGCGCGTCTGCCAGTGGCGCGCCTCGAAATCCTTCAGCACGATCTCGAGCTGGTTGGCCGCCTCGATCGGCGACATGCGCAGCACTTCGCCGACCATCCGCTCCGTCCGGCCCGGCGTGACGCCGTTCACGCTGCGGGGGATGTGGAAAGGCCGCACGACGACCCGCGAGGGATCGGCATGCAGCCGCAGGCTGTGGGTGAACAAATCCATCGCGAACGCAGCCTCGCTCGTATCCGTGACCAACGCGACGCCGCCAGCGAGGCTAGGCGACGTCGCGCGAGGCTCCTGACACGCTTTCGGCCAGCTTTGAAAGCCCCGAAATCGCGCAACTGGCGAGTTGCAGCGCCAGAATCGACTCCGCACCCTGATTGCGGTTGAGCCCGGTCGGCATCAGCCCGTCGAAACAGCCGCCATCGTCGGTCGAGGCCAGCGGCATATCGAGATCGTTCGCGCCCAGGAACCAGCCATAGGCGCGCATCGCCTCGTCGTACCAGCGCCGCTCGCCCGTCGCCTCGAATGCCGCGGTGCACGCATCGACGGTGGCCTGCGCCTCCAGCGGCTGCTGGTCGAACTGGAGCGGCGCGCCATAGGGGCGGCCGAAGCTTTCGGTGCCGACCGCGCGGAAACGGCCCTCGGGCGAGGTCTGCTGGCCGACGATCCATTCGAGCGTCGACAGGCCGCAGCGGACGAGATCGTCGCGCTCCAGCGCCTGGCCAGCGCGGATCAGCGCCTGCGGCAGACGGGCATTGTCATAGGCCAGCACGATCTCGAACCATTGCCATTCGGGGCGGCGCGTCTCGGCCAGCAATTCGAGCAGGCCGTCGGGGAAACGCTGCAGGATCTGGAGCGCGAGCACATGGCCCGGCCGCGCCTCCAGCATCGCCGCCGCGCCCAGCATCGCGAACGCCTGCGCGCGCGGACTGCCCAGCTCGAACGCCATGCTGGCGGTCAGGTCGAACATCGCGGTCGCCCAGTCGCGATGCTTGCGCTCGTGCGCGTCGCGCGCGGTGACACCCAGCGCCCACAAGGTGCGGCCGTTCGAATCCTCCGATCCGAATTCCTCGCACCAGGTCCGGTCGAAATTCATGAAGTTGCGGAACCGGCGTGCCTCGGGGTTCCAGGCATATTGCAGAAACGAGCCGTAGATCGTCATCCACTTGTCGCGCGTGGTGGCGTCGATGTCGGGAATCGCGCTCATCAGCATCAGCGCGCGGGCATTGTCGTCGATGCAATAACCGTGGCGGCGATCGGGGATCGAGAAGATCGAATGCTGGAGCATGCCGGTCGAATCGCTCATCCGGATGACGGCGGCGAGATCCGGGGCGAGCGGCTTGGGCGTGATCGCCGGCTTGGCAAGCCGCGTCGGGCGGGCGGCGACGCTGGCGCGGATCTGCGCGATCGCGGCCTCGGCGAGGCGCGGCCAGATCATCGTGCGGCCGCGCGCATAGGCGCGCTGCGACAGGCGGTTGCGGTCGCGGTCGTTGGTCAGCAGCCGGTCGATCTCGCGCGCGAACGCCGCGACGTCGCGGAAGTCGACGAGGACGCCGTGCCCGTCCGCCAGGATCTCGGTGGCATGCGCATAGGGGGTGGAGACCACCGCCTTGCCGACGCCCACCGCATAGGACAGCGTACCCGAGGTGATCTGCGCCGGATTGGTATAGGGCGTCGCATAGATGTCGGCCGCCTGGAGATAGCGCAGCAGCTCGTCATGCTCGACGAAGGAATTGACGAAGCGAACATTGTCGCTGACGCCGAGCGAGGCCGCGAGATCCTTCAGCCGGTCGCGATAGGCTTCGCCCTCATGCGCGACGAGATTGGGATGCGTAGCGCCCAGCACGACATAGAGTAGGTCGGGATGATGCGCGATCACCGCGGGCAGCGCCTCGATGATCGTCTCGATCCCCTTGTTGGGCGCGAGCAGACCGAAGGTGAGCACCACCTTGCGCCCATCCCAGCCGAACTCGCCCTTCAGCGTGTCGGGATCGACCATCTCGCGATCGGGCACGCCGTGCGGGATCATTGCGAGCTGGCGCGGATTGGCGCCATAGACGCGCTGCAGGATGTCGGCGCCGCGATCGGCCATCACGACGATCTTGGCGGCGCGGCGCAGTAGCCCCTCCATCACCCGACGCTCGTCGACATTGGGCTTTTCGAGGATGGTGTGGAGCGTGACGATCACCGGCAGCGTGGTGCGATCGAGCAGCCCCAGCAGGAATTCGCCGGCGGGGCCGCCATAGATGCCATATTCGTGCTGCACCCAGATCGCCTGTGCGCCGCTCGCCTCGATGGCGCGGGCGGTGGCGACATAGGCGGACAGGTCGTTCTGCGGAATCGTGCCCGTCACTTCGGGCGGATAGGCGTAGCGACCGGGGAAATCGTCCATCGCATAGACGTCGACGGTCAGATCCGGAAAGCGGCCACGCATCGCGGTGAACACGTCGGTGGTGAAGGTCGCCAGACCACATTTGCGCGGCAAAAAATTCCCGATGAGCGCGATATGGTTGATCGGGCTGGGTCCATCGGTCGGTACGGTCATCGAATATCCCTCGTCAGCCCGGCATCGATGGCCATTGGCCGCATCGATCCCGTCCGTTCATCAACGCGACAGGAAGACGAAGGTTGCACGTTTGCCGCACTGCGTCAAAATTGTTGCAGCGCGGCGGGCGCCTAGCCGCGCCCGCGATAGGCAGCCACCCCCTGATCGGGCAGCCAGAGATCGGCGGGCGGCGCGGCGGTCTGCCAGAACACGTCGATGGGGATGCCGCCGCGCGGATACCAATAGCCGCCGATGCGTAGCCACACCGGCGCCATCTCGGCCGCCAGTCGCTCGCCGATGCCGACGGTGCAATCCTCATGGAACGCGGCATGGTTGCGGAACGCGCCGAGGAAGAGCTTCAGCGACTTCGACTCGACGATCGTTGCGCCTGGCACATAGTCGATCACCAGATGCGCGAAGTCGGGCTGGCCCGTCACCGGGCAGAGCGAGGTGAATTCGGGCACGGCAAAACGCACCAGATAGGTGCGGCCGGCCCGCGGATTGGGAACGTAATCGAGCGTCGCGGCTTCGGGAGACGCGGGAAGCGCGCTCGTCTGGCCCAGGTGCATGGGTGTCATGATCGCGCATATAGGATGACATGACGCCAGAGGGAACGACGCTCGTACCGGTGCTCGGCGACCAATTGTCGCTCGGGCTGTCCTCGCTCGCCGGGGCGGATCCGGCGACCACCGTCGTGCTGATGATGGAGGTGTCCGACGAGACGGCCTATGTCCGCCATCACAAGACCAAGCTGGTCTATATCCTGTCGGCGATGCGCCACCATGCGCAGGCGCTGCGCGAGGCGGGCTGGCGGGTCGATTACGTCGCGCTCGACGATCCCGAGAACAGCGGCAGCTTCACCGGCGAGATCGCGCGCGCGATCCAGCGGCACGATCCGGCGCGGATCGCCGTCACCGAAGCGGGCGAATGGCGCGTGGCCGCGATGCTCGACGGTTGGGAGACGCTGTTCGGCATTCCCGTGAAGATCCTGCCGGACACCCGCTTCCTCGCCACCCATGCCGAGTTCGAGGCCTGGGCCGAGGGGCGCAAGGCGATGCGGATGGAGTTCTTCTACCGCGAGATGCGGCGCAAGACCGGGCTGCTGATGAACGGCGACAAGCCGGTGGGCGGCGAATGGAATTACGACACGCAGAACCGCAAGCCCGCCAAGGGCGACCTGCTGATGCCGCGCCCGCACGCCTTTGCGCCCGATGCGATCACCCGCGCGGTGATCGCGCTCGTCGCGGAGCGGTTCGCGGATCATCCGGGCTCGCTCGACGGCTTCGCCTATGCGGTCACCGCCGCCGATGCGGAGCGCCAGGCCGATCTGTTCTTCGCGCACGCGCTCGCCGATTTCGGGCCGTACGAGGACGCGATGCTCAGCGGCGAGCGCTATCTGTGGCACTCGATCCTCAGCCCCTATATCAATTCCGGGCTGCTCGATCCGCTCGATCTCTGCCGCCGCGCGGAGGCGGCGTACCGCGCCGGGCGCGCGCCGCTCAATTCGGTCGAGGGCTATATCCGCCAGATCATCGGCTGGCGCGAATATATGCGCGGCATCTATTGGCGCGAGGGGCCCGATTACGTCACGCGCAACTTCCTCGATCACCACCGCGCGCTGCCCGGCTTCTACTGGACGGGCGAGACCGACATGCACTGCATGGCCGAGGCGCTGGGCCAGACGCTCGCCACCGCGCACGCACACCATATCCAGCGGCTGATGGTAACGGGCAATTTCGCGCTGCTGATCGGCGCGGACCCGACGCAGGTCCACGCCTGGTATCTGGAAGTGTATCTCGACGCCTATGAATGGGTCGAGCTGCCCAACACGCTCGGCATGAGCCAGTTCGGCGACGGCGGGCTGATCGCGTCCAAGCCCTATATCGCGTCTGGCGCCTATATCGACCGGATGTCCGATTATTGCGGGCGCTGCCGCTACGACGTGAAGCAGCGCATCGGCCCCGACGCCTGCCCGTTCAACGCGCTCTACTGGGATTTCCTGGCGCGCCACGAGGACAAGCTGGGCGACAACATGCGGCTCGCCATGCCCTATCGCAACTGGCGGCGCACCGATCCGGCCAAGCAGCAGGCGTTGCGCGCGCAGGCGGCGGGGTTCCTCGCAACGCTCGATTGAAGCGCGGCCCTGTCTTCGCAAGCCAGGCGGAAAGCTCTACGGCGCGTCGGCGATGACAGGGAGATCCATATGGACGCGCTGGTGACGACGGAGTGGCTGGCCGAACATATCGGCGCGCGCGATCTGAGGATCGTCGATGCCACCTATTTCGCGAACTTCCCCGGCGAGACGCCGCGCGACGCCGCCGCCGAATACGAAGCGGCGCACATCCCTGGTGCGGTGTTCATGGATCTCGGCACGCTGCGCGATACCCACAGCGACCTGCCGATGATGCTGCCGGACGCTGCGCAATTCGCCGACAGGATGCGGCGCCTCGGCGTCGGCGACGACAGCCGAATCGTCCTCTACGACCATTCCCCGCACCATACGGCGGCGCGCGCCTGGTGGATGCTGCGCAGCTTCGGCGCACGCGACGTCGCGATCCTCGACGGCGGCTTTGCCAAATGGCAGGCGGAGGGCCGCGTGACGGCGAGCGGCCGGGAAAACCTGCCCCCCGGGGCCTTCGCCACCCGGGCCGACCGCGCGAACGTCCGCACGCTCGACCAGATGGCGGCGAACGTCGCCAGCCAGGCGGAGCAGGTCGTCGATGCCCGATCGGCGGCGCGCTTCACCGGCGAGGAGCCCGATCCGCGGCCCGCGACGCAAGCCGGCCATATCCCCGGCTCGCGCAATCTGCCGCAGGGCGCGCTGTTCGACGCCGACGGCACCTGGAAAAGGGGCGAGGCGCTGCGCCGCACCTTCACCGCCGCCGGGGTCGATCCCGACCGGCCGATGGTCGCCACCTGCGGCTCCGGCATCACCGCCGCGGTGCTCGCCTTCGGCGCGCATCTGCTCGGCCGTGCTATGCCGATCTATGACGGCAGCTGGTCCGAATGGGGGGCCGATCCTTCCACATCCAAGGCCATGGGGGCAGCATGAACGACGACACCGATCGGGCGATGGGCGACGGCACGCGCGTGGTAGGCGGCGGCCGCCGCAAGGAATGGACGCAAGGCGTGGTCAACACGCCGCTGTGGCGCGCATCGACCATCCTGTACGATTCGGTGGCGCATCTGCGCGACAGCGCCACGCGCGACACGCACCACCGGCTGTTCTACGGGCGGCGGGGCACGCCGACGCAGTGGACGCTCGCCGACGCGCTCACATCGCTGGAGCCGGGCGCGGAGGGGACGTTCCTCTATCCCTCGGGCGTGGCGGCGATCGCGGCGGCGCTGATGGCGGTGCTGTCGCCCGGCGACGAGCTGCTGTGCGTCGACAGCGCCTATGATCCGACGCGCGGGCTCGCGACCGGTCTGCTGAAGCGGTTCGGCATCACGACGCGCTTCTACGATCCGTTGGTGGGCGCAGGGATCACTGACCTGATCGGCGAAAATACCCGTGCCATCCTGCTGGAAAGCCCCGGATCGCTCAGCTTCGAGGTACAGGACATTCCCGCGATCGTCGCGGCGGCGCAGGCGCGCGGCGTCGTCACCATCCTCGACAACACCTGGGCGACGCCGCTGATGTTTCCCGCGATCGCGCGCGGGATCGACTATGCGGTGCTCGCCTGCACCAAATATGTCGTCGGCCATTCCGACGTGATGCTGGGATCGGTGACCGCCGGCCCCGGCCGGTTCGCCGGGCTGCGCGACACCAGCTTCCAACTGGGCCAAGTGGCGAGCCCCGACGATTGCTGGCTCGGCAGCCGCGGCCTGCGCACCATGGCGGTACGGCTGGCGCAGCACCAGGCGAGCGCGCTGACGATCGCGCATTGGCTGAAGGCGCAGCCGGGCGTCGCGCGGGTGCTCCATCCCGCCCTGCCCGATTGCCCCGGCCACGAGATATTCGTGCGCGATTTCAAAGGCTCCACCGGGCTCTTCGCGGTGGTGCTCGACGGTGGCGACGAGGCCGCCCGCGCCGCCCTTATCGACGGCCTCGCGCTGTTCGGGATCGGCTATAGCTGGGGCGGCTTCGAGAGCTTGGCGATCCCGGTCGATCCCGAGCGGCACCGCAGCGTCACCCGGCGCGACCATGAAGGGCCGCTTGTCCGGCTGCAGATCGGGCTCGAGGATGCCGACGACCTGATCGCCGATCTCGATGCGGGGCTGCACCGGTTCCGCGCCGCGCGCGGCTGAACGGGGCGGCCGGGGCTTGTGGCGGGGGCGCAACACCCGCGCCGTGAAACCCGCTTGCGGCCAGACGGCGCTTGTCGCGTGCGCGCGATGCTGCCAGCCTTTGCAGCACCGGGGGGTATGATCGCACGACCGGCCGGCGCGGGGGCGTCGGCCCGGCATGGCGTCGGCCTTTCCCTTGTTCGAAAGGAAGACGATGCGCCGTTCCACCCTCCTTCTCGGCTGCGTCGGCTTCGCGCTGGCGGCGCAGGCGTCCGCGCAGGACACCGCGCCGCCGCCGCCGCTGAAGCTCACCGGCAGCGTGACGCTCGTGTCCGATTATCGGTTTCGCGGCCTGACGCAGACCGATGGCAGCCCGGCCGTCCAGGGTACGCTCAACCTCAATCATTCCTCCGGCCTCTATGTCGGCACCTTCGTTTCCAACATCGACGGCACCGGCACCACGCCCGCGCTCGCCGGCTATGGCCAGACCGAGATCGATCTCTATGGCGGCTATACGCACAGCTTCCACGGCGCGACGTTCGACGGCGGGCTGCTCTATTATTACTATCCCGGCGGGCTGAAGGGCCAGAACACCGATTATTTCGAGCCCTATGCCTCGCTCGGCTACACGATCGGGCCGATCGCGGCGAAGGTGGGCGCCAATTACGCCTGGGGCGGCCAGAAGGGGCTCGATTTCACCGCGGGCAAGGACGACGATATCTATGTCTATGGCGAGGCATCGATCGCGGTGCCGCGCACGCCCGTCACGCTGAAAGGCCATGTCGGCCACACCGCCGGCTCGCTCGGGCTCGACAATCCGAGCCTCGCCGACGACAATTACTGGGACTGGTCGGCCAATGCCGAGGCGGTCGGCGGCCCGATCAAGGTGGGCGTCACCTATGTCGATACCGATATCACCGAAGCCAATCGCTTCGCCCGCCGGCTCGGCCGCGGCTCGACCGTGTTCGGCTATGTCGGGGTGAGCTTCTAGAGCGGGACGCTCGCCCTAGACCCTCTCACACTCCGTTCGCCTGCGGCACGGGCCCTTCGACACGCTCAGAGCGAGCAGATCAAGGTAACGCCGTCAAGCTCCAGGGCGGCCCCCGAAGGAGCCGCCCGGTACGATCACTTGGGCGACTTCGCCGGTGCGGGCGTCGCGGCAGGGGCCGGCGCGGCGGCACTGCCCGAGGTGGAGGCGCGGGCATCTTGGCCGTCGCCCTGCGGCGCCGCCACGATGTCGCGCGTGGTCGCGCCCTTGTCGACCACGTTGGTCTTGGGATCGCCGGCGCTGGAGCGGATGCCGGGATCGGCCTCCTCGCCGCCCGCCGCATCCACCGTGACGGATTCGGAGGCACTGCGCGGCGCCGCGCCGCCGAACAGCGCGTCGAGCGTCTGCGCCTGCGCGCTGTTGTCCTGCGGGCGGGCGACGCCCGGCGTCGGCGGGGTGAGCGCGAAATCGGGCGGGATCACGAGGGGCGCGGCGCGCGCGACGGCAAATTCGTCCGGCCGCGCGCGATCATAGCTGTGATGGGCGCAGCCCGAAAGGAGAGCGACGCAAGCCAATCCTGCGGCGAGGGGCACGGTCTTACGCATTCGGATTCTCCACAGGTACAGGCCCGGTCTTGGCAGGCGCCTTGTCGCGCACCAGGAACGCGCGGACAAGCAGGATGAGCACGCCGATGGTAATCGCGGCGTCGGCGAGATTGAAGACCAAAAACGGCCGCCATTCGCCGAAGTGCAGGTCGGCGAAATCCACCACATGGCCGAGCCGCACGCGATCGAGGATGTTGCCGAGCGCGCCGCCGAGCACGAGGCCCAGCGCGGTCTGATCGCCGAGCTTGCGTTCGCGCGTCATCCACACCGCCACGCCGATCGCGATCGCGCCGGTCAGCGCGACCAGCGCCCAGCGAGTCATGTGGCTGTCGGCTGGCAGCAGCCCCAGCGACACGCCGAAATTGGGCACGAAGCGCAAGGCGAAGATCGGCAGGATGGTGCGGACGTCGCCCAGCTCGGCGATGTGCAGCGGCCCGGTGACCGCCCATTTCGTCAGCTGATCGAGCACGAAGAGCGTGGCGGCGGCGGCGAGCCCCGCGGCGGGAATGCTACGCATCGACCACCTCCGCACAGCGCGCGCAAAGCGTACCGTCCTCGCCCACCTCGGGCAGATGCCGCCAGCAGCGCCCACATTTGTGATAGTCGGTGCGCGTGACCGCCACGGTATCGGCCGCCGTCACGCGGGCGACGATGAACGCCTCCGCCAGCGCATCGGCGGGCAGCGGCAGATCGGGAACGGTCACGTCCGCCTCCAGGCTGGAGCGCACGGCCTTCTCACGGCGCAGCGGCTCGATCGCCTCGGTCACCTGCACGCGCAGCGCGCGGACGCCGGTCCATTTCGCCGCCAGCGCGTCGTCCGCGTGCCGGTCGGGCAGCACCGGCCATTCGAGCAGATGCACGGACCCGTCCTCGCTCGGGAAACGCGCCTGCCATACCTCTTCGGCCGTGAAGCACAGCACCGGCGCAGCATAGCGCACCAGCGCGTGGAACAGCGTGTCGAGCACGGTGCGATACGCCCGCCGCTTGGCATCGCCGGGCGCGTCGCAATACAGCGAATCCTTGCGGATATCGAAGAAGAAGGCCGACAGATCCTCGTTCGCGAAATCGGTCAGCAGGCGCAGATAACGGTTGAACTCGTAACCCGTCGCCGCGGCGCGCAGCTCGGTGTCGATCATGCCGAGGCGGTGGAGCACGTAACGCTCCAGCTCGGGCATCTCGGCCACCGGCACGCGCTCGGCCTCGGTGAAGCCGTCGAGCGCGCCGAGCAGGTAGCGGAAGCTGTTGCGCAGCTTGCGATAGGCGTCGCTGGCGGTGGCGAGCACCTCCTTGCCGATCTTCACATCGTCGAAATAATCGGTGGAGGCGACCCACATGCGCAGGATGTCCGCGCCGCTCTCGCCGATGATCTTGAGCGGATCGACGACGTTGCCGAGGCTTTTCGACATCTTGCGCCCCTGCCCGTCGAGCGCGAAGCCGTGCGTCAGCACGGCGTCATAGGGCGCCCGGCCGCGCGTGCCGCAGCTTTCCAGCAGCGAGGACTGAAACCAGCCGCGATGCTGGTCCGACCCTTCGACATACAGGTTCGCGCGCGCGCCCTCGCCGTAGCGCGCCTCGACCGTGAAGACGTGCGTGCAGCCCGAATCGAACCACACGTCGAGAATGTCGCCCACCACTTCGTAATCGGCGAGGTCGTAATCGGAGCCGAGCAGCGCCTGATGGCCGTCCGCATACCACGCGTCCGCGCCCTGTTCGCGAAACGCCGCGACGATGCGCGCGTTCACCGCGGGGTCGTTCAGATACTGGCCGGTCCGGCGATCCACGAAGAGCGCGATCGGCACGCCCCAGGCGCGCTGGCGGCTGATGACCCAGTCGGGCCGCCCCGCGACCATCGCCGTGATCCGGTTCTCCGCGCGCGCCGGGATCCACCAGGTGCGCGCGATCGCGTCGAGCGCGGTTTCGCGCAGCGTGGCGCCGTTGTCGCCCGTGTCCGACGCCGCGCTTCGCGCGCCGACCTCCGCGCTGCGAACAGCCCCCGGCTGTTCGCCGATCGCGCTCCGGTCCATCGGAATGAACCATTGCGGCGTGGCGCGGAAGATCACCTTCGCCTTGGAGCGCCAGCTATGCGGATAACTGTGCGCGAAATCGTCGCTCGCCGCTAGCAGCGCGCCGACGCCGCGCAGGTCCGCGCAGATCGGGCCGTCAGCACCGACGAATTTCTTGTTGATGACCGAGCCCTGCCCGCCGAGCCATGCCCAGTCCGGGCGGTACATGCCGGCGCCATCGACCGCGAAGACCGGATCGATGCCGTATCGCTTGCAGAGCTCGAAATCGTCCTCGCCATGATCGGGCGCCATGTGGACGAGCCCGGTGCCCGCGTCGGTGGTGACGAAATCGCCGGGAAGCAACGGGCGTGGCTTGGCGAAGAAGCCGCCGCGCGCGTGCATCGGATGGCGCGCGGTGGCGCCTTCGAGGTCCTTGCCCGTGCCGGCCCAAACGACGGGGCCATTGCCCTCGCCCTGCAACCCTGCGCGATCCAGGCTCGCACTCGACAATTCCGTTGCGAACAACAGCACGCGTCCGTCCGAGACCCGGACAGCGGCGTATTCGATCTCCGGCCCATAGCTCAGCGCCTGATTCACCGGAATCGTCCACGGCGTCGTCGTCCAGATCACCGCATGCGCGCCGACCAGTTCGGGCGCGTTCGGGGCCTCCACGATCTCGAACGCCACGTCGATCTGCGTCGAGACGACATCCTCATATTCGACCTCGGCCTCGGCGAGCGCCGTCTTCTCCACCGGCGACCACATCACCGGCTTGGCGCCGCGATACAATTGGCCGCTCTCGGCGAACTTGAGCAATTCGCCGACGATCGCGGCTTCCGCCTCGTACTTCATCGTCAGATAGGGATCGGCCCAGTCGCCCATCACGCCCAGCCGCTCGAACTCGGCGCGCTGCACCGCGACCCATTTCTCGGCATAGGCGCGGCATTCGGCGCGGAACTGCGCGACGGGCACGTCGTCCTTGTTCAGCTTCTTTGCGCGATACGCTTCCTCGACCTTCCATTCGATCGGCAGGCCGTGGCAATCCCAGCCGGGCACATAGGGCGCGTCCTTGCCCATCAAGGTCTGCGAACGGACGATGATGTCCTTCAGCACCTTGTTCATGGCGTGGCCCATATGGATGTCGCCATTGGCATAGGGCGGCCCGTCGTGGAGGATGAACCGTTCGCGCCCCTGCCGCTCGGCGCGCAGCCGCTCGTAGAGGCCGATAGAATCCCAGCGCGCCAGGATCGCGGGCTCCTTGGCGGCGAGGCCCGCCTTCATCGGAAAATCGGTCTTCGGCAGGAAGACGGTATCGCGCCAATCGCGTTGGGCGTCGCGCGGGGGTTGGGAAGCATCGGTCATCGGTCGCGCGGCTTAGCGTGTGATTGCCCTGCCGTCACCCTGCCAGGATCGCCCGCGCCCGCGCGCAATCGGCCTCCATCTGCGCGGTCAGCGCGTCCAGCCCGTCGAACTTCGCCTCGGGCCGCAGATATTCGACCAGCTCGACCTCGAGCATCTGCCCGTACAGATCGCCGGAAAAGTCGAAGAAATAGGGTTCGAGCAGCTCCTTCGGCGGATCGAAACTCGGCCGGACTCCCAGATTCGCCGCACCCGCCAGCACGCGGCCATCGGCCAGCCGCCCGCGCACCGCATAGATGCCGTAGGCCGGGCGAAGATAGCGGCCGAGATCGAGATTGGCGGTGGGATAGCCGATCGTCCGGCCCACCTTGTCGCCATGCTGCACCATGCCCTCGATCCGGTAGGGCCGGGTGAGCAACCGCGCCGCGCCGCGCATGTCGCCGCCGCGCAGCATCGCGCGGATCCGCGTGGACGACACCGGCGCGCCGTCGAGCGTCACCGGCGCCACCGCCTCGGCGGCAAAGCCGTGCGCCACGCCCATATCGGCGAGCATCGCGGTCGTGCCGCGCTTCGCATGGCCGAAGGTGTAATCCTCGCCGGTCACGATGCCCTTCGCGCCGATCGCACCCGCCAGCCGATCGGTTACGAAGTCCTCCGCCGACAAGGCGGCGAGCGCGGCGTCGAAATGGAAGACGATCATGGCATCGACCCCGGCCTCCGCGAACAGCCGCGCGCGCTGGTCGAGGCTGGTCAGCCGGAAGGGCGGGGTATCGGGCCGGAAATGGCGCACCGGATGCGGATCGAACGTGGCCACGATCGCCGGCGCCCCGGCGGCGCGCGCGCGCGTCACCGCACGGCCGACCACCGCCTGATGGCCCCGGTGAAATCCATCGAAATTGCCGAGCGCGACGATCCCGCCCCGCCATTCGGCCGGAATCGCCGAGCCGCCGTCCAGACGCTCCATGCGCGCGCTATAGCAGCCGATCGCGAACGCGCGAGCGCGACGTTGCGGACGGCGGGTGGCGGGCAGGCATGAAAAAAGCGGCATGGCCGAAACCATGCCGCTCTTTTTTCCGTCGCGAGGGCGCCTTGCGGCACGCCTCGATCGCGGCCTGGCCTCAGCGCAGGCGGCGGCGCGTGGCGGCCGTGGCCCCGATCCCGGCGGCGGCGGCGCCCACGAGCAGCGCGAGCACGAGCACGAACGAGGTGCTGGCCGCGGCGCCTGCGGCGGCATCGGTCGCCGACTTGGCCTTGGCGATGGTTTCGTTCTTCGTCTGCACGAACTGCTGCTTGGCGCGATTCACTTGCGCCTGCGCCTCGGGGCGGCTGATCTTGCGCTGGGCGGCGACGATGTCGACGATCCGGCTTTCGGCCTGCTGCCCGTCGGTGCCGCCGCGCGCGAGCGCCGGCAATTGCTTGGCGATTTCCTTCTGCGCCTGTTCGGGCGTCATCTGCGCAGGGTCGCTCGGCACGTCCGACAGATAGGCCGCGGCCTCGCTGCGCACGTCGCCGGCATCGACGCCGGCGATCGATGCCGCCTTGGGTGCCGCGGCGCCGACCGCCGTGCCCGCCGCACCGGCCACGGCGCCGACGGTGCGGAACGCACCGCCGATGATACCGCCCACCGCCGAGGTGAGGAGATAAAGCGTCAGGATCAGCGTGACGCCCCAGACGACCATGCCGTGGACGAGCGCGTCGAACCGCTCGTGAACGCCCGCCACCCGCGCCGCGGCATAGCCGCCTGCGCCGAGCGCCACGATCGTCGTGATGAGCCAGTAGACGCCCGCGCCGATGCCGAACCCGGTCGCTCCCGGCGTCGTGCCGGCGACCGGATCGACCATCGTCAGGCCGATACCCGCGCCCAGGATCCCGAGCACGAGCTGCACGGCGATGGCGATGACGACGCCGCCCAGCACCGCCCCCCAGGACAGGCGGGTGGCGGTCTTGCCCGGATAAGCCGCGTCGACCGGCGAAACGCCGTTGTTCACATGGGTATTCATAGTCGCTCCTGTTGAAATCGAATGTCGGCGGCGATCAGCGCCGCCGTGGATCGGTCGCCGCAGCCCCCGCCGCGGCGCCGGCGCGCTTTTCCGCCTCGCCATGATCGCGCGCGGCATCGTCGCCGATCAGCTTGCCGATCGCCTCGTGCACCGAACCCTTGGCCGCGCGCACGACCGCGACCTCGGCTTCGGGGGCGGGCATCTCGGGGGCGGGCGTCGCGTCGCCGTTGGATCGTGCGGTCATGCGGCCGTCTCCTGATCGGTGCTGTGCGGCGTCACGCCCTCGCCGTCGAAACCGCGCGCCCGCGCCCAGGCGACCGCGGCGATCCGGCGATTGACGCCGATCTTGGCGTAGATCCGCGCCACATGGTTGCGCACGGTGTTGCCGGCGACCTCCAGCGTGCGGGCGATCCGCTTGTCGTCATAGCCGCGGCAGATGAGCGCCAGCACGTCGCGTTCGCGCGCCGTCAGATCGTCCAGCCCCGGCCCGTCGGGATCGGCCTGCGGCGCGCGCAGCCGGGCGAGCTTGTCCATGATCGACCGGCTGAACCAGCTCGTGTCCTTCATCACCGCCTCGATCGCCTCGACGAGTTCGCGCTCGGTCGCCTTGCGCCGGGTGATGTCCTGAAACGCCCACAAGACGCATTCGTCGTCGCCGAAACGGATCGCACCGGTCGAGACGATGCAATCGATGCTCGCGCCATCCTTCGCGTGGATCCGCGCTTCATGGCCGCGCAGGTCGTGGCCGCCGTCGATCGCCGCCTCGATCTCGCGCCGCACCGCGCCGCTGTCCCACAGCTCCACTTCGCCCAGCGGACGGCCGATGATCTCGGTGCCGGTATAGCCGGTCATCTGGGTGAAGCTGGCATTGACCTCGCAGAGCAGGTGCCCGTCGCGCGCCCCGATCGCCATGGGCACCGGCGCGAGCTGGAAGGTGCGGTTGAACCGCTCCTCGCTGTGGCGAAGCGCGCCCTCGGCCTTGCGCCGCGGTTCCAGGTCGGCGAAGGTGAACAACATGCAGGGCTGATCGTCCAGATCGATCGGCTGCCCGGCGACGATCACCAATTTGGTGCCGCCCTCGGGCAGCTCCAGCTCGGCCTCCATCTGCGGGATCGTGCGCCCCTCCCCCAGCCGCTCCTTCGCCAGATCGCGGCGTTCGGCGGCGCGCAGCACGTCGATGTCGTACACCGTGCGGCACAGCACCTGATCGCGGCGATGCCCGGTCAGGTCGAGGAACCCCTGATTGACCTTCACGAAGCGCAGGTCGCTCAGGCGGCAGATGACGGCCGGCGCGGGGTTCGCGTTGAACGACTGTTCGAACCGGTCCTCCGCCTCGTAGCGCGCGGAGACGTCCTGGATGATGAGCACCAGGCACGCCGGATCGCCATCGTCCGCGTCGTTCAGCACGAGGCTGCGCACCTGGTGTACCCAGCGCGGATCGGTTTCCCCGGCGACCGTCACTTCGACCACCACCTCGGAAAAGGAGTCGCCCGCCACGACGCGCTCGATGGGATAATCGTCGCCTTCGAGCCGATGGTTGTTGCGATAGCGCAACTGGAAACGATCGCGGTATTCATCGACCGTGGCGCCCAGTTCGGGAAGCGTCGCGACGCCGTGCATGGCCAAGGCCGCATCGTTCGCCCAGAGCAGGCTCTGGTCGGGATCGATCAGGATCACGCCCTCGTCGAGGCCGACGATGATCTGGCGCAGATGGCGCAGATCGGCGGTTTCGCGCAGGGTCTTGAACGATGCGGTCGCCATGGGCCGGTTCAGTCGCGACGGCCGTGGACGAACCAGGCCAGCGCATAGCCGCCCAGCGCCGCGGCAAGCGCCCAGACGACCGGCGTCTCGCGCACCGCCTCGGCCGCTACCTTGCCGCCGCGCTGCGCGCGGTCGGCCGCCTGTTCGCCTGCGGCCTTCAGCCGGTCGCGCGCCTCGCCGGCGAGTTCGGGGGCGCTGTCGATCGCGTCGCCGATGATCGCCTTGGCGCGGCCATAGCCATGCTGCGCACCGCCCGCGACCTGGTCGATCACGCCGTCTACCTGCCAGTCGCGGCTGTCCACGGCATCGCCCACGGTCTTCTCGATCTTGCCGCCGACATAGCGCGCGCCGCCCTGGAATTCGTCCTTGTTCATGATCGTCTCCGCCTTGCTCGGCATCGGCACGATCGCCCACGTCGCCGTGCGCGGTGCCGATGGATGGCCGCGGTGGTGCGGCCGGTTCGGGCGCATCAACCGCCGGAGAGATCCGGTGTTCCTAGTATTTTTCGCCGACGCGCTAGTCCGCAAATACCATCGCCAGCAGAACCGCCTGCTCTTCATAGAGTTGCTGCAGCCGCAAATGGATGGTCCGCGATCCGGCTTCGTCGGCCTTTTCGGCCAAGCGTTGGTGGTCCACCGCCCGCTTGAGCAGATAATCCCGTTCCGACGGACCGGAACGGATGACGGGATCGGGGCCGGGTTCGCGCTGGTCTTTCATGATGCCGTGCTATCATCGGATCGGCCATGGCCATATCCTCTCGAAGTACCTGCCGATTGGTAGATTGCTTCCAGGCTAGTCAGGATCGGCGGGTCGCGCGCGAACCGCTTGACCGCTTTAGGTGAAGCTTTATTGTCGTACTTATTGGGGAGAGCTGCTCGGTGACGGCCAAAGGCGCATATATCGCCGTGGATTGGGGAACGACCAACCGCCGCGCCTGGCTGATGGCCGGCGATGGTGCCGTGCTGGCCAGCGAAAGCGATGGCCGCGGCGTGCTGGCGATCGATCCCGCCGCCTATGATGCCGAAGTCGCAGGCTTGCGGTCGCGGCTCGGCGATCACCCGATCCTCGCCGCCGGCATGATCGGATCGACGCGCGGCTGGCGCGATATCCCCTATGTCGATGCGCCCGCGGATCTCGCGGCGCTCGCCCGCGGTTCGGTGGACGTGGCGCCCGGCGTCACGATCCTGCCCGGTGTCGCGCTGCGCACCAACGGCCGTGCCGATGTTATGCGCGGCGAGGAGGTGCAGGCGCTCGGCGCGACCGCCGCCGGCCTTGCGCCTGCCGACGCGCTGTTCTGCCAGCCGGGCACGCATTGCAAATGGATCGCGATGGCGGATGGCGCGCTGGCCGATTTCGCCACCGCGATGACGGGCGAGCTGTTCGCGCTCGTCAAGGCGCACGGCATTCTGGCGGGCATGCTGGACGGCCCGGTGGCGGACGGCCCCGCCTTCCACGACGGGCTGGCGCGCGGGATGCGCGCGCGCGACCTGACGGTGGCCTTGTTCGAGGTGCGCGCCGCCGTTCTGCTCGGCATGCGACCGGCCGCAGAGGCCGCATCGCTGGCGAGCGGCATCCTGATCGGCGCGGATGTCGGCGCACAGGCCGAGCTGTCGGGCCGCGACGTCCATCTGCTGGCGAGCGGTGCGCTCGCCGATCTCTACGCCGCCGCGATCGTCGCCGCCGGCGGGCGCGTCGCCGCGCTCGACAGCCACGCCGCGTTTCGCGCCGGCATCCATGCCATCCGGGAGCTCTTACCGTGACCGCACTCGACCGACGTTTCGACCAGGCGTTCGCCGCCTGTCCCCTCGTGGCCATCCTGCGCGGCATCACGCCGGCCGAAGCGCCCGCTATCGGCGATGCGCTGGTCGCCGCGGGCATCACGCTGATCGAGGTGCCGCTGAACTCGCCCGATCCGTTCGCGAGCATCGCCTTGCTCGCCGAGCGGCTGGGCGACCGGGCGCTGGTGGGCGCGGGCACCGTGCTGACCACCGATCAGGTGACGCAGGTGGCCGCCGCCGGGGGCACGATCATCGTCTCGCCCAATACCGATCCGGCGGTGATCGCCGCCTCGGTGGCCGGCGGCCTGATCTCGCTGCCGGGCTATTACACCGCGAGCGAAGCCTTCGCCGCGCTGCGAGCCGGCGCTACCGCGCTGAAGCTGTTCCCCGCCGACGCCACCCCGCCGGCGCTGCTGAAGGCGCAGCGCGCGGTGCTGCCCAAGGCGCTTCGCGTGCTGGCGGTGGGCGGCATCATGCCCGAGACGATGGCGGCGTGGCGAGCGGCGGGCGCGGACGGCTTCGGCCTCGGCTCCAATCTCTACCGCCCCGGCAAGCCCGCCGCCGACGTAGCCCGCGACGCCGCCGCCTATATCGCAGCGCTTTGAGCGGATCTGTTGGGCGATCGGGGCCGGCCATTTTGGAAGGGCGCGGCGCCTGCGGTTTTTGAACCGCAAGACCGGGATACATTGGCTCGACCGGATCGCCGGATCCGTTCGTGCTTAGACAAGCTCAGGGCGAACGGGCCAGAGTAACGTCGTCAGACTCTAGATCCGTTGATGGTGATTGTCGTTCCGCCTGCCAGTTGCGATTGACACAGGCCGACTATTAACAAGCGGTTTGAAGGGGCGAGGCTACGGCCTCGCCTTCCGTTCCGGCGGCTCTCAGTAAACGCGCTGCGCGACCAGTGCCGCCTCCGCCGCACAGGTCTTGGCGTCGGGCCTTGCCGTCTTGGGATCCGCGCGCAACGCGGTGAGTTCGGCCGCCGCCGCGGCGCGATCCCCCTGGAAGCGCGGATCGCCCGCGATCGCCGCCAGCGTCGCGGCTGCGGATACCCGGCCCGCCTCCACCGCACTGGCATTGTGGACGCCGCACACCACCCGGCTCTCCCCATAAGCACGGCCCCGCGCGAGGATCGCGGTGGCGCGATCGGGCGCGAGGCCGGCAAGCAAGGTCGCCCACGTCCAGCCGAGCGTCGTATGGCCCGAGGGGTAATCATAGCTGCCCGCGGTGTCGGCGATCGGCTCGCAGGTCGCGCCCGGATCGGCCGCGAAGGGCCGGTGCCGCCGATAATGGTCCTTCGCGATCCCCGTGGCGCCGCCCGTATCCGCCGCCGCCATGCGCAGCAGCGCGAGCATCCGCGGCGCATCGTCCGGCGCCAGCGTGACTCCCAGCGCGCAACCGAAATCGCGCATCATGTCCGCCGGCGCGGATTTGACGTCGCTGGTCGCCAGCGTCCAGCGCGGGCTGCGCTCCAAAGCGCGAGTCGCGCGGAAGATGGCGCGGTCGGCGATGTCGCGCGCATCGCCGTCCATCGGCGCGGGCGGCAGCACCGCAAGGATGTCGAACGCGCCGGGCGCCAGATACCCCGCATGCACATCCTTTGCCGACACCCCCAGCCCCGCCGCGATGCCGAGAACGGCCAGCAGGCCCGCTCCGATCACCCGTCCCGCCCGCATTGGTCGTGCTCCTGCCCGTTGCCCCGGCGCAACGGCCCGCCGGTCTTTTCCCATTGCGATATCATGTATCATCGCGTCTAGGGTACGGCATGCCGACGACCCACCCCGCGCCACCGTTCCCGCACGCATGATCCTGGTGCCGCTCGCCTTCGGCGTGGCCGCCAGCGCCGCGACGCTCGTCGGCGGCCTGCTCGCGCTTCGGCTGGAGGCGCGGATCACGATCGTGCTCGGGCTGGCGGCGGGAATCGTGCTGGGCGTCGCGCTGTTCGACCTGATCCCGGAGGCGATCGCGCTGGCCGAGGGCATCTATGCGCCGCGTACGATCCTGGCCTATGTCGCCTTGGGGCTCGGCGCCTATCTGCTGCTCGACCGCGTGCTCGACGGGATCGGCCATGCGGCCCGGCCCTGGCGCGCGCATCTGGGGCCGGCGAGCCTCACGCTGCACAGCCTCCTCGACGGCATGGGGATCGGCCTGGCCTTCCAGATCTCGCCCGCGATCGGCTGGATCGTGGCGCTGGCGGTGCTGACGCACGACGTGGCGGACGGGATCAACACGGTGAGCCTGGTGCTCGCGTCGTCGGCACGCGGCACGGCGTGGAAATGGCTCATCGCCAACGGCGCGGCGCCCACGCTGGGCGTCGTCGCCGGGCTGACGATCCGCGTACCCGGCGTGCTGCTGGCACCGCTGCTCGCGGTGTTCGCGGGCGTGTTCCTCTATATCGGCGCGTGCGAGCTGCTGCCGCGCAGCCATGCCCGCGATCCCCGACTGCGCGTCACGGCCGCCAGTCTGGCCGGCATCGCGCTGATGCTGCTGGTCACCGCCGCCGCGCGCTAGCCGACGCGGCGCGCACGCACCGGCCGCTCATGCGCGACGATCAGGAAATAGGATCCGAGCGCCCCCTTCCCGATCCGCAGCGCGGCGCCGGTCTTCAACTCCATCGGCGAAGGCTCCGTCGTTTGCCAATGCGCCGTCCCTTGGCGGATCATGCCGGCGCCACGCCCGCACGATCCGCCCGAGTCCGTCCGTTCAGATCATGCCCAACGCCTGGAGATACACTTCCAGGATCGCCTCTTCCTCCTGATATTCTTCCTTCTTTTTCTTGCGGATCGACAGGATCTTGCGGATCGCCTTAGGATCGTAGCCGCGGCCCTTGGCTTCGGCCATCACGTCCTTGATATCGTCGGCAATGCCCTTCTTCTCTTCCTCGAGCCGCTCGGCGCGCTCGATCAGGAGGCGCAGTTCGTCCGCCGCCACCTGGCCGCCGCCCATGCCGTGTTGCCGTTCGTCCGCCATCACTCGTCTTCCCCACCCGCCGGTGCGCGACCGGCCTTCATTGAAACCATGGAGCATCCCCGCCACCGGCGCGCCGCCGGGGCCGCGTCCGGAATCGGGCGTGCGGGATGCGGCCCGCCGTGTAGGCGGTTAACCCTGATCGCTCAAGCGGGCGTTCCTGGCCACGCTCGCCGCCATCCGTTCGAGCTGTTCGGCGCTGGCCTCGCCCTGATGCTCCGCCTTCCAGCGGGCATAGGGCATGCCGTAGACCACCTGCCGCGCGGCTTCGCGGTCGAGCCCTCCGGCCTCGCCCACCCAGTCCGACAGGCAGTTGCGGCAAAAGCCCGCCAGCCCCATCAGATCGACGTTCTGCGCGTCGTCGCGGTGGCGCAGATGGCGCACCAGCCGGCGAAAGGCGGCCGCCGCGGTCGCGTCGTCCAGCGTGTCGAGTTCGTCGGGCATCGTTATTATCTCGGGCCTCGGTGGTTGATCGCGCGGCGTTACGGGTTAGAGGCAGGCGCGCACAAGCCCGAAGGATAAACGGCATGACCGCCATTCGACCCCGCTCCCGCAAGGTTCGCGTGCTCGCAACGCTCGGCCCGGCCAGCAACACGCCCGAGATGATCGCCCGGCTGTTCGAGGCGGGCGCGGATGCGTTCCGCATCAACATGAGCCATGGCGACCAGGCGTCGAAGATCGCGGTGATCCAGGCGATCCGCGGGCTGGAGGAACGGTTCGGCCGGCCCTCCACGATCCTCGCGGACCTTCAGGGCCCCAAGCTGCGCGTCGGCCGCTTCGCCGAGGGCCGGATCGATCTGGTGACGGGCAGCATCTTCGTGCTCGATCGCTCGCCCGAACCCGGCGACGCCAACCGCGTCGAGTTGCCGCACAAGGAGATCTTCGCTGCGATCGAGCCCGGCGCAAGGCTGCTGCTCGACGACGGCAAGCTGGTGCTGCGCGTGACCGAGCATTCGGCCGACCGGATCGTCACGCATGTCGAGGTCGGCGGCCCGTTGTCGAACAACAAGGGCCTGAACGTGCCCGACGTGGTGGTGCCGATGGCGGCGCTGACCGAAAAGGACCGCAGCGACCTCGCCTTCGCGGTCGATCAGGGCGTCGACTGGATCGCGCTGTCGTTCGTGCAGCGGCCCGAGGATCTGTGGGAGGCGCGAAAGCTGATCGGGGGCAAGGCCGCGCTGCTCGCCAAGATCGAGAAGCCCGCCGCGATCGAGCGGCTCGAGGAGATCGTCGAGGCGTGCGACGGCGTGATGGTCGCGCGCGGCGATCTGGGCGTCGAGCTGCCGCCGCAATCGGTGCCGCCGCTGCAGAAGCGCATCGTCGAGGTGTCGCGTCGGATGGGCCGCCCCGTGGTGGTCGCCACGCAGATGCTCGAATCGATGATCAAGAGCCCCTCGCCCACCCGCGCCGAAGTGTCCGACGTGGCGACCGCGATCTATGACGGCGCCGATGCGATCATGCTGTCCGCCGAAAGCGCGGCCGGCGACTGGCCGATCGAATCGGTGGCGATGATGGATGCGATCGGCATCTCGGTGGAGGGCGATCCCGAACATGGCGACCGCATGCACTTCACGGTCACCAAGCCCGATCCGACGACCGCGGACGCGCTGGCGGAGGCGGCCAAGAACATCGCGGCGACGGTGGGGGCGACGGCGATCATCTGCTTCACCAGTTCCGGCTCGACGGCGCGGCGCGTGGCGCGCGAGCGTCCCTCGGTGCCGATCCTAGTTCTCACCCCGCAACAGGAGACGGCGCGGCGCCTGGGGCTGCTATGGGGCACGCACGCGGTCCACACGCGCGACGTTGAATCGTTCGAGGACATGGTGTCCAAATCGAAACGCATGGCGTTGCGCCAGGGCATGGCGAAGGCTGGCGACCGGGTGATCGTGATGGCGGGCGTGCCCTTCCGCACGCCGGGTTCGACCAACGTGCTCCACGTCGTCCGCATCATCGGCGACGAGCTGGAACGGCGTTAGAGCGGGGTAACGTTACCCTTTACGCCGTTCGCTCCGAGGCTGTCGAAGGGCCTGTTCCGCATGAAGGCTCGACCGCGGAGAGCGTGCTTCGACACGCTCAGCACGAACGGAGCGGGAGACGGTATCGAACCCTCAGCCCGCCTCACGCGATCCACGCGACCGGGTGGTCCGCCAGCCGCGCATCGCGGGTGAGCAGGCGGGCGCCCAGCTGCTGCGCATGGGTGAGCAGCATCTCGTCGAACGGATCCTTGTGCGCGAGCGGCGGCACCAGCGGTGCGACGCAATCGTCGGGGTGCAGAGGCTCGAGGCGCATGTCGCTTCTGACCACGAACGTCAGCGTCTGTTCGGGCGAGATCTCGCCCTTGCGACGGCCGTGACGATCGCGCGCATTCCACTTGATCCGGATCTCCCATAACGACACCACCGATACGTGCAGGCGTTCGGCGGACTCGATTGCCGCCTGTTCGGCCCGCGAGATCTTGTCGGGATACAGCATCAGCCATAGCAGGAAGTGCGTATCAAGCAGCAGGATCATGGAGCGCCGTCGGCGGGCTCGTCGTCATAATAATCCGGCCCAAGCAACGCCTTCATCCACGCCGGATCGTTGAACTCGGCCAGCCATTCGTCGTCGAGCGGCCGCTCCAACACGATCTTGTCCAGCCCCATCTCGGCGCGGACCCGCGCAAGCCGATCCCAGTCCAGCCCCCCCTTCTTCGCAGGCGGCGGCCCCAGTTGGGCGATCGGCTTGCCGTTCTTGGTGATCGTCACCTGCTCGCCGCGCTCGGCGGCGGCCAGCGCGGTGGCGAAGTGCGCGCGGGCTTCGCGGACGGACATTTCCATGGGTCGCGCTCCTTTCGTGTACACGGTTGTACACCAAACGCCGTCAGGCGCCAACCAGTCCCAAATCGCGCAACTGGCCGCGCAAGGTGGGCGCATCCACGAAATGCAGCCCGGTCATGCCGAGCGCGCAGGCGGCGTCGACATTGTCGCGCCGGTCGTCGATGAACACCGTGCCGTTGGCGTCCAGGCCGAACCGGTCCAGCGCCAGGCGGAAGATCGCCGGATCGGGCTTGGCGCACTTTTCGTCGCCAGAGACGACGATGTCGCGAAACCGGTCGAACAGGTGCGCTTCCTGCGCGCGGAACGGCGGGAAGAATTCGCCCGAGAAATTGGTGATCGCGAACAGCGGCACGCCGCGCGCGTCGAGTTCCTCGACCAATGCGGTCATGCCCGGAAGCGCCGGGCCGATGCTCTCCAGGAAGCGCGGGCCCCAGGCAGCGATCAGCGCGGCATGCTGCGGATGCGCCGCCGTCAGTTCGGCCGACGTCTCCGCGAAGGGACGTCCGGCATCATGCTGGAAATGCCATTCGACCGTGACGACGTCGCGCAGGAACGCGTCGAGCGCCTCACCCTCGGGGATGAGACGCTCGTACAGGAACCGTGGGCTCCAGTCGTAGAGAACGTGGCCGACGTCGAAAACGACGGCACGCGCCGTCATGCTCAGCCCTGGCGGGCCTTGAAGCGGCGGTTCGTCTTGTTGATGACATAGGTGCGGCCGCGACGGCGGATCACGCGATTGTCGCGATGCCGGTCCTTGAGCGACTTGAGGGAATTGCGGATCTTCATGATCGATTCGCTTCTTTGAATAGGGTTGTTCTACGGAAAGCGCGTCGCCTAGATGCGGGTGCCCACCAAGTCAAGATGCGGGAACCCGGATGCCGGGTCCGCGCGTTCCCCGTCACGGCTCCCAAGCCACCGTTCCAGTCGAAAAGGCGTATCCCATGAAGCACGGTCCGATCGCTGCCCTGGCCCTTACCGCGACCCTGCTGGCGGGGTGCACGACCGCCGGCAACCTGCCGCCGACGGAGGTACTGCGCTACCATCTGGGCGCCGATGTCGCGCGCGGCACGATCGCGGTCGCCCCGCCCGCCGATGCGGGCCCCGCAACGATCGAGTTCCAGACCTATGCCGATGCGGTGCGCGCGCAATTGCTGCAGGCGGGCTATGCCGATCCCGCGCCCGGCACGCCGGCGCAGTTCACCGCGATCGTGACGTTCGACACGCAGACGCAGGAGGGCCCGCCGCGCCGTTCGCCGTTCAGCGTCGGGCTGGGCGGCGCGAGCTTCGGCGGCAACCGCGGTGGCGGCGTCGGGCTCGGCGGCGGCGTGTCCTTCCCGGTCGGCGGCGGTGGCCGCGGGCGCGAGGTGCTGCTGACCCAATTGTCGGTCGCGATCCAGCGCGCCGACCGGACGCCGGTGTGGGAAGGCCATGCGCACACCGCCGCCGATCTGCGCTCGCCGCAATCGGCGACGCCGGCGCAGGCGGCGAAACTGGCCGCGGCGCTGTTCACGGGGTTTCCCGGTGAGTCCGGGCGGACTATCACCGTCCGATGAGCCTTCGCATCAATGCCGCCTTCGACGGCGGGAACATCCGGGTCGTCGCCATCGACGGCGATCAGGTCGATCTCGAGATAGTGCCCGATCGCGACTCGGACTTCTTCCAATGGTTCTATTTCCGCGTGGCGGGGGCTCGTGGGCGGACGCTTCGCTTCCGCATCCTGAACGCAGGCCAGTCCGCCTATCCGTTCGGCTGGCCCGGCTACAAGGTGCGCGCGAGCGCCGACCGGGTCCACTGGCCGATGATCGAGACGCGCTATGACGACGGCGTGCTGAGCTTCGACTGGACGGCTGAGGGTGATCTGGCCTGGTTCGCCTATTTCGAGCCCTATCCCATGGAGCGGCACGCGTCCCTCGTCGCGCGGATCGCGCAGGCACCCGGCGTCACCCACCGCGAACTCGGGCAGAGCCTCGACGGGCAGGCGATCGACTGCTTGACGATCGGCACGGGGCCGCGGCCGGTGTGGATCTATGGCCGCCAGCATCCCGGCGAGTCGATGACCGAATGGTGGATGGAGGGCGCGCTCGACTGGCTGATCGGCCCGGAGGCCGCGCCGCTGCTGGCCAAGGCCACCGTCCATGTCGTCCCCAACATGAACCCCGACGGCACGCGCCGCGGCCATCTGCGCACCAACGCCGCGGGCGTGAACCTCAACCGCGAATGGGCGGCGCCCTCCGCGGAGCGCAGCCCCGAAGTGCTCTGCGTGCTCGCGGCGATGGACGAAACCGGCGTCGACGTCGCGATGGACGTGCATGGCGACGAGGCGATCCCCGCCAATTTCCTCGCCGGGTTCGAGGGCATTCCCCGCTGGACCGACGCGCACGGCGCCAAATTCTACGAATATGGCCGCCGCCTCGCCGCGCACACGCCCGATTTCCAGACGGAAAAGGGCTATCCACGATCCGCGCCCGGACAGGCGAACCTGACGATGTCGACCAACCAGCTCGCCGAGCGGTTCGGCGCGGTCAGCATGACGATCGAGATGCCGTTCAAGGATCACGATCCCAATCCCGACGCGACCTATGGCTGGTCGGGCGAGCGCTCGCAGCGGCTCGGGCGATCGATGCTCGAAACGCTCGCCCAGATGATCGACGAACTCTAAAAGGCGGCGCGGTGATCGAGCTTCGCGAAGACGATCCGCGCGCACCGCATGTCGCCGCGCTGCTCGCCTTCCACCGCAAGGATGCACAGGCCGATTCGCCACCCGAATTCCGCCATTCGCTCGATGCAGACGGCCTCAGCGCGGCTTGCGTCACCTTCTGGACCGCGTGGCACGACGGCGCGCTCGCCGGCCTGTGTGCGCTGAAGGATCTGGGCGAGGGCGCCGGCGAAGTGAAATCGATGCGCACCGCGCCCGGGCAGCTGCGCCGCGGCGTCGGCCGCGCGATGCTCGCGCACGTCATGGAAACCGCACGCGCGCGGGGCTATCGCCGATTGTATCTGGAGACGGGCACCTCGCCCGCCTTCGCCGCCGCCAGCCGGCTCTATGAGGCCGCGGGCTTCGTGGACGGGCCCGTGTTCGGCGGCTATCCGCCAAGCCCGCACAACCGCTTCATGACCATTTCGCTCGAAGGATCGCCATGCCCACCCTCGTCCTGATCCGCCACGGCCAGTCCGCCTGGAACCTCGAAAACCGCTTCACCGGCTGGTGGGACGTGGACGTGACCGAAAAGGGCGCGGCCGAAGCGCGCGCGGCGGGCGCCATGATGGCCGCCAAGGGCCTGGATTTCGACCAGACCTTCACCTCGCTCCAGACGCGCGCGATCAAGACGCTCGATCTCGCGCTCGAGGCGATGGGCCGGCTGTGGCTTCCGGTGGAAAAGGACTGGCGGCTGAACGAGCGCCATTATGGCGGGCTGACGGGGCTCGACAAGGCGGAGACCGCGGCACGCCACGGCGACGAGCAGGTCCATGTCTGGCGCCGCAGCTTCGACGTGCCGCCGCCGCCGCTCGAGCCGGGCAGCGCCTATGATCTGTCGCAGGACCGCCGTTATGCCGGCATCGCGATTCCCGCCACCGAAAGCCTGAAGGACACGATCGCGCGCGTGCTGCCCTATTGGGACGCCCGGATCGCGCCCGCGCTGAAGGACGGCCAGCGCGTGCTGATCTCCGCGCACGGCAATTCGCTGCGCGCGCTGGTCAAGCATCTGTCGAACATTCCCGACGATGCGATCACCGGGCTGGAGATCCCGACCGGCCAGCCGATCGTCTACGAACTCGACGCCGCCCTCAACGCCACCGACCGCTATTATCTGAGCGAGCGTTAGGCCCGGGGGCGTTGGCGATCCTCGGCCGGATCGCCAACATCACCGTCCCGGAAAGGGAGCTGCCTCGGCGTTCAGAGCGGCGAGATGTGCAGATATTTGAGCAGGCCGAGCACGAGAAGAAGCAACGCGATCGCGGCGATGACGCCACCCACGTTGAAATTGCTCTTTACGATCTTCTCGTCCTTGTTCACGTCCGCCATGCCGATCCTCCCTGTTTGATGACCTGTTTGATAACAGGGGCGAAACGATCCTCCCGTGGCGCGGTTCCACCGCCCCATGCGCTTGCCCTGCCCGGGCCTGCTCGCTAGGCACGGCGCTCTCGCGCGGGGACAGGCATGGCGGACGTCGGCATCATCATGGGCAGCACCTCCGATTGGGAGACGATGCGCCACGCCGCCCATATCCTGCAGGAGCTGGACGTCGCGCACGAGACCAAGGTCGTCTCCGCACACCGCACGCCGCAGCGGCTGGTCGAATATGCCACCACGGCGGCGGCGCGCGGGCTGAAGGTGGTGATCGCGGGCGCAGGCGGCGCGGCGCATTTGCCCGGCATGGCGGCGGCGATGACCGCGCTGCCCGTGCTCGGCGTGCCGGTGGAATCCAAGGCGCTGAAGGGCATGGATAGCCTGCTCTCGATCGTCCAGATGCCCGGCGGCATTCCGGTCGGCACGCTGGCGATCGGCAAGGCGGGGGCCAAGAATGCCGGGCTGCTCGCCGCCGCGATCCTCGCGCTGTCCGACGCGGGGCTCGCCGAGCGGCTGGCGGCGTGGCGCGCGGCGCAGACCGACGGCGTGGCGACCGATCCGCTATGATCGCGCCCGGTGCCACAATCGGCATCCTGGGCGGCGGCCAGCTCGGGCGGATGCTCGCCGTCGCCGCCGCGCAGCTCGGCTATCGCACGCACATCCTCGCGCCCGACCGCGAGAGCGTCGCCGCGCAGACCGCCTCCAGCCTCACCCGCGCGGAGTACGACGACCGCGACGCGCTGGCCGCGTTCGCCGCGGCCTGCGACGTCGTCACGTATGAATTCGAGAATGTCGCGCTCGGCCCCGTCGAGTGGCTGGCGGAGCGCGTTCTTGTCCACCCCGCGCCTGCGGCGCTGCGCGTGGCACAGGAGCGCGTGGCGGAGAAGCGCTTCGTCGAGGGGCTCGGCGGCCGCCCCGCGCCCTGGGCCGCGATCGCCTCGCGCGCGGACCTCGCCGCCGCGCTGGAGCGGATCGGCACGCCCGCGATCCTGAAGACCGTGCGCTTCGGCTATGACGGCAAGGGGCAGACGGTGATCCGCGAACCCGCCGACGCCGATGCCGCATGGGACGCGATCGGCGGTCCGTCGGTCCTCGAAGGCTTCATCGCCTTCGCCCATGAATTCTCGATCCTGATCGCCCGCGGATCGGACGGCGGCACGGTCCGCTACGACGCGCCCGACAATGTCCATGTCGATGCGATCCTGCGCACCTCCACGCTGCCCGCGCCCGCCGCCGTGCTGGCGCAGGTGGACGAGGCCACCGCGCTCGCCGGTCGGATCGCGGCCGAGCTCGGCTATGTCGGCGTCCTTGCCTGCGAATTCTTCGTGGGGCTCGACGGCCCCGTGTTCAACGAGATGGCGCCGCGCGTCCACAATTCGGGCCATTGGACGATCGAGGGCGCCGAGACCTCGCAGTTCGAAAACCATATTCGCGCGATCTGCGGCCTGCCGCTCGGTACGACCGCGCTGACCGGGCGGCAGGTGACGATGCGCAACCTGATCGGCGACGATCCCTGGGACGGCGCGCTGACCGAGCCGGGCGCGCACCTCCACCTCTATGGCAAGGGCGCCACCCGCCCCGGTCGCAAGATGGGCCATGTGACGACGGTGACGCGCTAGGCGCGCGCCACCCAGTCGTCGCCGATCCGCTGGAGCACGTCGAGCGGCACGCGGCCGCTGCCCAGCACGGTGTCGTGATAGGCCTTGAGATCGAAACGCGCGCCCATCTTCGCCTTCGCCTTTTCGCGGATGCCGACGAACACCGAATGGCCGAGCTTGTAGCTCGCCGCCTGGCCCGGGTTCACGCAATATCGCTCCACCTCGCGCGCGGCGAAGCCCGGCGTTTCGCCCTCCTGCTCGATGAAGCGCTGGATGCCCTGTTCGCGGCTCCAGCGCAGATGGTGGATGCCGGTATCGACGACGCAGCGGTTCGCGCGGAACAGCATGAATTTGAGATAGCCGAGCCGCCCGAGCGGATCGTCGTCATACATGCCGATCTCGTCGGCGAGCTGCTCGGCATAAAGCGCCCAGCCCTCCGCATAGCCCGAAAAGCCCGAGACCTTGCGGATCAGCGGCAGCCGCGTGTTGGACAGCGCAAGGCCGCCCTCCTCCTGATGCCCCGGCAGCCCCTCGTGATAGACGGTCGTGGCCAGACAGAATTTGGGCCAGTCGCCTGAATCCTTCAGGTTGAAATAGACGAGGCCGGGGCGCGATCCGTCGATCGCCGGGCTCTGGCTGAACGCCGCCGCCGCGCCCGCTTCGGTCGCGGCCGGCACGCGGCGCACCTCGAAGCTGTAGGGGGGCACGCGCGTGAAGACGCTCGGCAGGCGCTGGCGGATCGCGTCGAGGCGCGCGTTGCAATAGGCGATCGCCTGCATCTTGCCCGCATCGGTGTTGGGATAGAGCTGGCTCGGATCCTTGTAGAGCGCGGCCATCCGCGCGCCGACGCTGCCCTTGCTGAACCCCTGTTTCTTCAGCTCGGCATCGAGCCGCGCGCCGATCATCGCCGCCTGATCGAGCCCGAACTTGTGCACCTCGTCGGGCGAGAAGCGCGTCGTCGTCGTCGCCTGCAGCGCGACCGGATAGAAGGCCGCACCCTGGGGCAGCTTCCACACGCCGGCATCGTGAGTGGCGTGCGCGCGCTGCTCGCGCGCCACGGCGATCTGGCGCTGGAGCGCGGGCAGCACGCGCGCGGTGTAGATCGATGCCGCGTCGCGCGCATAGCCGTCGCCCAGCCCCTTGGCCGCCGCGCGGCGCGCCAGGCTGGTGACGACGAGCGCCTGGTCGGCCGGCACCGCGGTCTTTTCGAGCTGCGTCAGCGCGAGATCGAGGATGAAGTCGGGCGGCACCACGCCCACCCCGGCATCGTGGCGCATCCGGTCGGTCTGCTGGTCGATCTGCGTCGCGAACGCGCCCAGCCGCTGGAGATAGGCGTCCGCATCGCCCTTGGTCTTCACCTTGTGCTTGGTGTCGAGGAAATCGGGCACCGACTGGTACGCGCCCGACAGTTGCGAGACGACATAGGGGCTGGGGCCATAGGAGGATCCGCCGAAATCGAACGCCTGCACCGCGGCGGCCGAACGCTTGGCATAGAGCACGCATTCGAGGTCGATCCGCTCGGCAGGCGTCAGCGCGGCCATGTCGACCGCGCCCAGCCGCTTCAGATCGGCCTGAGTCGCCGCCTTGTCCGCGGCGAGTGCTGCGGGCGACTGATCGGACAGCTTCGCGCGCAGATCGGCGTTGGCGCCGGTGTCGAGCCCCAGATTGGTCGCAAATTCGGGGCTGCGGCGGAGTTGCTCCTGCACCAGCGAATCGAACAGCGCGTTCAGCGGCGTGGCCGGCGCCGCGGCGCGCGCGAAGGACGGGAGCGCCGATGCCGCGACGCTCGCGGTGGACGCCATCAGGAACGAACGACGATTCATCACTTCACCTCCGGCAGGCTAATATAGCTTTCGTCGGGTCCGCCGACGGTGATCTTCTGAGTCGCCGCCACGTAATCCGACGGCTTGGCGAAGAAGATGTTGGGCACGAACGTCTGCGGGTTGCGATCGTAGAGCGGGAACCAGCTCGATTGCACCTGCACCATGATCCGATGGCCCGGCAGAAACACATGGTTCGTGTTGGGAAGCGCGAAGTCGTATTTCAGCGGCACGCCCGATGCCAGCGGCCTGGCCACCGCCGGATCGTCGCGGTATCGCCCGCGGAATATGTCCATCGCGACGGCGAGCTGATAGCCCGCCATCTCGCGCCCGCCGGTCTTGCCGTCGGGATAGACGTCGATCAGCTTGACCACCCAGTCGCTGTCCGTCCCGCTGGTCGAGGCGGTCAGGTGCACCTGCGGCGCGCCCGAGATGGTGACGGGCGCGGTGAGCACGGGCGTCTCGAATGCGGCCATGTCGGGGCGGCCCGAAACGCTGCGCTGGTCGTCGGTCAGCCACTGGTGCCAGGTCGAACCCGTCGCATAAAGCGCCTTTACCGGTCGTGCGCGATAGCCCACGGGCGCGGCGGGATCGGAGATGTAATCGCGCGTCTCGGCCGGCCCGGCGGCGGCATCGAAGCCGAGCGCACCGCCGGGCTTCAGATACAGCGGCACGCCCGCCGCCCCCGCCGCCGGGAAGGCCGGCAGCGTCTGCCACTGGTTCGTGCCCGTCTGGAAGGCGGTGACGGGCGCCACGTCCATCGCCGGCGCGTCGGTCTTGAGATAATGCGCGAGGAACGGCGCGAGGACGTGCGCGCGCCACCACTTCGCGGTGTTCTGATCCCATTTCACCGCGCCCAACTGGCTCGCATCCGCGCGCGCCTGCTGGCCGTGCCACCAGGGGCCGACCGACAGATAGAGCATCGACGTCGGCGTACCGCGCGCGATCAGCGCCTTGTACACCGCAGGCGCACCGTACATGTCCTCCTGATCCCACAGCCCGGCGACGAGCATCGTCGGCACGGTCAGCGGGCGCTTCGCCAGCACCTTGTCCATCGCCGCCTCCTGCCAGAACCGGTCATAGGCAGGATGCTGCGTGATCTTGTTCCAGAAGCCCAGTTGGTCGAGCCCCTGCGCCTTGCCGATCGCGCCGGCCGAACCGCCCTTCAGATAATAGTCGTAATCGTCCGCCTGGCCCGCGATCCAGGGCGTGTCGGCGTCGCGCGTGCCGTCCTGGCTCAGCATATAGGGCATCATCTGCTGGCGGAACGCGCCGTTGTGGAACCAGTCGTCGCCGCGCCAGCCATCGACCATCGGGTTCATCGGCACCGCCACCTTCAGCGCGGGATGCGGGTTGACCAGCGCCATCAGCGGCAGGAACCCATCATAGCTGATCCCGATCACGCCCACCCGGCCGTTGGATTCGGGCACGTTCTTCACCAGCCATGCGATCGTGTCATAGGCGTCGGTGGAATCGTCGGTCTTGGTCGGGTTGAACGGCGTTCCCGCGGGCGCCGGGTTCATCATGTAGATGCCCTGGCTCTTGTGCATGCCGCGCACGTCCTGGAACACGCGGATATAGCCGCCCGCGGTGATCGGGTCGTCGGCCGTGTCGGGGTTGCCGCTCCAGCTGGCATAGACGTCGGGATCGCGCGTCGCGATCGTCTCCGCATCATAAGGCGTCCGCGTCATCAGCATGCCCGCGTCATGCGCGTGCGCAGGCAGCGCGATCACGGTGTGCAGCTTCACGCCGTCGCGCATCGGGATGTCGACGACGCGGCGGGTATAGCCATAGCCGTCATCGGCCAGCTTCAGCTTGGCGGGATGTTCGTCGCCCGGTGCGCCGGGATCCTTCTGCGCGACGGCGGGCGCGGCGAGCGCGGCGAGCGCGGCGAACATCAGCGCGGCGGGCGCCGTCGCGGCGAGCAATCTGTCGAACATGGCCATGATCCCCTTGGCCCCGCCCCGGCGGGCCCATCCCGAAAACGCGAAAGGCCCGCCCTCCCCTGCGGGAGAACGGGCCCTTCGTTCACCAGCGCGCGAAACCGATCAAGCGGTGCGCGTGCCGCTCAGCGGAAAGCTGCCGAATGCGCCGGCGCCGACCGACCCCGTCAGCGTATCGCCGTCGACCGTCGCGGTGCAGTCGAGCGTCATCGGCATCGGCACCGAGACCGACATCTTCCACGTCATCGTGTTGCCGTCGAGCGCGCCGGAGACGTCGCTCGATCCCATCGCGCCCGATCCGGTGCCGCTGAAGGTCGAGCCCTCGCCGGTCACGGTCAGGGTCAGCTTCTGATCGCCCAGCGGGGATTTCACCACGCAATCCCAGCTGCCGTCGATATCCGCCATGTCGTCTTCTCCGTTACTTCACACCCGCGCCGGGCGCGGTCCTCGCGCTCGCCGCAGGCATCGCCGTCGCACCCGCGACGGATGCTGCCGGCATGACCTCGACCGGCAGGCCCAGCGTGTCAAGCTGCGGCTTCACCGTCTTCGCATCGCCGACCACCACCCAGACGAATTTGGCCGGATCCACCACCCGATCGATCGCCGCATTCAGCGCGGGCAACGTCATCGCCCGGTAACGCTGCGTGATCGTGGCATAATAATCGTCAGGCCGGCGGAACAGGTCGTTGGCCTGCATCGCGCCCAGCACCGCGGGCGACGTTTCGAAATTGCCCGGCAGCGCGCGGATGCCGCCGGTGATCGCGCGGTCGAACTCCTCCTGCGTCATCGGCTTGGTCGTCACGAACTCGCGCACGTCCTGGCGCAGCGCGTCGAGCGAGGCGCCGGTCTTGTCCGCCTGCACCGGTGCGCTGACGATATAGGGTGCGGCATATTCCAGCTGCTGGAACCGGCCGTTCACGCCGTAGGACCAATGTTTGGTCTCGCGGATGTCCATGTTGATCCGGCCGAGAAAGCTGCCGCCCAGCGCGTCGTTGGCGGTGATGAGCGGCAGCAGGTCCTCGGTGCCCTTCAGCCCCGTCGCCTGCCCCGCCGCGATCACCGATTGCGGGCTGTCGGGCCGGTCGATCAGCACGATGCGCGATCGCGTGGCGGGGCTGTTCGCCGGAAACGCCTTGGTGCCGGCCGGCCCCGTGCCGCGCCATCCGCCGAAGCGCGCCTCCAGCGCCGCCTTCACCTCGCTGAGCGGCCGATCGCTGACGACGAAGATCTTCGCCTTTTCGGGCCGCAGCCAGGCCTGCTGGAACGCCACCAGATCGGCGCGCGTCAGCGCCTTCACCGCCGCCGGATCGCCGCTGCCCGACGCCTTGGCATAAGGCGAGCCGGGATTGACGAGCTTCGGCAACACGCGCTGGACGAGGCCGTTCGGGTTGGTCAGCTCCTGCCCGATCTGCGCCAGTTGCTGGTTGCGCACGCGCGCCACCTCGGCTTCGGCGAAGGCGGGATGCTGGACGATGTCGGCGAAAAGATCGAGCCCCGCGCCCAGATTGGCGCTCGGCACGTCGAGCGACAGCGTGGTGCGATCCGACGACTGGGCCTCGCCGATCTGCGCGCCCAGCCGCTCCTTGGCCTCGGCGATCGCGATCGAGTCGCGCGTCGCGGTGCCCTCGTCCATCATGTTGAGCGTCAGTTGCTGCGTGCCGAGCTTGTCGGCCACATCGGCGGCGACGCCCGCATCGAAGCCGAGCGCCAGCCGCGTGATCGGCACCGCGGTGCGGTTCGCATAGACCATCTCGATCCCGTTCGACAGCCGCGCCCGCTCCACCGTCGGGAAGGACAGGCCGGCCACCTCGCCCACCGCGGGCAGCGTGCCGCGCGTGCCCTTGGGCGCGGCCTCGGGTGCGGCGACCACGTCCACCTTGGGCGGCACCTTGGCTTCGGCATAGGCGTCGCGCGGGCCGGGCACCACGGTCAGCGCATAGGTCGGGCGGCCGAGCCAGCGGTCGGCAGCGGCCTTCACGCTCGCAGGCGTCTGCCGCGCGAGTTCCTCGAGCTGTTTCTTGTAGAAGCCGGGATCGTTCGAATAGAGCGCGCCCTCGGCCAGAGTCACCGCCTTGCCGTCGAACCCGCCGACCGATTCCAGCCCGCGCACCTTGTCCGCCACGGCGGTGGTCGCATAGCGGCTCACCTCGTCGGCGGTCGGCCCGTTCTTCAGGAACTCGGCGACGATCTCGTCCACCCGCCGCGCGACGAGCGCGGGGTCGACGCCCGGCCGCACGATCGCGCGGATCTGGAACAGGCCGAGCTGGCTGAAGCTCTCATTGTCGGCGGAAACGCGAACCGCGAGCTTCTCCTGCTTGACCAGCGCATTGTCGAGCCGGCTGCTGGCGAGGCCGCCGAGCACGCCCGCCGCCACGTCGAGCGCGGCGCCGTCCTTGTCGTTCAGGCCGGGCACCACCCAGTTGCGCGACACCATCACCGCGGCGACGCGGTCCTTGATCGTCTCGGCGACGGGCGCTGGCAGCGTCGGGATCGGCGCAGGCGGCACCACGCTTTGCGGCCCGCGCGCGATGCCGCCGAAATATTTTTCCACCAGCGGCCGTGCGGTGGCGACGTCGATATCGCCCGCCAGCACCAGCACCGCATTGTTCGGGCCATAATGATCGTGGAACCAATCCTTCACGGTCTGGAGGCTCGCCGCGTCCAGATCCGCCATCGAGCCGATCGTGGTGTGGCCGTAGGGATGCGTCGCGGGGAACAGCCCCTCGGTCACCTTATACTGGGTCAGGCCGTAAGGCTGGTTGTCGCCCTGGCGCTTCTCGTTCTGGACGACGCCGCGCTGCTCGTCGAGCACCGCTTGCGTGATCGCGCCCGTCAGATAGCCCATGCGATCGGATTCGAGGAACAGCGCGCGCGGCAGCGCCGCGGTGGGCACCGTCTCGAAATAGTTGGTGCGGTCGTAATAGGTGGTGCCGTTGAAATCGGTGGCGCCCACCGTCTTCAGCGGCGCGAAGAAATCGCCCGGCGCGTTCTCGCTGCCGTTGAACATCAGATGCTCGAACAGATGCGCGAAGCCCGTCTTGCCCTTGGGCTCGAACTTGGAGCCGACATTGTACCACACGCTGACCGCGACGACGGGCGCCTTGCGATCGGTGCTGACGATCACGCGCAGGCCGTTCTTCAGCACGAACTGCTGATACGGGATGGTGACCGCCTGCACGAGGCTCGAGACCGAGGCGGGCTTCGCCGCCGGTGCCGTCTGCGCCTGGCCGGCGCTTGCCAGCGCCAGCATCGCCGCCCCGCCGAGCGCGCGTGTCTTCGTCATGCCGATAGTCCCCTGATCCACCCTGGTCGCAGGAGTGTAGCCGGGGCGCCCGCCCGCGCAACCCGGTCGATCCGAAATCGCATGCATCTCCGCGGACCCCCGGCGGCATGCGCATGCAACCCCTGCGTCGCCCGGCGGTTCACCCTCCGACCCCTCCCATGAAAGGTTCTTTCCCATGCCCACCCGCAACGGTTCCGCGCGCTATGATGGCTTCGGCAAGGATGGCCGCGGCCATGTCTCGACCCAGTCGGGCGTGCTGTCGGACAGCCCCTACGGCTTCGCCACGCGCTTCGAGGAGACGCCCGGCACCAATCCCGAAGAACTGATCGCCGCCGCGCATGCGAGCTGCTTCACCATGGCGCTGAGCTTCGCGCTCGCCAAGGCCGGCCATGACGCGGGCACGATCGAGACCACCGCCAAGGTGACGCTCGACAAGGATGGCGACGGTTTCACGATCACGCGCTCCGCGCTGACGCTGAAGGGCCGGATCGACGGCATCGACGCCGACGAGTTCCGCCGGATCGCCGAGGATGCCAAGGCGAACTGCCCGGTCTCCAAGGTGCTGAACGCCGACATCACGCTCGAGCAGACGCTCGGCTGACTATGATCGGCGGCGGCCTTCAGAGCAGGCCGCCGCCGATGCTCAGGCGCAGCGCGAAGATCGCGATCAGCACCAGGTTCAGGTTGCGGCCGCCGTTCCGCGACGACAGCGCGCCGATCGCCGCACCGACGATGCCGATCGGGATCACGATCCAATTGAGCGCGCCCAGGAACGGCGTGAACGCGACGAGCCCGAACGCGAGCGTGACGAGACCGATGAGGATCGAGACGATGTTGAGCATGGCAGCGAAGATGGCCCCGCGCCGCCGGGGCGGCAAGCCCCGGCTCACGCTTCCTTAACGCGCGGCATGGCAGGAAAAGGCGATGTTCGTACCCCCACGCCCGCTGCCCGCGCTCGCCGCCCTGTCCCTCGCGCTGGCGCTCGGGGCCTGCGGGCCGAAGGCGGACGATGCGCAGAGCCTCGAAAGCCTCGATCGCGAGCTGGCCGCGACGAACGCGGGCAGCAACGCACAGGATCCCGCGCTGACCGCGGCGCTGCACGACCAGATCATGGTGGATCCGGCACTCGCGCAGCAAAGCAACGCGGACGCGATCCGGCCGCCCAGCCGCCCCGATCCGGGCGCGGTGGCGCTGCCCGTCGCGCGCAAGGACACGACCGATCCCGCAACGCTGAAGCCCGCGCCCGCCGCATCGGCCACCTGCCCCGAATGCAAGGCGAAGGCGGGCGCGCTGACGCTGGGCGCGCTCGCCGCGCGCCAGCCGAACCGGTCGGTGGCGGATTGCGCGCCGGGCATCGGCTATAGCGCGCTCTGGGCCACGCGCCTGCCCGCCGGCCTGCCGCTCTATCCCGATGCGCGCGTCAGCGAAGCCGCGGGCGCGGATCGCGACGGCTGCGCGCTGCGCGTCGTCAGCTTCGCGAGCGGGGCGGCACCGGCGCGCGTCATCGACTGGTTCTACACGCGCAGCACCGCGGCGGGCTATGCCGCCGAACACAAGGCGGACGGCACGCGCCAGGTGCTGGGCGGCACGCACGGCAACGCCGCCTATATCCTCTACGTCACCCCGCGCGGCGACGGCGGCAGCGACGTCGATCTGGTGTCGAACGGCGGCGTGTGAGGGGAGCGCTGCCGCGGCTCCCCCCTTGGTTCCCCGGCGAAGGCCGGGGCCCAGTTGGGAAGGCTCGTGTGATGAAGCGCGACGCGTATCACGTCCGTCGTCCCGGCTGGGCCCCGGCCTTCGCCGGGGAACGGTGCGGTGGGGGCGGTGGAGTGTGTTAAAGCGGAAGCGGATCGGCGCGTCCTCACCGCAAAGGTGACTTCGCAGCCCCCACGCGCTAGGGCTCTCGCATGATTTCTCTGCTTTATGTGATGCTCGGCGGCGCGGTGGGCACCGGCGCGCGCTATCTGACGGGCAAGGCCGCGCTCGCCGCGCTGGATCCCGCGCTCCCCTATGGCACGCTCGCCGTGAACCTGATCGGTGGGCTGCTGATGGGGCTGCTCGCCGGCACGCTCGCCAGGCTTGGCGAACAGGGCGAGCCGTGGCGGCTGCTGATCGGCGTCGGGATGCTCGGCGGCTTCACCACCTTTTCCGCCTTCTCGCTCGATCTCGCCACCATGATCGAGCGCGGTGCGCTGGCGCTGGCGCTCGGCTATGCGCTGCTGTCGGTGATCGGCGCGCTGGTCGCGCTGTTCGCCGGCCTGTCGCTCGCGCGGGGGATCGCATGAGCGCCCCGGCCGACCGCGCGACCGAGGTCCGGCAGTTCAACGTCGGGCTGGAGGATGACGGCATCCGGCTCGATCGCTGGTTCAAGCGGCATCTGCCCGACACCAGCTTCACCACGGTCGCCAAATGGGCGCGCACCGGGCAGCTCCGCGTCGACGGCGCGCGTGCCACGCCGGGCGACCGGCTCGCCACCGGCCAGACGATCCGCGTCCCCCCCGACGAGCCGGCGAAGGAAGGCCCCAAGCCCGAACGCCAGCGCGTGATCCTGTCCGACGAGGAGAACGAGCGCGCGCGCGAAATGGTGATCCACCAGGATTTCCAGGCCTTCGTGCTCAACAAGCCGCCCGGCCTCGCCACGCAGGGCGGCACCAAGACGACCGAGCATGTCGACGGCCTGCTCGACGGCCTGCAGTTCGACAACGAGGGCCGGCCCAAGCTCGTCCACCGGCTCGACAAGGACACCAGCGGCGCGCTGCTCGTCGCGCGCACGTCGCGGTCCGCGGCGTTCTTCGCCAAGGCGTTTTCGGGGCGCACCGCGCGCAAGACGTATTGGGCGCTGATCGTCGACGTGCCCTCGATCGAGGACGGCATCATCGAGCTGCCGATCGCCAAGCAGCCCGGCACCGGCGGCGAGAAGATGCACGTCGACGAAAAGGAGGGCGCGGCAGCGCGCACCCGCTACCGCGTGATCGAGCGCGCCGGCAACCGCGCCGCCTGGGTCGAGCTGCAACCCTTTACCGGGCGCACCCACCAGCTTCGCGTGCACATGGCGGCGATCGGCCATCCGATCGTGGGCGACGGCAAATATGGCGGCGCGGCCTCGTTCCTGACGGGCGGGATCAGCCGCAAGATGCACCTCCATTCGCGCCGCATCCGCGTCGACCATCCCGATGGCGGCCAGATCGACGTCACCGCCGAACTGCCGACGCATTTCGCCGAGAGCCTGAAGCAGCTCGGCTTCGACGAGAAGCTGGGCGACGCGCTGGCGATCGAGGAGAAGGCGCCGCCGACCAAGGCGGAGGAGAAACAGCGCGCCAAGGCGCATGCCAAGGGCGTCCGCAAGGAACGCCGCGGCGAACGCCGGGGCCGCGGCGCCGAAGACGCCCCCCGCGCCGGATCGCGCCCGGGCGCCAAGGGCGCGCTCAAGAAGGACGCGCCGCGCAAGGCGGGCCCCGGAACCGGCGCCGGCCGCACGCGGCCCGCCGGCGCGAAGCCAGGCACCGGAAAACCCGGCACCAGTAAGCCCAGCGGGAGCAAGCCCGGCGGACCCCGCCGCTGATGCATCCCAGCTCCGCCTTTCGTGCACCCGACGACGCCGCGCTGCTCGACATGGTGGCCGCGACCGGCTTCGCCCATGTCTTCACGACCACATCCGAAGGGCCGATGCTGGTGCACGCGCCGGTCACCCACCATGGCGATCGCTGGCGGTTCCACGTCGCCCGCGCGAACCGGATCACGCCGCATCTGGACGGCGCTCACGTTCTGCTGAGCGTGGTGCCCGTCCATGGCTATGTGAGCCCGAACTGGTATGCCCCCACCGGCGATCAGGTGCCGACATGGAATTATATCGGGATCGAGATCGAGGCCCGCTGTATGGCGATCGACGAGCCGGCCCTGGTGGAACAGCTCGACCGGCTGGCCGACGTGCATGAGCCGCGCCCGGCCCCCTGGACTCGCGCCAAGATGGATGCAGGCATCTTCGCGAAGATGCTCGGCGGCATTCGCGGGTTCGAACTGGAGGTGACCGCCCTTCGCGGCACGGCCAAGCTCAGCCAGAACAAGACGGCGGCCGATCGCATCGGCGTGGTGCGCGGCCTGACCGCCGCCGGCAACGGGGCGCTGGCGGAGACGATGGCATGACCCGCCTCGCGGTGTTCGATTGCGACGGCACGCTCGTCGACAGCCAGGCCAATATCGTCACCGCGATGGAGCTGGCGTTCCGTGCCTCCGGGCTGGTGCCGCCGGCGCGCGCGGCGACGCGGCGGATCGTGGGGTTGAGCCTGGTCGAGGCGATGCAGGTGTTGCAGCCCACCGGCGACGATGCCGCGCATCGCCGGCTCGCGGCGGATTACAAGGCGGCGTTCCACCAGCTTCGCATCGACGGCGCGCTGGCGGAGGAGCCGCTGTTCGAGGGGATCGCCGCGGTGATCGACAGCCTCGGCGCAGCGGGCTGGGTGCTGGGCGTGGCGACGGGAAAATCGGATCGGGGGCTGGCGCACATCCTCGCCGCGCATGGGCTGGACGACGCGTTCGTCACGCTCCAGACCGCGGATCGCCATCCCTCCAAACCCGATCCGGCGATGCTGATGGCGGCGATGGCGGAGGCGGGCGCGGCGCCCGGGGAGACGGTGATGATCGGCGATACGAGCTTCGACATGGCGATGGGCCGCGCGGCGGGCGTCCGCAGCGTGGGCGTGGCGTGGGGCTATCATGCCCCGCACGAGCTGGTCGCGGCGGGCGCGGACGTGGTGGCGGAAACGGTCGCCGCGCTGCCGCGGCTGATGACGGCATGAACGCGGATCCGGCACGCGGGCGCTGGCTGGCGCTGGTGGGGGTGCGCATCGCTGGCGCGGCGGGCGCGATCTTCGGCCTGGTGCTGATCGGCCGCGCCCATGCGATCGGCCCCAAGATCCTCGGCACCGCGATCGTGCTGTCGGCGCTGCTGATGATCGCAACGGTGCCGCGCGCGCTCGCCACGCGCTGGCGGACGCCGCCAACATCGTGAAGCGGTTCTGGAACACGGTCACGACCGAGGCCGATAGCGGCGTCGCGCTCGACGGCCGCCCGGTGCGCACGCCGGGTCGCGCCGCGCTGGTGCTGCCGAGGCCCGCGCTGGCGGAAGCCGTGGCGGCGGAATGGCGCGCGGTGGGCGAGACGATCGATCCGCGCGCGATGACGCTTACCGGCCTCGCCAATGCGGCGATCGACCGGATTGCGCCCGATCCCGCCGCCTTCGCCGCCGGGCTGGCGCGCTACGGCGAGAGCGATCTTCTGTGTTACCGTGCCGAGGGCCCCGAACCGCTGGTGGCGCGGCAGGCGGCGGCGTGGGATCCGCTGCTCGGCTGGGCGCGGACGCGCTACGACGTGCATTTCGCGATCGCGGCCGGGATCATGCCCGTGGCGCAGCCGCCCGCGACGGTCGCGCGGCTGAACGAGGCGGTCGCGGCGCTCGCGCCCTTCACGCTGGCCGGACTGTCGCCGGTGGTGACGCTGACGGGCTCGCTCGTCGCCGCGCTCGCGCTGGTCGAGGGGGCGGCGACGCCCGACACGGTGTGGGCCGCGGCCGGCGTGGACGAGGCATGGCAGGCCGAACTCTGGGGCGAGGACGCCGAGGCGGCGCACGCCCGCGCGCTGCGCCGGGCCGAGTTCGATGCGGCGGTGCGGTTCCTCGGGCTGCTGGGCTAGGGCCAGCTTACCCCGCAAGGGGTTCACGCGGAGGCACAGCAAAAGCCGGCGCGGCCGCGCATGCGGCCTTCATCACCAACGCGACGGAGAAGAACGCTGCCGCACCAGCCCCCTCTCCGCGCCTCCGCGCCTCCGCGCGAACCCCGCTCTTCCTTCGCGTCTCAGCGTCTTAGGGCGCACCTGCTCCCGTCCACGCCGCGCGACCCAGTTGAAAGAGGGTTTCGCGCGTGGGTCGTGACGCCTCAGCGCGTCAGCCGGCGGATGAAGCCGATCAGCCCGGTCTGGCGCGACCGCTTCAGGCGCTCCGCCGCCAGGATCGCCTTCACGTCGCGGAAGCAGCGTTCGACATCGTCGTTGACGAGCACATAATCATAGCCGTCCCAGTGGCTCACCTCGGCCGCGGCGCGCGCCATGCGGGCGTCGATCACCGATTCGGCATCGGTCGCGCGCCGGCGCAGCCGGTCGTGCAGCTCCTCCATCGACGGCGGCAGGATGAACACGCGCACCACGTCGCCGCCGGCGATCTGAAAGAGCTGCTGCGCGCCCTGCCAGTCGATGTCGAACAGCACGTCCTTGCCCGCCGCGAGCATCGCCTCGACCTGCGCGTGCGGCGTGCCGTAACGCTGGCCGAAGACATGCGCCCATTCGAGGAACTCGTGATCGGCCACCATCTGGCGGAAGCGTTCGAGGTCGACGAAATGATAGTCGCGCCCGTCCACCTCGCCCGGCCGCATCGGCCGCGTGGTGGCGGAGACCGACATGGCCAGTTCGGGCTCGTCGGCCAGCAGCTTGCGCGCGATCGTCGACTTGCCCGCGCCGGACGGCGACGACAGCACGAACAGGACGCCGCGGCGCTTGAAACCGTGGTGGTCGGGCGGAATAGTATGGGGCATGGCCGCCTTTGCCTCCGCATGGCGGGGAGCGTCAAGGCGGGGGTGGCGAAATGGGGCTTCGACGGGGTTCGCGCGAAGACGCGAAGAGGTCGCGTTGGGCAGACCCGTTTTCCGCCATTCCCCGTAAAGCATGACGCTGCGCGTTGCACCACCTCTTCGCGTCTTAGCGTCTTCGCGCGAAATCCTGTTGTCCGAACGCCGCCCCCGCCGTCCGCTCAGCCCTCGCCGCCATCCCCGAACGCGCGCGCCTTCAGTTCGGTCGCGCCACGCAGCACCGCCCAGCCCACCGCATAGGTGACGGCGAGCGGCAGCACGAATTTCAGCACATTGGCGACGATCGCACCCTTGATCGCGCCGTCCGCCGCGCTGTCGTCGCCGCTCATCGAATCGATGGCGCCGCCGATCAGGGCGCCGATGGTCGTTGCACTCATGCCAGTCTCCTCGTTCGATACCGCGCCGCTCAACGCCCGAGCATCGCTTCCGGCACCACCACCCGGTCGAACGTCGCGGCATCAATCAGCCCCAGCGCCAACCCGGCCTCCTTCAGCGTCAGCCCCTCGGCATGCGCGTGCTTTGCGATCTTGGCGGCGGCATCATAGCCGATCTCGGGCGCGAGCGCGGTCACCAGCATCAGCGACCGGTCGAGCAGTTCGGCGATCCGCGCACGCGCGGGTTCGATCCCGTCGACGCAGCGCTCGGCGAAGCTCTCCATCGCGGTCGCCAGCAGGTCGATCGCGCGCAGCACGTTCGCGCCGATCAGCGGCTTGAAGACGTTCAGCTCCAGATGGCCCTGCATCCCGCCGATCGTCACCGCCTGCGCGTTGCCGATCACCTGCGCGGCCACCATCGTCATCATCTCGCACTGCGTCGGGTTCACCTTGCCGGGCATGATCGAGCTGCCGGGCTCGTTGGCCGGCAGCTCGATCTCGCCGAGCCCACAACGGGGCCCACTGGCGAGCAGGCGGATGTCGTTGGCGATCTTCATCAGCGCCACCGCCAGCGTCTCCAGCGTGCCGGCCAGATGCACCAGGGGATCGTTGGAGGCGAGCGCTTCGAACATATTCTCGGCGGGCGCGAAGGGATGGCCGGTGATCTCGCCGAGCGCCGCGCAGAAATCCGCCGCGAAGCCCGCGGGCGCGTTGAGCCCGGTGCCGACCGCGGTGCCCCCCTGCGCCAGCCGGTCGGTGCCGTGCGTGATCGCGGGTTCGATCCGGCGGCGGCAGCGCGCGAGCTGGTGCGCATAGCCCGAAAACTCCTGCCCCAGCGTCAGCGGCGTCGCGTCCTGCAGATGCGTGCGCCCGATCTTGACGATCCCGTCCCACGCCTGCGCCTTGACATCGATGCTCGCGTGCAACCGGTCGAGCGCGGGGAGCAGCCGCCGGGTCACCGCCAGCGAACAGGCGATGTGCAGCGCGGTGGGGAAGCTGTCGTTCGAGGATTGGCCGCGGTTCACGTCGTCGTTCGGGTGCACCGGCGCCTTGCCGCCGCGCGTCCCGGCCAGCGCCTCGTTCGCATGGCCGGCGATCACCTCGTTCACGTTCATGTTCGATTGCGTGCCGCTGCCCGTCTGCCAGATCACCAGCGGGAACTGGTCGTCGAGCGTGCCCGCGACGATCGCGCGCGCCGCCGCCTCGATCGCATCCGCTTTCTCGGCGGCCAGACCTTGGCGGCGGTTCACCCGCGCCGCCGCCTGCTTCACCAGGGCGAGCGCGTGGACGATCTCGATCGGCATCCGCTCGCGCGCGCCGAACGGGAAATTCTCGAGGCTGCGCTCGGTCTGCGCGCCCCAATAGGCGCTGGCGGGCACCTGGATCGGCCCCAGCGAGTCGGTCTCGGTGCGCGTATCGGTCATCATCGTCTCGCCATGGATCATTTGTGTATCCAACCGGCGGCACCCGCATCGGGTTCAATCCGATGCCACTGGAATCCCGCGGCGCATCGGCTATGCAGGCCCACCTTTGTTCAGGGCGATGGGTTTTTCGATGCGGATAACGATGATCGGTGCCGGCTATGTGGGCCTCGTGTCGGGCGCATGCTTTTCGGATTTCGGGCATGACGTGTGCTGCGTCGACAAGGACCAGGGCAAGATCGACGCGCTCCACGCCGGGCGCATGCCGATCTACGAGCCCGGGCTCGACCAGCTCGTCGCCAAGAATGTCGCGGCCGGGCGCCTCACCTTCACCACCGATCTGGCGGAGGCGGTCGCGGGCGCCGATGCGGTGTTCATCGCGGTCGGCACGCCGTCCCGGCGCGGCGACGGCCATGCGGATCTGAGCTATGTCTTCGCCGCCACGCAGGAGATCGCCGACGCGGTGACCGGCCCGACCGTCGTCGTCACCAAATCCACCGTGCCCGTGGGCACCGGCGACCGCGTCGAGGCGATCCTGAAAGAGCGCCGCCCCGAGATCGACGTGGCCGTCGTTTCCAATCCCGAATTCCTGCGCGAGGGTGCCGCGATCGGCGACTTCAAGCGCCCCGACCGGATCGTGATCGGCACCGAGGACGCGCGCGCCATGGAGGTGATGCGTGCGGTGTACCGCCCGCTGTTCATCAACGAATCGCCCATCCTCTTCACCGGCCGGCGCACGTCCGAACTCATCAAATACGCCGCCAACGCGTTCCTCGCGACCAAGATCACCTTCATCAACGAGATCGCCGACCTGTGCGAGGCGGTGGGCGCCGACGTGCAGGACGTCAGCCGCGGCATCGGGCTCGACAACCGGATCGGCCGCAAGTTCCTCCATGCCGGGCCCGGCTATGGCGGATCCTGCTTCCCCAAGGACACGCTCGCGCTGCTGAAGACCGCCGAGGATTACGCCACCCCCGTCCACATCGTCGAGGCGGTGGTGAAGGTGAACGACAGCCGCAAGCGCGCGATGGGCCGCAAGGTGCTGAAGGCGCTGGGCGAGACCCCGCGCGGCAAGACGGTCGCGCTGCTCGGCCTCACCTTCAAGCCCAACACCGACGACATGCGCGACGCGCCCGCGCTCGCCATCGCGACCGCGCTGGCCGATGCCGGCGTCACCGTGCGCGCCTATGATCCCGAGGGGATGGAGGCGGCCAGGGGCATGATGCCCGATCTCGTCTTCGCGCGCGACGCCTATGACGCGGCGACCGGTGCCGACGCGGTGGTGATCGTGACCGAATGGGACGCGTTCCGCGCGCTCGACTTCCGCCGCTTGGGCGAGGTGATGACCGCCCGGGTGCTCGTCGACCTGCGCAACGTCTATCGCCGCGAAGCGGTCGAGGCCGCCGGCTTCGCCTATAGCGCCGTCGGGCGGTAGGCGCGCCGCCGGGGCGGACCCGGCGCCTGCGCGCGCACCCACCCCGCCCCCACCACCACGCAACTGCCCCGCATTCCCCACGCACCCTTTCCCCTTGCGTCCCCGCTTGCTAAGGCCCCGCGCAACGCATTCGCATCCGCCTCGCGCGCCCGCGCGGACCCCCGTCCGCCTCCCCGCCGCGCCCGGCTCCAAGGGAAGGACACCCATGACTGCCATCGGCCAGGACACGCTCGGCACCCGCGCCACGCTCGAAGCGGGCGGAAAATCCTATGATTATTTCAGCCTCGCCAAGGCGGCGGCAAAATACGGCAACATCGATCGGCTGCCCTTCTCGATGAAGGTGCTGCTGGAGAACATGCTGCGCTTCGAGGATGGCGTGACCGTCACCGAGGCCGATATCCAGGCGATCGTCGACTGGCAGAAGGAGCAGCGCTCCGATCGCGAGATCCAGTATCGCCCCGCGCGCGTGCTGATGCAGGATTTCACCGGCGTGCCCTGCGTGGTCGATCTGGCGGCGATGCGCGATGCCATGACCAAGCTCGGCGGCAATCCCGAGAAGATCAACCCGCAGGTGCCCGTGCATCTGGTGATCGACCATTCGGTGATGGTCGACGAATTCGGCAGCCCCAAGGCGTTCGAAGATAACGTCGATCTCGAATATCAGCGCAACATCGAACGCTACGAGTTCCTGAAATGGGGATCCAAGGCGCTCGACAATTTCCAGGTCGTGCCGCCGGGCACGGGCATCTGCCATCAGGTGAACCTCGAATATGTCAGCCAGGCGATCTGGTCCTCCACCGAGACCGGCGATCATGCGAAGGGCGGCGCGACGATCGCCTATCCCGACACGCTCGTCGGCACCGACAGCCACACCACGATGGTCAACGGTCTCGGCGTCCTCGGCTGGGGCGTCGGCGGGATCGAGGCGGAAGCCGCGATGCTCGGCCAGCCGGTGTCGATGCTGATCCCCGAAGTCGTCGGCTTCAAGCTGACCGGCGCGCTCGGCGAGGGCATCACCGCGACCGACCTCGTGCTGACGGTCACGCAGATGCTGCGCGCCAAGGGCGTGGTCGGCCGTTTCGTCGAGTTCTTCGGCCCCGGCCTCGCCTCGATGACGCTTGCCGACCGCGCGACGATCGCCAACATGGCGCCCGAATATGGCGCGACCTGCGGCTTCTTCCCGATCGACGAGCGCACGATGGATTACATGCGCCTCACCGCGCGCTCGGAGGAGACGATCGCGCTTACCGAGGCCTATGCCAAGGCGAACGGCTTCTGGCGCCACGACGATGCCGAGGATCCGCTGTTCACCGATACGCTCGAACTCGACATGGGTTCGGTGACCGCCAGCCTCGCCGGCCCCAAGCGCCCGCAGGACCGGGTGAGCCTCGGCAAGGTGGACGAGGTGTTCAACGGCGATCTGTTCAAGATCTACCACAAGGAGCGCCCGCAGCGCGCCGCCGTCGCCAACCGCGACCATGACATCGGCGACGGCGACGTCGTGATCGCCGCGATCACGAGCTGCACCAACACGTCGAACCCGTCGGTGCTGGTCGCCGCCGGCCTCGTCGCGCGCAAGGCCCGCGCGCTCGGCCTCACCGCCAAACCCTGGGTGAAGACCAGCCTGGCGCCCGGGTCGCAGGTGGTGACCGACTATCTCGACAAGGCGGGGCTGTCCGACGACCTGAACGCGCTCGGCTTCAACCTGGTCGGCTATGGCTGCACGACCTGCATCGGCAATTCGGGGCCGCTCGCGACCGAAATTTCGGCCGCGATCAACGAGAACGACCTCGTCGCCGCCTCGGTGCTGTCGGGCAACCGCAATTTCGAGGGGCGCGTCAGCCCCGATGTGCGCGCCAACTTCCTCGCCTCGCCCCCGCTCGTCGTCGCCTATGCGATCAAGGGCAGCGTCACGAGCGACATGATCGAGACGCCGCTCGGCCAGGGCACCGACGGCAACGACGTGTATCTGCGCGACATCTGGCCGACCAACGCCGAAGTGACCACGATGATGAACGCCAATATCGATGCCGGCATGTTCGCCAGCCGCTATGGCGACGTCTATGCCGGCGGTGCCAAATGGCGCGAGATCGACGTGACCGGCTCTGACACCTATCAGTGGCGCGCCGGCTCCACCTATGTCGCGAACCCGCCCTATTTCGAGGGCATGTCGATGACCCCGGAGCCGGTGACGGACGTGATCGACGCCAAGCCGCTGGCGATCCTGGGCGATTCGATCACCACCGATCACATCAGCCCGGCCGGCAGCATCCGCGCCGACTCGCCGGCCGGCATCTACCTGCTGGATCATCAGGTTACCAAGGCCGACTTCAACGGCTACGGCGCGCGCCGCGGCAATCATGAAGTGATGATGCGCGGGACCTTCGCGAACATCCGCATCCGCAACGAGATGGTGCCGGGCGTCGAGGGCGGCATGACGTCCTATCAGGGCGAGACGATGCCGATCTACGATGCCGCGATGCGCTACAAGGCGGACGGCGTGCCGCTCGTCGTGATCGCGGGCAAGGAATATGGCACCGGTTCGTCGCGCGACTGGGCGGCCAAGGGCACCAACCTGCTGGGCGTGCGCGCGGTGATCGCCGAAAGCTTCGAGCGAATCCACCGTTCGAACCTCGTCGGCATGGGCGTGATCCCGCTCCAGTTCGCCGAAGGCGTGGACCGCAAGTCGCTGAAGCTCGACGGAACGGAGACGTTCACGATCCGCGACGTGGCCGCCCTTCGCCCCCGCCAGCAGGTCGAGGTGGAGATGACCCGCGCCGACGGCACCACCGAGACGATCGCGACCCGCTGCCGGATCGATACGGTCAACGAGCTGGATTATTTCCTCAACGGCGGCATCCTTCAGTACGTGCTGAGGAAGCTGGCGGCTTGAGGAAGCCGCAGAGCGTGGCCAAGCTGGACGAGCTTGGCCGCGTTCCCCTCTCCAAGAGCTTTTTCCTGCGCGAGTTCCTCTATTCGGACATCGCCGCGATCCATGGGCTGTCGAACATCCCCGACGATCCCGACCTGGCGATCGCGGCGGGAACGCGGCTGTGCGAGGATCTGCTAGAACCGTTGCAGGACGCGTTCGGGCGGATTGCGATCCGCTCCGCCTATCGCTCGGCCGAGGTAAACGCGCTGGGCGCCGCCAAGGGGTATAATTGCGCGTCCAACGCCCGCAACGCGGCGCATCACATCTGGGATCTGCGCGATTTCGCCGGCCATATGGGCGCGACCGCCTGCGTCGTCGTGCCGGGCTTCGCAAACCGCTTCGACCAGCCGGGCGACTGGAAGCGGCTGGCCTGGTGGGTGCACGACCATCTCCCCTATTCGGCGATGGAGTTCTTTCCCGTGCGCTGGGCGTTCAACCTGTCCTGGCACGAAAAGCCGCAACGGATGATCTACGCGCATATCCCAGACGCCCGCGGCTATCTGACGCGGCCCGGCATGGAGAACCACGCCGCCGACCACCGCGCCGAATGGGACGGGATCCAGCCCTAGAACCTGATGACGTTACTTCGAACCGTTCGCCCTGAGCGTGTCGAAGGGCCTCTACCGACGGCGACAGCACGCCTGCGGAGCGCGTGCTTCGACAAGCTCAGCACGAACGGACTGAGAGACGGGATTGAACGAATACCATACCGCCTAGACGGTGAAGCTCTCGCCGCAGCCGCACGCGCCCTTGGCGTTCGGGTTCTGGAACACGAAGCCGGCGGTGAAATCATCCTCCACCCAGTCCATCGTCGATCCGATGAGATAGAGGATCGAACCGCCGTCGACGAACAGCGTGCCGCCGGGCGTGTCGATGCGCTCGTCGAACGGCTTGGCCTCGGTGACGTAATCGACCGAATAGGCGAGGCCCGAACAGCCGCGCTTGGGGGTGGAGAGCTTTACGCCGATCGACCGTTCGGGCGCCCGCGCCATCAGCGCGGCGATCCGCGCGTGCGCGGTGGGGGTCAGGATCAGCGCGGCGGGGCGCCGGCGCACGGCGGTGGCCATCACAGCATCCCCAGTTCGAGCTTCGCCTCGTCCGACATCTTCTGCGGATCCCAGGGCGGATCCCACACCAGCGCCACCTCGGCGGTGGCGATGCCGGGCACCGCGCTCACGCGCAGCTCGACCTCGGCGGGCATCGACTCGGCGACCGGGCAATGCGGCGTCGTCAGCGTCATCGTCACCGCGGCATGGCCGTCCTGCGTGACGTCGACGCCATAGATCAGGCCCAGCTCGTAGATGTTCACGGGGATCTCGGGATCGTAGATCTCCTTCAGCGCCTCGACGACCGCCTCGTACAGCGCGCCGCCGGGCTCGCCCGCGGGATCGACCTGCGGCTTCTGCGCCAGAAAGCCCTGGAGATAATCGCGCTCGCGCGGGGCATCCTCGACGCGCGCCCTGGGCGGCGGCGTCACCGCGTCCACTTCCTCGATCTCGATCCGGTCGCTCATCCGAAGATCCTCGTCACTCTCTCGATACCCTTGACCAGCGCGTCGACATCGGCGGGCCCGTTATAGACGCCGAAGCTGGCGCGGGCCGTGGCCCCGACGCCCAGCGCCTCCATCAGCGGCTGCGCGCAATGATGCCCGGCCCGGATCGCCACCCGGCCCTCGTCCAAGATGGTGGCGACGTCGTGCGGATGCACCCCCTCCACCGTGAAGCTCACGATTCCGGCCGAATCCGCCGGCCCGTAGACGCGCACCGAGTTGATCCCGGCCAGCGCCGCGCGCGTCCGCGTCACCAGCGCGGTCTCGTGCGCGTGGATGGCATCCAGCCCTAGCGCCGCGACATAGTCGATCGCCGCCGCCAGCCCCAGCGCGCCGACGATGTGCGGCGTGCCCGCCTCGAACCGGCCCGGCGGCGGCGCATAGGTGGTGCGCGCGAAACTCACCCGGTCGATCATCGAACCGCCCCCCTGCCAGGGCGGCATCGCGTCGAGCAGTTCGGCCCTCGCCCACAACACCCCGATCCCGGTGGGACCATACAGCTTGTGCCCCGAAAAGGCGTAGAAGTCGCAATCGAGCGCCGCCACATCCACCGCGATCCGCGGCACCGCCTGGCAGCCGTCGAGCAGCAGCTTCGCGCCGACGCCATGCGCCAGATCCGCCGCGCGGCGGCCGTCGAGCACCGATCCCAGCACGTTCGACACATGCGCCAGCGCCACCAGCTTGTGCGCGGGCGTCAGCATCAGCGCCATCGCATCCAGGTCGATACGGTGATCCGCGGTGAGCGGCAGCACGTCGATCGCGAGGCCCCTGGCCTCCGCGACCATCTGCCACGGCACGATGTTCGAATGATGTTCGAGCATCGAGAGCAGGATGCGGTCGCCGGCCTTCAGATGGGTCGCGGCATGGGATTGGGCGACGAGGTTGATTGCCTCGGTCGCGCCGCGGACGAAGACGATCTCGTCCGCGCTGCCCGCGCCGATGAAGCGCGCGACCTTGGCCCGCGCCGCTTCATAGGCCAGCGTCATGTCGGCCGAGCGCTGATAGACGCCGCGATGCACCGTGGCATAGGTTTCGCCATAGGCGCGCGCGACCGCGTCGACCACCGCCTTCGGCTTCTGCGCGGTGGCGGCGGTGTCGAGATACGCCCAGCCCGCCGGGATCGCCGGAAAATCGGCAAGCGCGTCGAGCGGCCGGTCGGCCTGCGTCATCACAACAACGCCGCCAGCCACGCATCGGCGTCCGCGGCAAAGGCGTCGCGCACCGTCTCGTCGGCGATCCGGTCGAGCGCATCGCCCACGAACGCGCGCGTCAGCAGCGCCTGCGCGCGCGGACGCGGAATGCCGCGGCTTTCCATGTAGAACAGCGCGCGCCGGTCGAGCTCGCCGACCGTGGCGCCATGCGCGCATTTCACGTCGTCGGCGAAGATCTCCAGCTCGGGCTTCAGGTTCACCGTCGCGGTGCGCTGGAGCAGCAGGCCGCGCAGCGACTGCTCGCCATCCGTCTTCTGCGCGTGGCGCGCCACTTCGACGGCGGCGGCGAGGCTCGCGACCGAACGGTCCGCCGCGACCGCGCGCCAGAGCTGGTGCGACTGGCCGTCCGGCTCGGCATGGTGGACGCGCACCGCGCATTCCTGGCGCTGCGTGCCGCTGGTCAGCAGCGCGCCGCCCAGTTCGGCATAGCCGCCCTGCCCCACGCGCACGCCGCCGTCGATCCGCGATCCCGCGGCGCCAGCGCCCAGGAACACCGCGACGAGGCTCGCGCCCGCGCCCAGCTCGACATCCTCGCGCAGGCTGACGAAGCCCGCGCCCTGAAGCAGCCGCACCGAGCGCTGGAGCCGGGCCGCGGCGCCGATCCGGATCAGGGTGGCACGGTTGGACCAGCCGGCGCCGACGAACGTCTCGATCACCTGCGCGGTGGCGTCGTCGCCCAACACGATCTCGGCGGGAAGATGGTTCTCCGCGCCCGTCGCGACATGGACGATCTGCACCGGATCGGCGGCGGCGTCCTTGGCCAGCCGCAGCGACCAGCCACGGCCCTGCGCATGCCGGCCGAGCGGATGATCGTGGCCGGACAGATCGGCGAGCACCACCGGCCCGAGTTCGCTCCGCCCGGCATCCAGCACGCCGTCGACGAACAGCAGCCGCGCGCCGGGCAGATCGAGGAAATGGTCCGCCTGGCCATAAGCCACGGGCGCGAGCGCCGCCGCGGCGGACAGCGCACCGAGATCGGCCCAGCGCCACGCCTCGGCGCGGGTGGAGGGGAGTTCGAGCAGGCTCACGCGCTCACCGCCGCATAGCCCTCGCGCTCGAGCTGGTGCGCGAGTTCGGCACCGCCGGTACGCGTGATGCGCCCGGCCTCGAGGACGTGGACGAAATCGGGCGCGACATAATCCAGCAGCCGCTGATAATGGGTGATGAGCAGCACCGCCTTGTCGGGCTTGCGCATGATCCGGTTGATCCCGTCGCCGACGATGCGCAGCGCGTCGATGTCGAGGCCGCTGTCGGTCTCGTCCAGGATCGCGAACTTCGGGTCGACGATGCCCATCTGCACCATCTCGTTGCGCTTCTTCTCGCCACCCGAAAAGCCGACGTTCACCGGCCGCTTGAGCATGTCGTGATCCATGCCGAGCAGATCGGCCTGCCCGCGCGCGAGCTTGAGGAATTCGCCGCCCGACAGCGGCTTCTCGTCGCGGCTCGCGCGCTGGGCATTCAACGCCTCGCGCAGGAACTGGACGTTCGACACGCCGGGGATCTCGACCGGATATTGGAAACCGAGGAAGACGCCCGCCGCCGCGCGCTCATGCGCGTCGAGCGCGAGCAGATCCTGCCCGTCGAACGTCACCGATCCCGCGGTCACTTCGTAGCCGGGCCGCCCGCCGAGCACATAGCCCAGCGTCGACTTGCCCGCGCCGTTCGGCCCCATGATCGCATGGACCTCGCCCGCGTTCACGGTGAGGGTGAGACCCTTGAGGATTTCCTTGCCGTCGATCTCGGCGTGAAGATTTTCGATTTTCAGCATGATGAACTCTTGGCAAAAAGTGTGAGGCAGCGATCGGCGTTCTGCGGCATCATCCGACCGAGCCTTCGAGCGAGATCCCCAGCAGCTTCTGCGCCTCGACCGCGAATTCCATCGGCAGCTGCTGGAGCACCTCGCGCGCGAAGCCGTTGACGATCAGCGCCACCGCGGCCTCCGCATCAAGCCCGCGCGACATGGCATAGAACAGCTGGTCCTCGCTGATCTTCGACGTCGTCGCCTCGTGCTCGATCTGCGCCGAGGGGTTGCGCACCTCGATATAGGGCACGGTATGCGCGCCGCACTGGTCGCCCAGCAACAGACTGTCGCACTGGGTGAAGTTGCGCACGCCCTCCGCGGTCGGCGCGACGCGCACCAGCCCGCGATACGTGTTGTCGCTGCGCCCCGCCGAGATGCCCTTCGACACGATGGTCGAACGGGTGTTCTTGCCCAGATGGATCATCTTGGTGCCGGTGTCCGCCTGCTGGCGGTTGTTGGTCACCGCCACCGAATAGAATTCGCCGACCGACCCGTCGCCCGCCAGCACGCAGGACGGGTATTTCCAGGTGATCGCGGAGCCCGTCTCGACCTGCGTCCAGCTCACCTTGCTGTTCTTGCCCTGGCACAGCGCACGCTTGGTGACGAAATTGTAGATCCCGCCGACGCCGTTCTCGTCACCGGGATACCAGTTCTGCACGGTCGAATATTTGATCTCGGCATCGTCCAGCGCCACCAGTTCGACGACGGCGGCGTGCAACTGGTTCTCGTCGCGCATCGGCGCGGTGCAGCCCTCCAGATAGGAGACGTAGCTGCCCTTGTCCGCGACGATCAGCGTGCGTTCGAACTGGCCGGTATTCTCGGCATTGATGCGGAAATAGGTGCTGAGCTCCATCGGGCAGCGCACGCCTTCGGGAATGTAGACGAATGTGCCGTCCGAGAAGACCGCGCTGTTGAGCGTCGCGAAATAATTGTCGCGCTGCGGCACGACCTTGCCGAGCCATTTGCGGATCAGATCGGGATATTCCTTGATCGCCTCCGAGATGGAGCGGAAGATCACCCCCGCCGCCTCCAGCTCCTTGCGGAAGGTGGTGGCGACCGACACGCTGTCGAACACCGCATCCACCGCCACGCGGCGCTTCGGCGTGCCGTCCTCGTTCGTCTCCTCGACGCCCGCGAGCATCTTCTGCTCGGCGATCGGGATGCCGAGCTTTTCATAGACGCGCAGGATCTCGGGATCGACCTCGTCCAGCGAGCCCAGTTTCGGCTTCGCCTTGGGCTCGGCGTAATAATAGGCGTCCTGATAGTCGATCGGCGGCATTTTCAGCTTCGACCAGTCGGGCGCCTCCATCGTCTGCCACAAGGCAAACGCCTTCAGCCGCCAGTCGAGCATCCAGGCCGGCTCGCCCTTCTTGGCGGAGATGTAGCGAACGGTGTCCTCGCTCAGCCCCTTGGGCGCGAATTCCTGCTCGATGTCAGAGGAGAAACCCCATTCGTAGGTCTTGTTCGCGGCGGCATAAGCCTCGGCGTTGCGGGTAGCCATTATACGGTCACTCTCGTTCCCCGGCGAAGGCCGGGGTCCAGTTGGGAAGGTTGCAGCGAGGTCGCGGCCGGACTCCGGCCGTCGCCGGGGAGGACAGACGCCAGCGACGCCAGCGACACGCCCGCGAGCGCGCCGCGCACGGCATCGTTGACCGCGTTCCAGTGCGGCTTGACCGAACAATGGTGATCCAGCCCGCAATCCTGCCGGCCATCCTCGACACAGGCGGTAAGCGCGATCGGCCCCTCCACCGCCTCGACGATATCGGCCAGGCTGATCGACGCCGGCGGCCGCGCCAGGCGAAACCCGCCGCCGGTGCCGCGCGCGCTTTCCAGTAGCCCGGCCGAAGACAGGCGGCTGACGAGCTTCTGGGCGGTCGGCAGCGGCACGCCGGTCTCCTCGGCCAGCAGCGTCGCGTTCAGCCGCGCCACGCCGCCACAATGGCGCGCGGCGGCCGACATCATCACGACGGCATAGTCGGCAAGGCTGGACAGGCGCATGGTTTCCAATCGGAACGGATCGCTCGGATTGCAGATGGTGCGGTGCCGCACACGCGTCAACCCGGTTTGGCTGCGAACGACTCGCAGGATTTTCCCTCTCCCCTTGGGACAGGGAGGGCGCGACACGGTCGCGGAAGAGTGAGAGTGAGACGGATGATCGGCATTGCGCTTGTCACCCTCGCCCTTCCGCCGCTACCGCAGCTCCCTCCCTCTCCCAGGGGGAGAGGGAATTCCGATGGCCTTCTACCACCCGCTCCTGTTCCGGATCGATGCCGAGCGCGCCCACGGGCTGACGATCGCGGCGCTTGCCGCCTGGGGCCGCGCCGGGGCGCCGCTCGCGCCGGTCTTCGCGTCCGCCCGGCTGGCGACGACCGTGGCGGGGATCGCCTTTTCCAATCCGCTGGGGCTCGCGGCCGGCGTCGACAAGGATGCGCATGCGGTGGGCGGGTTCTTCGGGCTCGGCTTCGGCAGCGTCGAGGTGGGAACGCTCACCCCCCTGCCCCAGCCCGGCAATCCCCGCCCGCGCCTGTTCCGCCTGCCCGAGGATCGCGCGGTGGTGAACCGCTTCGGCTTCAACAATGGCGGGCTGGCGGCGGCGCTCGCCCGGCTGCCGGCAAAGCGCGCGGGCGTGCTCGGCATCAATGTCGGCGCGAACAAGGATGCCGCGGACCGGATCGCCGATTACGTCCACGGCGTCGCCGCCGCCGCGCCGCACGCCGATTACGTCACGATCAACATCAGTTCGCCCAACACGCCGGGCCTGCGCGACCTGCAGGGCGCGGCGCTCGCCGAACTGCTCGCCGCCTGCGGCGCGGCGCGGGGCACCACCCCGCTCTTCCTCAAGGTCGCGCCCGATCTGGAGCCGGACGCGATCGACCATATCGCGCGCACCGCGATCGACGCGCGGGTCGACGCGTTGATCGTCGGCAACACCACGGTCACGCGGCCGGACCTGGTGTCGCCGGGCCGGGCGGAGATCGGCGGCCTGTCGGGCGCGCCGCTCGCCACGCTCGCGCACCAGCGGCTGCGCGATTTCCGGGCGGCCACGGGCGCGGCGATCCCGCTCGTCGCGGTAGGCGGCATCGGCAGCGGGGCGGAGGCCTATGCGCGGATCCGCAGCGGCGCGGCGCTGGTCCAGCTCTACACCGCGCTCGTCTATGAAGGGCCGGGGCTGGCGCTCCGGATCCTGCGCGATCTGGACAAGCTGCTCGAACGCGACGGTTTCGCCAGCGTCGCGGAGGCGGTGGGCACGGCATAGCGGCTTGCCCCTAGGGCAAAGGCCGTTACGATCGGGCGCAATGAAACGCCTGCTCCTCGCCGCCCTGCTCGCCACGCTTCCCGTCGGCCTCGCCGCGCGCACGAACATCCCCGCGGCGGGGATGGTGAGCGCGGCCGATCCGCGTGCCGCGGCGGCGGGGGTGGAGATGCTGCGCGCGGGCGGCAGCGCCACCGATGCGGCGATCGCGGCGATGCTCGCGCTGAACGTCGTCGAGCCGCAGAATTCGGGGATCGGCGGCGGCGGCTTCTGGGTGGCGCAGGCGCACGGCCGCACCACCACGATCGACGGCCGCGAGGCCGCGCCGATGGCGGCGGACGCGCACTGGTTCTACGGCCCCGACGGCCAGCCACTCAGCCACGCCGATGCGGTGCCGGGCGGGCGCAGCGTCGGCGTGCCCGGCATCCTGCGGCTGATGGCCAAGGCGCACGAACAGGGCGGCAGGCTTCCCTGGGCGCGGCTGTTCGCGCCGGCGATCCGGCTCGCCACCGATGGCTTCGCGGTCACGCCACGCCTCAACAACGGGCTGGCGCGGTTCGGCGGCCATGTCGATGCCTGGGCGCGCGCGCATCTGTTCGGCGCGGACGGACGGCCGCTCCCGGTCGGGACGGTGGTGCGCAACCCCGAACAGGCCGCGCTCTTCACGCAGATCGCCGCGCGCGGCGCCGGCAGCTTCTATGTCGGGCCGACCGCGCAGGCGATCGTCGCCACCGTCGACGGGGCGGCGCGCAATCCGTCGAAGATGACCGCCGGCGATCTGGCCAGCTACGACGCCAAGGCGCGCGCACCGGTGTGCGGCACCTACCGGACCTACCGGATCTGCGGGATGGGGCCGCCCTCGTCCGGGGGCGTCGCGGTGCTGCAGATCCTGAAGCAGCTCGAACGCTTCGACATGACCGCGCTCGGCAAGGATTCACCCGTCGCCTGGCATCTGTTCGCCGAATCCGAGCGGCTCGCCTATGCCGATCGCGATCTGTATCTCGGCGATCCCGATCATGTCCGCGTGCCCGTGGCGGGGCTGATCGCGCCCGGCTATCTGGCGAAGCGTTCCGCGCTGATCGCGCCGGACACGACGATGGCCAGCGTCTCGGCGGGCGTTCCCGCCGGCGCGCCGCCGCGGATCAAGGCGACCGTCAGCGAAGTGCCGGGCACGAGCGATCTCGCCGCCACCGACGCGCAGGGCAATGTCGTCGAGGTGACGACCACGATCGAGGGCTATTTCGGATCGGGGCTCACCGTCTCGGGCAATTTCCTCAACAACCAGCTCACCGATTTCGACATCGTTCCCGAAAAGGACGGTGCGCTCGTCGCCAACCGGGTGGAGGGCGGCAAGCGGCCGCGCAGCTCGATGTCGCCGACGATCGTCTACAATCCCGACGGCAGCGTGCGGATCGCGATCGGCGCGGCGGGTGGCTCCACGATCATCGCGCAGGTGGCCAAGGCGCTGGTGGGCGTGCTCGACTGGCATCTGTCGGCGCAGGACGCGATCGGCCTGGGGCTGCTCTATGCACCTGGCGCGGTCGCGGTCGCCGAACAGGGCACGCAGCTCGACGCGATGCTGCCCGCGCTGCGCGGACTGGGCGAAAACGTGCAGAGCGCACCGCTCGGGCTCAAGGCCAATGCGATCGAGCGGGTGGGCGGGCGCTGGGTGGGTGCCGCCGATCCGCGCAGCGAAGGCGTGGCGATGGCCGAGGACGGCAGCGTCGCCCCGATCATCCGGGTCGGCGCGCCGACCAACCGCCCCGCCGAATGACGCCGTAGAACCATAACGAAAAAAGCAGGAGAGACGCGCATGGAGCGCTTCCCCAATCTCGTCACGATGTTCTTCACCCGGGCGCGCCAGAAGGGCGACGCGCCGTTTCTCTGGGTGAAGCGGGAGGGCGCCTGGGTCGGGACGAGCTGGGCCGAGGCCGCACGGCAGGTGGCATCGCTCGCCACCGCGCTCCGCGCCATCGGGATCGAACGCGGCGACCGGGTGATGCTGGTGGCCGAGAATCGGCCCGAATGGTGCCTGTCCGATCTGGCGATCATGGCATCGGGTGCGATCACCGTGCCCGCCTACACCACCAACACCGAACGCGACCACGCGCACATCATCGAGAATTCGGGCACCCGCGCGGTGATCGTCTCGACGCAGAAGCTCGCGCGCACGCTAATGCCCGCCGTGCTGCGATCGAGCACCGTGCAGGCGGTGATCGGGATGGAAGAGATGCGGCTGGGCCAGACCGGGATCGGCGTGCACGACTGGCACGCGCTGATCGCGGCGCACCCCGCCGATCCCGCTCGGATCGCCGCCGAGGCCGATTTCACCCGCGAGGACACCGCCTGCATCATCTACACCAGCGGCACCGGCGGCGCGCCGCGCGGCGTGATGCAGCATCACGGCGCGATCCTCCACAATGCGGCGGGCTGCGCGGCGATCATCGCGGAGGATTTTCCCGCGACCGACGAGGAGGTGTTCCTCTCGTTCCTCCCCCTCTCGCACGCCTATGAACATACCGGCGGGCAGCACATGCCGATCTCGCTCGGCGGCCAGATCTATTACGCCGAAAGCCTCGACCGGCTGGCCGCCAATATCGAGGAGGTTCGGCCGACCATCATGTTCGTGGTGCCGCGCCTGTTCGAGGTGCTGCGCACGCGGATCGCCAAGGCGATCGCCAAACAGGGCGGCGCCTCCGCCTATCTGCTGGAGCGCGCGATCGCGATCGGCACCCGGCACTATGACGGCCGGCTGCGGCTGGTCGATCGGCCGATGCAGGCGATCGTCGGCACGCTGTTCAAGCCCAAGATCGCCAAAAAATTCGGTGGCCGGATGAAGGCGATGGTGTCGGGCGGCGCGCCGCTCACGCCCGAGGTCGGGCTGTTCTTCCATGCGATCGGCGTCACCTTCCTCCAGGGCTATGGCCAGACCGAGGCGGGCCCGGTCATCTCGTGCAACCGCCCGCGCGCCGGCATCCGGATGGATTCGGTCGGGCCGCCGCTTGCCGATACCGAGGTGCGGATCGCCGAAGACGGCGAGATCCTGGTGCGCGGCGAACTCGTCATGCACGGCTATTGGCGCGACGAAGCGGCGACCGCCCGCGTGCTGAAGGACGGCTGGCTCCACACCGGCGATATCGGCGAGATCGATGCGGCGGGCCGGATCGCGATCACCGATCGCAAGAAGGATCTCATCATCAACGACAAGGGCGACAATGTCGCGCCGCAGAAGGTGGAGGGGATGCTGACGCTCCAGCCCGAGATCGGGCAGGCGATGATCGCGGGCGACCGGCGCCCCTATATGGTGGCGCTGATCGTGCCCGATCCCGAATGGACGCAAGGCTGGTGCGCGGCGAATGGCGATACGTGCGATTTCGCGCGGCTGAGCGAGAACAGCGACTATCGCGCCGCGCTCTCCGCCGCGGTCGAGCGCACCAACAAGGATCTCTCGGTCACCGAACGCATCCGCCGCTTCGTGCTGGCGGACGGCGCCTTCACCATCGAGAACGAACAGATGACGCCCTCGCTGAAGATCCGCCGCCACGTGCTGCGGCAGGTTTATGGCGAGCGGATGGACGCGTTGTATCGGGCGTAGATCCCTCTCCCGCTCCCCGGCCTCCGCCGGGGAACGAAGCGGGGAAGGCCCCCGTCACTTCCCCTTGGGCACCACCGCCATCGTCCAATCCTTGTCGGGCCGCAGATATTTGGCCGCGGTCGCCTGCAGTTCGGCGGGCGTGATCGAGATGAAGTCGCTGGCGAGCGACCGCGTCGCGTCGATCCGGCGGGGATCATAAGCGGAGCCCGCCATCAGCTGCATCCAGAACTGGTTGCCGGTGGAGGCGCGCAGCAGGAACTGGCTCATCGGCAACATGATCCGCTTCAGCTCGTCGGGCTGGAGCGGGTGCGCGGCCAGATCGGCGGCGATGCCGCGCGCGGTGCGGAAGAACAGGTCGACGTTGGCGGGCGCCACCTGGCCGATCGCGATCATCCGGCCACCGCTCGCCAGCCCCACCGGCCATTGGCTCTGCACATTGGGGCTGTAGCTCGCGCCATCCGCCTGGCGCAGCTTCTCGAACAATCGGTCGCTGAACACCTGCGCCAGCACGTCGAGCCGGCGACTGTCCTTGATGCCGTCGATCCCGCCGCCCGTCGGCCAGGCGATCACCGCCACCGCTTGGTTTTCCGCGCCGGTATGCGTGCGTATCACCGGCGCGATGTCGTGGGCGGGGAAGCGCACGGGCGGCGGCACCGCGGTGCTCGCCGCGCGCGGCTTGAGCGCGCCGAACGTCCTGGCCACCGCCGCCACCGCATCGTCCGCCTTCACGTCGCCGAACACCGACACCTCGATCGGCCCGGTCGCGAGCAACGGCTCCCACAGCCTGCGGAAATCCTTCGGATCGAGCGCGGCGATCTGCGCGCGCGGCGGCACGCCCCAGCGCGGATCGCCGTCGTGCAGCAGCCGATCGAGATCGCGCGACAAGACGCCGTCGGGCGACGAATCGTAACCGTCATAGCCCGCCAGTGCGACCGCCTTGGCCCGCTGCACCGGCGCCGGATCCCAGCCCGGATGCGCGAGCTTGGCCGCCATCAGCCGCAACTCGTCCGCCAGATCGGCGGGCGAGGTGAGCGCGTTCAGCGAAAAGGCATCGTCGTTCACGTCGAAATCGAGCCCGATCCGCCGTCCCGACGTCAGCTGTTCCAGATCGCCCTGGTCGAGCTTGCCGATCCCGCCCTGCACCAGCGCGAGATCGCCCGCCCAGGCCGGGCTCGGTCGATCGGCGGGCAGCGCATTATAGCCGCCGCCGAACCGCACGCGGACATAGACGCGCCCGGTCTCGCCCGCATTGGCGGAGAGCAGCATGCGAACGCCGTTCGAGAAGACGATCTTCTCCATCTCGAGCCCGGCCAGCGGCTCGCGCGACACCACCGTTCCCGGGGTGCCGAGCGCGGGCAGCATCGAGAAATCGACCGCGCCCTGCGTCCGGCGCTTCACGACCGCGGCCTTCACGTCCTCTTTCAGCGCGGTGGCGAGCCGGGCCGCCGCGGTGGCGTCGGGCGTGCGCGTGTTGACCACGGCACGGGTCGCGGTGCCCGCGAAGATCGCCTTGGTCGAGGCGAGCAAGGTGGCGGGGGTGAACATCCCCTTCGCCTTCGCATCCTTCAGGATCGCGTAGCTGGTTTCGGGGCTGGTGGTCGTCTCGCGGATATCGAGCGCCTCGCCCATGTCGTCGGCCTGTTTGGCGCTCGCCTCCACCTTCGCCGTCTCGACCGCGGTGCGCATGATGGTGTCGAAATCGGCATATTCGCGCTCCACCTCGGCGGGGGTCGCGGGCGTCGTCTCGGCATCGGCGATCACGCCGCGAACCGCTTTCAGCGCCTGTTCCCAATCATTGCCGACGGGCACGATGCTGACCGAGGTGACGTTGGCCGAACGCGAAACGTCGTCGATCGAGACGCCCGCCTGGAGGAAGCTGCCGCCGGTGCGCGCGCGCTGCTCCAGCCGGCGGCTGATGAGCCGCGCGGCGAGCGTATCCACCAGCCGCTTCTGGTTGAAGATCACGGTGTCCGCGTTGAAATGCCATGGCCGCACCACTGCCATCGCGACGACGGGCGGCAGGCCGGCCTCCGCGATCGCGCCGGTCGTCGGCTTCGTCGGATCGGGCTTGCCGAAATCGGGATCGGCGGGGGCCGGGCCCACACCCTGCCAGCCGGAGAAATTCTTGACGACCAGCGCCGCAACCGCCGCGGGATCGATGTCGCCCGACACGATCACGGTGGCGCGCGTCGGCCGATACCAGCGATCGTGGAACGCCTTGACGGTGGCGCCGGTGGCCGCCTCCAGCGTCTTCACATGGCCGATCGGCGAGCGATCGGCGAGCGGCTGGCCCGCGTAGAACACCCGCTGCACCGCCTCGCCGAAGCGCACCTGCGGCCCCGGCTGCTCGCGCTGTTCGGCCAGCACGACGGGCCGTTCGGCGTTGAGCGTGGTATCGGTGATCGTCGGATCGGCCATCATCCCCGACAGGATCTTCAGGCTCTCGTCCACCGCAGCGGGCGTCGCCGAGGGCAGGTCGAGCTTGTAAGTCGTCTGGGTGGGCGTGGTCTGCGCGTTCGAATCGGAGCCGAAGGTGGCGCCGAACCGCTGCCACACGCGCTTGGCCTCGCCATCGGGGACATAGCGCGATCCGCGGAACGACAGATGCTCGATGAAATGGGCGAACCCGCGCTCCGCATCCGTCTCCATTAGCGATCCGGCATCGATCCGCACCCGGATCGACACCTGGCCCGGCGGCACCGCGTTGCGCCGCGCCGCGACGTGCAGGCCGTTGGCGAGCGTGGCGAATTTCCACGCCGGATCGGGCGTGATGTCGCTGCCCTTGTACAGCCAGGCGGTGGTGTCGACGCCGGAAAGCGACGGCAGCGTGGGCGCATTCGGGTCGACCGGCGTCTGGAACGCGGGTGACGCACCCGTATCCGGGGCGGGAGCACCGAGGACGGGAATCGCCAGGCCGATTGCGAGGCCGACGAAGACGGGGACGCGAAACGCGCGCAAGGGGTACGCCATCCGCGCTATCTAGCCCCCCGCCGCCCGCGGCGCCAGCGCGCGCATCCTGCCATCATCGGGGCTGGATCGGCCATGATTTGGACCCACATTCCAATTAGGCGCAGCGACATACCGGTCACGACAGGCGTGCCCGGATGTTGCATCCGCGATGTGATGGCGCGCGATGGACCGCCGAGATGGCACGGAGATGACGGTGCAGGCCGAAACCAAGACGAACCCCGCAATGTGGCGGAATCCGGGCAACGACAATGCGGAGGCCGAGGCCGCAACCGCATCGCGCGGGCCCCGCGTGCCCGATCTCAACGTCATCTCGGGCGCGCCCGCGCCGGGCGCCGCGATGGAGGCCGAACGCGGCCGCCCGCTCATCATCCGGTTCGGCAAGCATCTGCGCGGCATCTTCGACCGGCTGATCGCCTCGTCCAGCCTCGTTCCCAACGATCCCGTGCTCGACGTGCGCGATTTCGCCTGGACCGCGATCCTGCGCGACAACTGGCAGGCGATCCGCGACGAGGCGGTCGCGGTCGCGCTGCGCGGTGATGCCGCCCCCAGCCTCGCCACGATCTCGCCCGATCATCGCTCGATCGCCGAGGTGAACAAGTGGCGTTCGTTCTTCCTGTGGGGCTATGGCTATCCGATTCCCGAAAACCTGGCGCGTTGCCCGCAGACGCGCGACGTGGTCGAGCGCATCCCCGGCCTCAACAGCGCGTTCTTCTCGATCCTGGCGCCCGGCACGCACATTCCCGAACATCGCGGCGTCACCAAGGGGCTCATCACCTGCCATCTCGGCCTGATCGTGCCGCGCGACGGCGACGTGCGGATGCGCGTGCACGACCGGATCGTGCGCTGGGCGGAAGGCGAGACGCTGGTGTTCGACGATACCTACCAGCACGAGGTGTGGAACGACACGCAGAACACCCGCGTCGTGCTGCTGATCCAGTTCGAACGCCCCTTGCGCCAGCCCGGCAAGTGGTTCGCGGATTTCTTCATGGGTTTCGTCAAGCGCTCCGCCTTCGTGCAGGAAGCGCGCGACAATATCGACCATTGGAACGCCGCAGTGAAGCAGCTCGATGTCTGAGCTCGGCGTGCGCGATCAGCGAAAGCTAATCGCGTAAAAATCGCCGAGCCCGGCCAGCGATGCCGAGGGCATCGGCTGACGGCGCGGCTCTGCCGCGGCGCGGTAAATCCCTGGCAGCCCTCCCCGCCCCCTCCACACAGGCAGGAGGGGAATGGCTTGCGCCCACGCCCCCCACGCGCCACATGCCTCTCATGCTGATCGAGACCGAAACCACCCCGAACCCGGCGACGCTGAAGTTCCTGCCGGGACGCACCGTCATGGAAGCCGGCACGCGCGACTTCGCCGACCCCGAAGAGGCGGAGGCGAGCCCGCTCGCCGAGGCGATCTTCGGTCTGGGCGATGTGACCGGGGTGTTCTTCGGCCGCGACTTCGTCTCGGTCACCGCGGCGCCGGGCGTGGCGTGGAGCAGCCTGAAACCCGACGTGCTCGGGCTGCTGCTCGATCATTTCTCGGCCGCGATGCCGCTCTTCAAGCCCGCCAAGGCGGGGTTCGCGGTGCCGTCGGACGACGCCATGATCGCCACCGACGATCCCGCGGACGCCGACATCATCGGCCAGATCCGCGACCTGATCGAGACGCGCGTACGCCCTGCGGTCGCGAACGACGGCGGCGACATCGTCTATCGCGGCTTCGACAAGGGCAAGGTGTTCCTCCAGCTTCAGGGCGCCTGCGCCGGCTGCCCGTCGTCGAGCGCGACGCTGAAGAACGGCATCGAGCAACTGCTCCGCTACTACGTCCCCGAAGTCACCGAAGTGCGAGCCGTCTGATGCCGAAGATCGCCGACGAAGCGCTCGATGCGCTGTTCCGCGAAGGCCGCAGCTTCAACGGCTATACCGACGAGCCCGTGGCGGAGAGCGATCTCCATGCGATCTGGGATCTGATGAAGATGGGGCCGACTTCGGCCAACCAGCTGCCCGCCCGGCTCGTCTGGTGCACCAGCGAAGCGGCGAAGGCCAAGCTCGCCGAATGCTGCACCGGCACCAACCCCGACAAGGTCCGCGCCGCGCCCGTCACCGTGATCGTGGGCATGGACAACGACTTTCACGAGCATCTGCCCGAACTGTTTCCGCATGTGGATGCCAAGGCCTGGTTCGACGGCAATGCCGAGCTGCGCGCGGTATCGGCGTTTCGCAACAGCACGCTGCAGGGCGCCTATCTCATCATGGCGGCGCGCGCGCTGGGTCTGGGCACCGGGCCGATGTCGGGCTTCGATGCGGGCAAGGTCGACGCGGCGTTCTTCCACGACATGCCGGCCGTGAAGACCAACTTCATCATGACGCTCGGCCATGGCGATCCCGCGACCGTCCATGCGCGCTCGCCGCGACCGGCGTTCGAAAAGTTCAATCGCATCGCCTGACGCGCGGCCGGTGCTCACCCTCGTCATCGAGACCGCGACCGCGGCCTGTTCGGTCGCGCTGATCGCGGACGGCCGCGTGGTGGCGCGCGATCATGATGCGGTGGGCCGCGGCCATGCGGAGCGGCTGGTGCCGATGATCGCCGCGCTGCCGGACGGCGGGCGGGCGCCGCGCATCCTGGTCGATTGCGGACCCGGCAGCTTCACCGGCATCCGCGTCGGCATCGCCGCCGCCCGCGGGCTGGCGCTCGGCTGGGGATCGACGGTGCACGGCTTCTCGTCGCTCGCGCTGATCGCGGCGGGCGCGCAGGCGCGCGAGCCCGAGCCGCTTGCGGTCGTGATCGAGGGCGGCCATGGTGAGGTCTTCATGCAGCGTTTTTCCGCCCCGTTGGAAGCCCTTGCCCCGGCGGTGTCGCTCCGCCCCGAAGCGGCGCTCCGCGCGCTCGGCGGCCTGCCCGCGATCGGCAGCGGGGTGCACCGGCTCGCCGCGATCGACCCGCGCTTCGCCGGCACCGACGCGCTGCCCGATGCGGGCGATGCGGTGTATCTGCCCCCCGCCTTTGCCGCCCTGCCCCCGCGCCCGGTCTATGGCCGCGCGCCCGACGCGAAGCCTCAGCCGCCGCGCTGATGGCGACGCGCACGATCCAGCTTCGCGGCGGCGACGCGCGCGATATCGCCATGGTCGACGCGCTGATGAAGGCGGCGTTCGACCCGCGCTTCGGTGAGGCGTGGACGCGCGGCCAGGCGTTGGGCGTGCTGGCGCTGCCCGGCATCCGCCTGACCATCGCGCTGGTGGACGACGTGCCCGCGGGCTTCGCGATGGTCCGCGGCGTGCTGGACGAGGCCGAGCTGCTGCTGATCGCGGTCGATCCCGCGCAGCGCCGCCGCGGCATCGCCACCGCGCTCCTGCGCGCGATCGAAGCGGATTGCGCGGCGACCGGCGTGACCGACCTCCACCTCGAGGTTCGCGCGGGCAACGACGCGCTGAAGCTCTATCTCGCGCACGGCTTCGTCAAGGTGGGCGAGCGCCGCGCCTATTATCGCGGGCCCGAGGGCAAGGCCTATGACGCGCACACCTATCGCCGCGCGCTGCCCTGATACCACCGGGCGCCGCCCACTATCGTTATTGCGAGTCGGTCGCCCTTTTCGCAACAGCGTGGCGTCGCTACATGGGGGGTACAACAGCGGGAACGGACATGGCGCGCAAGATCGACCTCGAAGCCCTTTGCAACGCGAAGGGGCTGCGCATCACCGAGCAGCGCCGCGTGATCGCGCGCGTGCTGTCGGAGGCCGAGGACCATCCCGACGTGGAAAAGGTGTATGAGCGCGCCTCGGCGATCGATCCCGGCATCTCGATCGCGACGGTCTATCGCACCGTCCGCCTGTTCGAGGAGGCGGGCATCCTCGACCGCCATGATTTCGGCGACGGCCGCGCCCGCTACGAACCCGCGCCCGAGGCGCATCACGATCATCTGATCGACGTGGAATCGGGCAAGGTGATCGAGTTCGTCGATCCCGAACTCGAACAATTGCAAAAGGCGATCGCCGAAAAGCTGGGCTTCCGCCTCGTCGATCACCGGATGGAGCTCTACGGCGTGAGTCTCGCCCGCAAGGATTGAGGTGCGCGCCAACGCCCGGCTCGGCCTGCGGATCGCGGCGCTGCTGCTCGCCCTGTTGGCGGGACTCGCGCTCCACGGCGCGTGGCGGCTGTTCGGTCGGCCCTCGCCCTGGCCGCGGCGCTTTCTCGGAACCGTCGGCCGGATCGTCGGTGCCCGCAGCCGAATCGTCGGCACGCCGCTGCGCCGCGACGTGCTGTTCCTCGCCAACCATCTGAGCTGGATCGACATCCTGCTCGTGGCGGGCGCGACGGGCAGCGCCTTCGTCGCCAAGGCCGAGCTGGCGCGCGTACCCTTGATCGGCTGGTTGTGCCGCCTGAACGCCACGCTGTTCGTCGAACGCGGCGACCGGCTGGGCGTGGCGGCGCAGATCGCGCGGCTGCGCACGGCGATCGCGCGGGGTCGCCCGGTCACGATCTTTCCCGAGGGCACCACCGGCGACGGCGTCACGCTGCTGCCGTTCAAGGCGGCGCTGCTCGGCGTGGTCGACCCGCCGCCGCCGGGGGTGCGCGTCCAGCCCCTCCGCATCGATTACGGCGACGCCACGCGCGGCCTGGCCTGGGTGGGCGACGAACCCGGCCTGGCCCACGCGCTGCGCGTCCTGCGCCGCCCGGACCGCTTCACCGCGACGCTGACGTTCGCGGAGCCCTTCGTGCCCGAAGGCGGCCGCAAGGCGGTGGCGGCGGAAGCGCGGGCGCGGATCGAGGCGGTGGCTGGGTGAGGGGTGACGGCTGGCCGGACGTGGAAGTGATTCGCCCTTGCGACCACGGCAATCGTTGGCTCGGGGCAGACCTTTCCTGTAGCTCCATTTGCAAGAGCACTGTTGCGACGAAGGGCAATCGACAACGGATTTTGAGAATTCGGCCTTCGATTGCGACCGCCGAAGACCGCATGAACCCGTTTCTCACCAGACATTGGTTTGCGAGAGTGCGAAGAACACGGGCGTAAAGCCATCCATTAACCCAAGGCGACATTACCGGTTCGCCGTTTATTGCGCTGGTGTCAATAGAACGAACGAAGCGTAATTATCCGCGAACTACCATCACATAGCTTCAAGGAATGGCGCGTTTTGGGTGCCGCCCGATGCCAATAGCCGCTGACCAAGTCCTCGGACACCGGCTTGTCGTCGATGGCGCATATCGCCATCTTGGGCTTGAGTCCTGCTGTCATCGCTGGGGAGCCTCGCATGACATGAGCGATATTCCATCGACCATTCATAACGGACCCCTGAATGCCGGAAAGGCTTCTATAAATCGGAGGGGCGGGCGGCACTCGGGGTTCCAATTTCATCTGTCCCGCCGTGAGATCGACCGTCATGTTATAGGCACGTAGAACGCCCATACCGATCGATGTCTGAATCTCCTTTGCACCCCACCAACTGCCATCCTCAACGGTAGCATAAGCACCGGTCACCTTATGCGTGCCGATCATGAAGTCCTTCAATCGACCGAGCGGCTGGACCACGGTGCCGCCTACGCCGATCGACGCAAAGTCTGTCTGTGGCGCGAATCCCGTCAATTCGACCGCGCGGGACGATAGGGAGACGTCGCCATCGCTGCCGGTGTCGATCATGGTCAAGGATACGGATCTGCCGTTGACCGATCCGTTGGTGACCATTCGCGAATTCCCCGGTCCGACCTTGATCGGAACACCATCGACCACAGGAACTGAACCGGACTTCATCAAACGGAAGCGATGATGATCTTGATCGACCTGCCATTCGAACGGACCGAGCAAGGGTAGGCCAATCACGACATCGACACCCTCCAAACTCGAGACGGTAAGCTGGCTGAGATCGACGACGGTGACTGCGCCGGGTCTTGCCGTGCGAAAGGCGCCGATGTCCAGCGCGACAGACGGCGTGGTATAGTATTGGGCGGCTCCACCGAAGCCAACCACTTTGCTCCATGACGTTAAAGGGAGGTGATGGGCGTCCGCGTAGGATTTGCTAACGATCAGCTGGTCAATTCCTGTATCAACCAGTGCCTTAGAGGGCCTCCCGTTCAACACGATCGGTATAACGACATGATCGTCATGGGGATCGAAACCTATCCAAACCGATCCGGTATCTGGCATCCAGAACGTCGGTGGGTTGGTAAATGTATCGGGCAAAGGGGACGTCACTTCCTGGACTTCGGCCAACAGCACAGTGCCTAATATTGTTGCACAGGCGGCTAACAACGTGCAAGCCGGACGTATTGTTCGCTCGCATATCCAAGCAATTTCACCAACTTGCATCATCAGGCCTTTGTTATAACCCTACCCGACTGGCATGATGCCCTTTCTCACACCTTGTCCGCAAGTGAGCGCCTCGACTTTTATAGGAAATCCTTTTTCCTCAACACCATCATCGACGAATTCCGAGAACGTAGAGCCATTCTCGGGGCACGATCTTGTATGGAAAGCCCAGTCGGTCCGATGCCTTCCCAAAAGCCGCTCATCGGCCCTCCACCACCATTCCCCCCCCCGCCCCGGAACGCCCCCGCCACCCGCCGGTTCGTACCCCCGAACGGACAGGAGCGACCGCATGGCCAGCGAACACAAGCCCACCCAGACAATGGCCGCCAACGCCGAGAAGGGCCTCGCCCTGCGCGAACGGTTCCACCGCGGCGGCACCGATGTGGGCGTGAAGCGCGCGCAGCAGATCGTCGACGGGCATGCGATGTCCGACGCGGACGTGAAGTCGATGCACGCCTATTTCGCGCGCCACGCGGTCGACAAGGACACGCACGCGCATCAATGGGGCAATGACGAGGATCCGTCCGCCGGCTACATCGCCTGGCTGCTCTGGGGCGGGGACGAGGGCGAGGCCTGGGCGGATCGGCAGCGCGCGGCGATCGCGGATTGAGGCCCCTCCCCTCGCGCGCCCGATGTTGCTAAGGCGCGCGCGATGAAACCCGCCCCCCAGACCTTCCACGTCAAGTCGTTCGGCTGCCAGATGAACGTCTATGACGGCGAGCGCATGGCCGAGCTGATGGCGGCGCAGGGCCTCAGCGCGACCGATGACGCGGCGTCGGCCGATCTCGTCGTGCTCAACACCTGCCACATCCGCGAGCGCGCGACCGAGAAGGTCTATTCGGACATCGGCCGGATCCGCAAGGATGCGGGCAAGGCGGGCCGCGCGCCGATGATCGCGGTGGCCGGCTGCGTCGCGCAGGCCGAGGGCGAGGAGATCGTCCGCCGCGCCAAGGTGGACGTGGTCGTGGGGCCGCAATCCTATCACAACCTGCCGGCGCTGGTGGCCGATGCCGCGGCGGGCAAGGCGGCGCTCGATACCGAGATGCCGCTGCTGTCCAAATTCGGCGCGCTGCCGGCGCGGCGGCGGGTGGGGCCGTCGGCGTTCCTGACGGTGCAGGAAGGCTGCGACAAATTCTGCACCTATTGCGTGGTGCCCTATACGCGCGGCGCCGAGATCAGCCGGCCGTTCGCCGCGATCGTCGACGAGGCGAAGGCGCTGGTGGATGCCGGCGCGCGCGAGATCACGCTGCTGGGGCAGAACGTCAACGCCTGGAGCGACGACGGCGGCCCGGCCGGGAGCCGCGGCCTGCACGACCTGATCCGCGCGCTCGACCGCATCCCCGGCCTGGCGCGGATCCGCTATACGACCAGCCACCCCAACGACATGGCACAAGGGCTGATCGACGCGCATGGCGACGTGGAATCGCTGATGCCGTTCCTCCACCTTCCCGTGCAGTCGGGCAGCACGCGGGTTCTGAAGGCGATGAACCGCAGCCATGGCCGCGACGATTATCTGCGCCTGCTCGACCGGGTCCGCGCGGTCCGCCCCGACATCGCGCTGTCGGGCGATTTCATCGTCGGCTTTCCGGGCGAGACCGAGGCGGATTTCGCCGAGACGCTCGGCCTGGTGGATGCGGTGGGTTACGCGCAGGCGTTCAGCTTCAAATATAGCGCGCGGCCCGGCACGCCCGCCGCCGCGATGGCCGGCGCGGTGCCGCCCGAGGTGATGGACGTCCGGCTCCAGCGCCTCCAGGCGGCGCTCAACCGCGACCAGCACGCGTTCAACCTGGCCAGCGTCGGCCGCACCTGCCCATTGCTGATCGAACGCCGCGGCAAGCTGCCCGGGCAGATGCTCGGCAAATCGCCCTGGCTGCAATCGGTGCATCTGATCGGCGATCATGCGATCGGCGATCTGGTTTCGGTGACGCTCGCCGCCGCCGGGCCCAATTCGCTCACCGGCGCCGCGAACATCGCGGTCGCCGCCTGAGAAATCGCACTGTCCTACAGGCGGTCCACCTGCCACACTCACGGGCGATGCCATCCGACTCGCCCGGCCCGCCCGCTGCCCTTGAACCCCGTCGTGCGGCGGCTCATCTTGTCGTTTCACGCCTCCACTTCCTCCACTTCGCCCTCCTGCCTCAAGGATCTGCATGAGCCGCAAGCCTGTCCCCGCCCAGTCCGGCGATCGCAGCCGCGTGGAAATCCTGTTCGACAAGCCCCAGCTCCTGCCGCGCCTCTTCGGGCAATATGACCAGAATCTGGTGGCGCTGGAAAATCGCCTGGGGGTGTACATCACCGCCCGCGGCAACCGGGTGGGGCTGGAAGGATCGGCCGATCACGTCGCCACCGCGCGCGCGGTGCTGCAGGATCTCTACAACCGCATCACCCGCGGCGAGGAGGTGGATACCGGCCTGGTCGACGCCGCGATCGCGATGGCCGCCGAGCCGACGCTGGCGGGCATCATCAAGGCCGATCCGGGCGGCGCCGGCGCGCCACCGATCATGATCCGGACGCGCAAGAAGACGATCGTCCCCCGCACGCCGGCACAGGCGCATTACATGCGCGAGTTGACCACCAACGACATGATCTTCGCGCTCGGGCCGGCGGGCACGGGCAAGACCTATGTCGCGGTGGCGCAGGCGGTGGCGCAGCTCATCAACGGCAGCGTCCAGCGGCTGATCCTGTCGCGCCCCGCCGTCGAGGCCGGCGAGCGGCTGGGCTTCCTGCCGGGCGACATGAAGGAGAAGGTCGATCCCTATCTCCGCCCGCTCTACGACGCGCTCTACGACTGCCTGCCCGCCGAACAGGTGGAGCGGCGGATCGCCAGCGGCGAGATCGAGGTGGCGCCGATCGCCTTCATGCGCGGGCGGACGCTCGCGGATGCGTTCGTGATCCTCGACGAGGCGCAGAACACCACGCAGGCGCAAATGAAGATGTTCCTGACGCGCTTCGGCCAGAACAGCCGGATGGTGATCTGCGGCGATCCCAAGCAGGTCGACATCCCCGGCGGCGTCGGCGCATCAGGGCTGGGCGACGCGGTGCGGCGATTGGAAGGGATCGAGAGCATCTCGATCTGCCGCTTCGGCACGCAGGACGTGGTGCGCCACCCGATCGTGGGCCGCGTGGTCGAGGCCTATGAGGGAACGGACGGGCCAGCGTGATCCAGATCGAACTCAGCGCCGACGAACCCTGGCCCGAGGGGGAATGGGAGGCGCTCGCCACCCGCGCCGCGCGGGCCGCGATCGAACGGACGCCGCATGGCGGCCTGCTCACCGATCCCGCGACGATCGAGATCTCGATCCGGCTGACGTCCGACGACGAAGTGCGCACGCTGAACGCCCGCTATCGCCACAAGGACAAGCCGACCAACGTCCTGTCCTTTCCGATGGTGCAGTCCGATCTGCTCGAGACTGTCACGCAAGGGTCGGACGACGGCGAGGTGCTGCTGGGCGACATCGTCCTGGCGCACGGCGTCTGCACGGCCGAAGCGGCGGACAAGGGCGTGTCGGTCGAGACGCATGCCACGCATTTGGTGGTGCACGGCGTCCTCCATCTGCTAGGCTATGACCATCTGGCGGACGACGAGGCGGACGCGATGGAGGCGATCGAACGGGACGCGCTCGCATCGCTCGGCATCGCCGATCCCTATCTGGTGCGCGAGGATTGACGAAGCGACATGGCCGATGGCCCCCAAGCCGGGAACGGCGACAGTAGCGGCGAAGGCATCTGGCGCGGGCTGAAGACGTTGATCTTCGGCGGCGGCGACGACGAGACGCTGCGCGACCAGCTCGAGGAAGCGATCGACCGCCACGAGGACGATCCGGCGCCCGACGCGAAGGGCGACCTCACCCCGCTCGAGCGCCAGATGGTGCGCAACCTGCTCCATTTCGGCGAGCGCGACGCGGGAGACGTGGGCGTGCCGCGCGCCGATATCGTGGCGGTCGAGGAAGGCATCGCGTTTTCCGATCTGGTGTCGGTGTTCGCCGAGGCCGGCCACAGCCGCCTGCCGGTCTATCGCGAGAAGCTCGATACGATCGTCGGCATGGTCCATATCAAGGACGTGTTCGCGATCCTGGCGACCGGCGCCGAACACCCGGCGCGGATCGCCGATTTGATCCGCGAGCCGCTCTATGTGCCGATGAGCCGCGGCGCGCTCGATCTGCTGGCGGATATGCGCCAAAAGCGTGTCCATCTGGCCATCGTGCTCGACGAATATTTCGGCACCGAAGGGCTCGTGACGATTGAGGATCTGATCGAGGAGATCGTCGGCGATATCGAGGACGAGCATGACGATGCGCCCGAGGCGCTGCTCGTGCCGATCGACGGCGGCGCCTGGGATGCCGATGCCCGCGCCGAGCTGGAGGATGTGGCCGACACGATCGACGCGCGGCTGGGCGAGGCGGATGGCGACATCGACACGCTGGGCGGGATGGCCGCGATCCTCGCCGGCCGCGTGCCCGCGGTGGGCGACTGCATCGATCATCCCAGCGGCTGGAAGCTCGAGGTGACCGATGCCGACGAACGCCGCGTAAACCGGCTCCGCCTGCATCCCCCGGTCGCGCCCGCGGAGGAATGACGGCGTCTCGCCTTGCCTTGGGGTTGCAGACCGGGCCGACACGCGCGACTAGCCGCGCATGGATCTGCCCAGCTTCTATGCCCGCCTGATTGTCGCCATCGGTGACGGCACGGGAATGGCGGATTCGCTGCTCCATGTGCATGCCGGCATGGCCATTCTGATCGTCACGCGCGTGGTCACCCGCCGCTCGCTGGCCACGCCGTTGCCGCTCGCCGTCGTGGCGGCGTTCGAAGCCGCCAACGAGATCATGGACCGGCTGCATTACGGATCCTGGCGCTGGGCGGACACGCTGGGCGATGTCGCCAACACGATGTTCTGGCCGACTATCCTCTTTATCGGGCTTCGAATCAGCCGCGCTCGGACTTCTCCGACACGCTAGGGCTGCAATCGACCGGCGAGCATCGGCCGCATGAGCCGTTCCGTGCGGTCGCGAGTTATGATCCGGAAGGAGCGCGATGCCGATGAAGGACGAACCCGGAGCCACCGCCCGACGCAATCTGCTGATCGCGATGGCGATCGGGGTCATGCTCGCGATCGCGCTCGTCGTGCTGTTCACCGGCAAGGTGGCCAAGCCCGCGGCCGGGCAGCGGCCCTCACCGCCACCGCTTTCCGCGCAAGGTTGAAATGTCCACGAGGAGCCGATGATGAGCGACCCCATCAAACCCACGACCGAGACGAAGCAGCCCAATCTTTCGACCGAGCATCAGAACGAGGGCGACGCACGCCGGCCGAGCGACACGCTCGACAAGGGTCAGCCCGACCGTAGCGACGAAGGACCGGAGCGAAAAAAATCCTCGCTTACCTGACGTTCGAACCCGTTCGGGATGGAAAGCGGCGCGTTACCGCGCGTGGTGATGGCCGCGCCATGTGCCCATGGGGTGGCCATGATGCGCGGCATCGAAGGGGGGCCGGTGGCGCCCGTGCGCCGAGCTGAGCGCCACGGTGGTCAACAGCATCGAAGCCGCCGCGCTGACCAGATACTTCATGCCCGCCCCCGCGGCGCGATGCGCGAGGCCGCGAGCGCAAGCAACATCGCGCCTTCGAAAGCCCAGCCCAACACGCTCAGCGGATATAGCGCGTTCATCATGGTTCCCCAGCCATCCTTGCAAGTCTCGTGGATAGGACGTCGCCGATGCGGCAAACCCGCACCGCGATGTCCTCCGCCGGCCGTTATTCGAGCGCGGCGGCCGTCAACCGCGCCTCGGCACCGCGCCGGATCGGCCGGCATACCCAACCCGCCAGCAACCCAGTTCCCACGGTGCCGCCCACCATCATCGCCGATGCATAGAATTCCACCATTGCATGCCCCTCCCTCGGGCCCATCGCCGCAGGCTCCTGATGAAAGACGTTGCGAACGCGACAAACCCGCACGCGTCGCGGCGAGAGAATGTCGAAATCCATAGCGACGGAGGCTAACGCGATCAGCGCGCCGCCGGTGCGGGTGGGGAGCCGGTCAGGTCGCGCACGATCGCGATCCGATCTCCCAGGTCGCGCATCGCATAGATCCGGCCGCGCGCGTTGCGAAACGGGCGGTGCAGCACCATCATCAGGCGACCGTCGAAGCGGCGGAACAGCATGCCATGCCCGCTATCGGCGCGCACCAGCGGGGGCAGTTGCTCCCAGGGTCCGTCGATCGTCCCGCTCCGCGACCGCGCGAGCCCCTGAACATAGCCGGTCTTGTCGTAGCTCGACCACAGCATCAGCAACGTGCCGGTGCGCGTGCGATAGAGTTCCGGCCCGTCGGTGACGTAGATCGTGTCGCCTTCGGGCTGCGGCTTGCCATCGGCCCAAGGCGCATCGGAGGCGTGGAACAGCGTGTGCGGCGTGCCGGCCGCGGTCAGCGCATCGGTCAGCGGCATCGCCTCGATCGCGCCATCGCCCGTCTGCACCCATTCATGCGCATAGACGAGCCACGGCTTGCCCACGGGATCGACATAGAGCGTGCCGTCGAGCGTCATCCGTGCCGCCGAAACGATCGGTTCGCCGCCATGAGCGAGCCGAAACGGGCCGTCCAGCGTATCGGCGACTGCCAGGATCGTGCTGCGCCGAACGGGATGCCGCGTGCCGGTGGCGGGAAGCGGCGCCGCGTCGTTGTGGAAGGTCGCGAACAGATACCAGCGCCCCCGCCAGCGATGGACCTCCGGCGCCCAGGCTCCGTCGTTCGCCCAGGTGCCCGGCGGCAGCGCGAACACGACGCGCGGCCGCGTCCAGCGCTTCAGATCGCGGCTGGTATAGGCCATGATCCCCAGCCGGGCGTCGCCCGTCATCGCCGGTTCGTTCCGGGTGAAGAGATGATAGGTTCGCCCCGCTCGATCGGCGACGATCCAGGGATCGTGCAGCGGCATATCGGGCCAGCGCAATATCGGCGCGACCGGCGGCGCTGGGCGCGTCTCGGCCAGCGCCGGATCACGCGCGCCCGCCATCAGCGCGAGCGCGATCAGGAGGCGGTGCATGCGCCATCCCCCGCCCCGTCGCGCGTCAGCAGCAGCGTCACGATCGATCGTGCCGGTGCGATCGTGCCGGCGGTGCAGGCCGCCGTGCGGTGCGCGTCGGTGACGATCATCCGGCTGCGCCAGCCCGCCGGCACGCTCAGGCGCCGCGGGCGATCGCCGCCGTTCACATGGACCAGCGCAAGCGTCCGGCCATCAGGCGACAGCGCCCCGGCCGTATCGAGATCGTCCACCGCGATCAGGCGATAGCCAGGGCGGATATAGCGGCTGAACTGCGCCATCGCCCAATATTTGCGCGTGAGATGGAAGGGGTGGGCTGCGCCGGCATCGGCGCGCAGATCCGCCTTGATGAGCCCCCAGTTCGATCCCGCGCTGCCACCCCGCGCGCTGAGATCCTCCACCGCTTGCCAGAACACCCAGGCCGCCGGCTCCAGCCGCTTGAGATCGAGCACGACATGCTCGGCAAAGGCCAGCGCCGATGCCATGCCGGCGAAATCCTCCGGATCGTTGCCGAGCGGCGTGTCGTTCTCGCTCATCCACAGCCGGATGCCCGCCGCCCGCGCCGCATCGCGCACGCCCGTCTGGTTCACCGTGCCATAGCTGTGCACGTTGAGCTGGCCGATCCGCGCCCGTATGGCGGGAGAATAGGCCGCCCAATCGGTGAGGAACCGGCTCGAGCTGGTCTCGTCCGGCGCTGCCACCACGGTCGCCAGTTTGCGGGCCCGCAGCGCGGCGTCGGCGGCATCGATCATCGCGGCCTGGCGGGCCGGCCCCCAATGCGCGCCCTCCTGCCGGTTCGCGGCGTACCAATAATCGGTGTCGGGCTCGTTGACGGGCGACAGCGTCCGGAACACGATGCCATGGCGCCGCTGCAATTCTTCCACCACGCGCGCCAGATAGGCGGCGAACGGGCGTTCGAACCCGGCGCGCAGATTCTCGTCCGTAGCCTTGGTCGCGCCCGAGACGCGGCCCGACACCGTCATGAACCAGGGCGGCGAATTCGAGAATGCCTCGAAAATCGGGTGATCGACGCGGGCCTTGATCGCGTCCAGCCACCAACGCTGGCCGGCATCGCGCGACCAGTCCCACAGGCGTTCGTCATCGGCACGCCACCAATCGCGGCCCGTGATGCCGACGGGCTGGCGCCAGAAACCGGCGACCGCAGCGCCGGGGCGCAGATAAGGCGGGGTCCCCTCGGCATTGCCGCCGCCGATATTGTAGCGCGCGATCGTCCAGCCGAGTCCGTCCCGCCCGTAGAGCCGGTCGGCCAGCCGCTCGCGATCGGCATCGGGCCATCCGCCAGTGACGTTCGCGAACCAGGCGAGCGCGGTGCCCCAGCCTTCGAACGTCGTGGACGGCCGGTCTATCGCGGGACGAAGCGTCACCTCCGTCGCCGGCGCCTGCGCCACCGCGGGCGCGGCTATCGCGGACATGGCCGGCATGGCCGGCATGGCCGGCATGGCCGGCATGGCGATCAGCGCGATTGCGGCCACCGCGATCCGCATCAGGCCGCCTTCAGCCGGAAGAGCCCGGCACCGTGCGGTTCGATGCGCCGCTCGATGCGGCGGGTCGCGCCGCCGTCCGGCCGACGCTGCCACAGATCGCGCACCGCCACCGGCCGATCGATCCCGAGCATCGCGAGCTCGATCCCGACCGTGCGCGCCGCCTTGCCAGTGTTGAACAAAGCCAGATACGTGTCACCGCCCGGCGCGCGCGCCGACCAGATCCGCGTGCCGTCTTCGATGAAAAGCGGGCGGTTGGCAGCGGACGCCTGGTTGACCGCGATCACCTCCGGGTTGGTCAGGAGCGCCTTGGTCGACGCATCCAGCCGCCGCAGATCGCCGCCCATGATGAGCGGCGACCGCGCGATCGACCACAGCGTCATCACGGTGCGCTGCTCGTCCGGCGTGAAGCGCGTGTCGCGCTCGCCCAGCGCCAGCCTTCCGAGCGGCAGCATGTCCGCATCCGGCCAGCCGCCATCGCCCATATAGGGGTTCCAGTTTTCCAGCCGGGTGAACTGCGCCTCCAGCAACGCCCAATCATCCCAGAAATCGTCGGAAATACGCCACATCTGCGCATGGGCGCGTGCGTGGACGGCGCGATCGACCGGCGTCTCGCCCGGCGACATGCTGAGCAGCATCGGCCGGCCCGATCGCCGGATCGCCAGCGCGATCGCCTCGATCTCCGCCGCATGCGAGTCATAGGGCCGGCTGAGATCGTCGACCTTGACGAAATCGACGCCCCAGCGCGCATATTCGGCGAACACCCCGTCATAATAGGCCTGTGCACCCGGCCGGCGCATGTCCACGCCGAACATGTCGACGTTCCACGAACAGGTGCTGCCGGTGTCCGCAATGTCGCGCGCCCGATAGCGCGTGCCGGCCACCGGCAGGTTGGCGGCCACCGCCGCGCGCGGGATCCCGCGCATGCGGTGGATGCCGAAACGCAGCCCGAGCGCATGGACATGGCCGGCGAGCGCCGCGAATCCCGTGCCGTTTGCGCTGCTGGGGAAACGCACCGGATCGGGCTGAAAGCGGCCAAAGCCGTCCATCACCGGCACGATATCGGCGTTGTACGTATAGCCCTTGGCCCGCGGATCATACCATTGATGGTCGACCGTGAAGATGTCGTACCCTGCGGGAAGCAGCTCGCGCGCCATGATCCGCGCCGTTTCGCGCGCTTGATCCTCGGTGATCGTCACCGCGAAGCTGTTCCAGCTGTTCCACCCCATTGGCGGCGTGGGCGCGAGCGGGGGCGACGCCGCCGGTCGCGCGAGCGGGGGCGACGCCGCCGGTCGCGCGATCGCCGGCGCTGCCGCCGCCGCGACGGAGCCCGCGAGGAACGAACGCCGGTTCGGGGTCATCGCGGCGCCTGCACCGTCACCATCAGCGATGCTCCGGAAGCAGGCAGGATCAGCCCGAACGCGGTTTCGTCGCCGTTGAGCAGCCGCTCGCGCACCCAGCGCCCGCTTTCGAAACGGCCCTGTTCCACGCCGACGAGCTGCACCGTTCCCGGATGGCCGAGCTTGGTCGCGAACTTCAGGTTGGCGGCGGCGCCCACCAGGAGAAAACGGTCCGGCGCGACCTGCGCCGCGATCACCCGGCCCGACAGATCGGCATTGCCCTGCCCGCGCGGCCCGCCATAGCCGTCGCGCACCTCACCAAACCGGGCGACGAGATCGAGATCGGCAAACGCCATCGGTACATTGGCCATGCCGTCCTCCTCGATCGCGCTGCGCACCTGCCCCGCATCGCGCAGCGGGATCAGGAACGGCCCGGCCTCGCGCAACAGCCGATAGTCGACCGCGATCGGCTCCTCGGCATCCTTGCCGTCGCGGCGGCCGAATTCCTCGCCGATCCCGAATTTGGAGATGCCCACGCCGTACGGCCGGGCCAGCGTCCAGAAGGCGTGGCGGGCGTGCGCCATGCTGCCGCCGGTTTCGGGAACGAAAAGCGGGTTACCCGGCACGTCATAGGCTTCGGCGATCTCGGTATAGGGCGCGACATTGGTGTCGTAATTGTCCACCCCCACCACATCGATCGCAGGCGCAAGCGCGCGCCATTGCGGCAGCAGCCAGGACACGGCGCCCCCCGAGGGCGAGCTGTCTCCCGGCCGCAGCAATCCCGGCTGCTGGCGCGGCCAGACATTGGCGTAGAGCGGCAGATCATAGGCGCGCTTTCCCGCCGCCGCGACCGCGCCGATGTAGCGCGCGGTGTGATAGGCCATGAACGCCTCGGGCGCGCGTTCGCCATAGTTCGCGGCCCAATCCCCGGGCTTCGCGCCAGCCATGTCGGCGGGCACCGGTGCGGCGAACAGCGCGTTGGCGGCCGGCGAGTGATCGCGATCCGCACCGAGCGTCCCCGCCTCGTTTTCGACCTGCACCATGATGACGGTGCGCTGCCGTCCATCGATCGTCTTGAGGTGCGCCATCAAGGCCCCGAACGCGCGCGCATCGGCGTCGCGGCTGGCGCCGGCGATAGGGCTCAACACCTCGATCGGCGCGCCGTCCGCGCCGATCACCCGCGGAAAGCGCGTGGTGTCGCGCTTCACCCATGCGGGCGTGTAGCTCATATTGGCGTTCTTCCACGTCCCGAACCAGAGCAGCGCCAGCCGGACCTTCTGCGCCCGGGCCTCGGCGACGAGACCATCGACGACCGACCAGTCGAACCGGCCCTCCTCGGGCTCGACCGATTCCCACCCGACTGGCGCCATGACCACATTGGCGTGCGACCGCGCGATCGCGGGCGCCAGCTTGTGGAATTCGCCGGCGAAACCGCTGGAATTGTTGAGCTGGATGCCGAGCACGAGAAACGGCGCGCCATCCACGCGGAGCGCCGGCTTCCCCGAACCCGTCGCAACGAAACCGCTATCCTGCGCCATGACGGGCACGCCGGCCCCGGCCAGCAGCAGGGCGAGGAGCGACCGGCCCACCACGCGCCCGACCGGGCTGCGCCCAGCCTTGCCGGCATGATGCCTCGCGTCCTGCGCCATGATTCCCTCAGCATCACGAGCCGCCATCGTCAGCCTCCCCCTTTTATGATGTAGGACAATAAACATTGGGCTTCGAGCGTCAACACGTCTGCGCCGATTGCGATAGCGGTGCCGATTCCTGACGGTTTCCAAGGGATTGGCCGATCGCACCGATAGAGCGCCAGCAATGCGTCGGCGCACCTTAAGGCCGCCAGCTCGACGACGGACGCGTTTGCAATCGCGGCCGAGCCTATTCAGCGACAGCAAGCAGATCCGCCACGGGCACAACAATCGCCCTGCCCGGCGACACACCCGGTTTTGCGGGCCTCTACAGAGGCTTGCCCGGAGATGGGGCGGTATACGACGGAATCGTCGACCCGATCTTTCACCATTTCGCCCGACCCGACGAAAGAGCGCTTGCGCGACAAATACACCACTGATAAAGTCCGACAACTGAAATCACAGATGAGGATTCAACCTCACTGGTCGATTTGGAACAGGGGAGGTTTTCAGCATGAAGCGTTTTCGTTTGGCTCTTGGAGCGTCGCTCACCGCGATCGCCGCGTCGGCCGGTTCTGCGGCCTATGCGCAGCAGGCCAATGGCGGGGTCACCGGGTCCATTCCCGTCCAGCAGGGCAACGGCGCCACCACCGGCTCGCTGAACGTGCAACAGGGCAGCGGTAACGGCACCGGATCGCTCAACGCCGACCAGGCCGCGACCGCGCCGCAATCGGACGACATCGTGGTGACCGGCGTTCGCGAGAGCCTTCGCTCGGCGCAGGCGATCAAGCGCAATTCGGACCAGATCGTCGATTCGGTGAATGCGCAGGACATCGGCAAGCTGCCCGACGCGAATACGATCGAGGCGCTTCAGCGGATCACCGGCGTCCAGATCCAGCGCCGCTACGGCGAAGGGGCGACCGATTTCGATCACCGAACCTCGCCCGCCGTCACCGTGCGCGGCCTGACCCAGACGCAGAATTTCCTCGACGGCCGTGCGGTCTATTCGGCATCGGGCGGTCGCGCCTTCGATCTGGAGGGCATGCCGCCCGAGCTGCTCGCCGGCATCGACGTCTACAAAAATCCCCCGGCCAACATCATCGAAGGCGGCATCGGCGGCGCGATCAACCTGCGCACGCGGCTGCCCTTCGATGCGCCCGGGCAGGTCGTCAGCGTGACCGCCAAGGGCAATTATTACGATCGGGCCGACAAGTTCGGCGGCTCGGGCTCCGCGCTCTACAGCAACCGTTTCGAGACCGGGATGGGCGAGATCGGCGTGTTGCTGAACGTCAGCTACGCCAAGAGCGATTACCGCCAGGACGCGATCCTGATCGGCCCGTTCGGTCCCGTCGCCCCCGGCTCGATCGCCGGCGCGCCGAGCAACCCGCAGATTCCCTATGGCGTGCAGCTTTACAACGACGAGGGCGATCGCCGCCGTCTGGGCGTGGCCGGTGCGCTGCAATGGCAGGCAACCGATCGGCTGCTGCTGACGGCGCAGGCGCTCTACACGCGCTACACCTTCTTCCGCAGCGGCAAATATTTCTACGCGAACAACGGCAACAACCCCAGCCCCACCGATTCGAGCGTCAATCTCGCCACGCCGCTGGTCGGGGGAAGCTTCACCTTCGCCCCGGGCAGCTACACCGATCCGGCCACCGGGCAGGTGATGCACTATGCCACCAAGGGATCGCTGCAGAGCCAGATCTTCGAATCGGCGCGCTTCGATCAGGATCTGACGAACACGTCGGGCAATTACACGCTCAATGCCAAATGGCAGGCGACCGACCACATCAAGGTCAACCTCGACGGCCAGTATCTCAAATCGAGCTACGATGCGGATCGCAACGGGTTCGTGATCTCGCTCTATGACAAGGCCGGCGAAACCGGCCGGACCGCGCCCAACCAGACGATCGTCGATTTCGATCTGACCGGCAGCCGCCCGCACTGGGACGTCCGCAACCCCGCGATACTCAACAATCCGGCGAGTTACGGCTTCACCTACATGGCCGATTCGCTCCAGCGCAACGATGCGGACCAGCTCGCGCTCGCGTCCGACATCGAATATGACAATGAGGGCAGCTTCCTCGACAAATTCCGCCTGGGTGCGCGTTTCGCCCACAGCACGATCGATCTGCGCGGATCGTGGAACGCCTTCTGCCTGTATGCGACCGGCCCCGACGCGACGTGCGGTGCGCCCGCCGGAACGCCCTTCACGCGGTTGAGCCAATATCCGCAGCTCGCGCTGAACGGCCCGAGCCCGCACTTCTTCGACGGCCAGACCGCGACGGGCGGGATCGTCTATCCCAATTTCGTCGCCGGCAACGGACTGTTCGATTCGCTCACCAAGACCGAGGCGCTGTTCGGCGCGACCCCGCAGACGCAGTTCAAGCCGGGCGATCTGAACCACCAGACCGAGCGTACGATCACGGGCTACGCGATCGCCGACTACAAGGGATCGGTCTTCGGGCTGGAGATCGACGGCACGGCCGGCGTCCGGCTGGTACAGACGCGCACCACCTCGATGGGAACGGTGTTCCAGAACAACGGCACGACCGCCGCGATCGACCTGCAGCAGACCTATTTCAACGCGTTGCCGAGCTTTGATCTTCGCGCGCACCTCACATCCAAGCTGCAGGCACGCTTCGCCTATTCGAAGGGCGTGGCACGCCCCAATTTCGATCAGCTCTCGACCAACCTGACGCTCAGCGCGGCCAACCAGATCAATCCGATCACCGGCCATCCGAGCGCCAGTTCGGGCAACCCGTTCCTGCGGCCAATCAAATCGGACAATCTCGATCTGACGCTCGAATGGTATTTCGCGCCCGCCGGATCGCTGACGGGCGGCCTGTTCTACAAGAAGGTCAATGGCTTCCTGGCCAGCGGCATCATCAACCAGACCTATAACGGCACGGTCTACGACGTCAGCACCAACGTCAATTCGGGCAATGGCACGATCAAGGGGCTGGAGGTCGCCTATCAGCAATTCTTCGATTTCCTGCCGGGCTTCCTGAAGGGCTTCGGCGTTCAGGCGAACTACACGCTCGTCGACAGCAGCGTCGCCAATCCCTTCTTCACGCCGGGGTCGGCTGCGCCGCAGCAGAGCCCGCTCGAGAAGCTGTCGAAGAACAGCTACAATCTCGTCGGTCTGTACGAGCGCGGGCCGCTCACCGCGCGTCTCGCCTGGAGCTGGCGTGGCCGTTATCTCGACGCGACGTCGGGCAGCGGTGCGCCGGGGCAGTTGCAGTTCGCCAACCCCTATGCCTCGCTGGACGCCTCGATCAGCGCTAACCTGAACAAGCATATCGCGGTGTCGGTCGATGCGGTGAACCTCAATAACCGCATGAACGAAACTTATATCGGAACGCCGCTCGCGCCGCTCCAATATCAGCTCAACGATCGGCGGTTTGGCTTTTCGATCCGCGCGACCTATTGATCCCCAACCTGCCGGCGTGGCCCCCCGCCACGCCGGCGATCAGGCAGGCGGGCGGGCGAGGCGGAGCATGACCATCGACGCATCGCCGAAATCGGCATTCGCGTTTTCGCCGAACGCGCGGATCGCGGTCCATCATCTGGGCCGTGAGCGCGAACCCGTCGTCATGGCCGACCAAGCGTCCGGCCATGCGGCGGGGCTGGTGGATTTCGCCGCCACGCGTTCGGCCTTCAGCGCCGCCGAAACCACGGGCGGCGGCTATCCCGGCCTGCTCGGCACGGCACCGATCGCCTATGTCAACGCCATGGTGGCGTTCGCACTCCCGCTCATCGCCCGCCATTTCGATACCGGTCCCGTGGCACCGGTACGCGCACGCGGCAATTTCTCGCTGGTGACGACGCCGCCCGAACGACTGTCGCCGGATCAGCGCTGGCCGCATGTCGATGCGGCGGATCGCTGGCTGTTTGCCGCGGTTCATTATCTCAGCCCGCACGTGACCGCGGGCACCGGCTTTTTCCGCCACCGCGACACCGGTTTCGAAACCATCGACCAAGATCGGCTTCCCGCCTATCGCAGCGCCTATGAGGCGGACGTGCAAAGCGCTGCGGGCGACGGCTACGTCACGGCCGACAATGCGCTGTTCGATCCGATCGGGCGGATCGATGCCGCATTCGATCGCTTCATCCTCTACCGCGCCGCGCTGCTGCATTCGGGCATGATCGACACGCTGCCCGCCTTCCCTGCCGATCCGCGCCGCGGGCGGCTGACGGGCAACCTGTTTCTTCAGGTCCGCCGCCGATGACCGATCCGCAGGCGCTTCGCAGCATTGCCATCATCGGCGGGGGAACGGCGGGGTGGATGACCGCCGCCGCGCTCGCCCGCGTGCTGGGCAAGGATGCGATCACGATCACGCTGGTGGAATCCGAGGAGATCGGCACCATCGGCGTGGGCGAGGCGACGATCCCCCCGATCCTCGGCTTCAACGCGCTGCTCGGCATCGACGAGAACGACTTCGTCCGGGCGACGCAGGGAACCTTCAAGCTCGGCATCGAATTCGTCGACTGGCGGCGGCCGGGGGCACGGTATTTCCATCCCTTCGGCACCTATGGCATGGATTTCGGCGCGGTCCCGTTCGAGGGGCTGTGGCACCGGCTTCGCCAGGATGGCGGGGGCGAGCCGCTGGAGGCCTATTCGATCTGTGCGGCGGCCGCCCATGCCGACCGCTTCACGCGGCCCGTGCCGGGCGGCAACACGCCGCTGTCGCATATCGGCTATGCCTATCATTTCGACGCGGGCCTCTATGCGCGCTTCCTGCGTGGCCATGCCGAAGCGATGGGCGTGGTCCGCCGCGAGGGCCGGGTCACCGATGTCGTGCTGCGGCCCGAGGACGGGTTCATCGCGGCGGTAGTGCTGGCGGACGGATCACGGATCGAGGCCGATCTCTTCGTCGACTGCTCGGGATTCCGCGGTCTGCTGATCGCCGAGGCGCTGGGCGAAGGGTTCGAGGATTGGGGCCATTGGCTGCCGAACGACCGGGCCGTCGCCGTGCCGTCGGCCAATCAAGGGCCGCCGACGCCCTATACACGATCGACCGCGAAGCCCGCCGGCTGGCAATGGCGCATCCCGCTCCAGCATCGCACCGGCAATGGCCATGTGTACGCCAGCGCGCATCTTTCCGACGACGAAGCCGCCGCGACGCTGCTGGCCGGGCTGGACGGCGAGGCGCTGGCCGAGCCGCGCTTCCTGCGCTTCAGGACGGGGCGGCGCAGCGCCTTCTGGTCCAGGAACTGCGTGGCGCTGGGGCTGGCGAGCGGCTTCATGGAGCCGCTCGAATCCACCAGCATCCATCTGGTGCAGGCGGGGATCGCACGGCTTCTGGAAATGATGCCGACGCGGCGTTTCGCGGCGGCGGATATCCGGCGCTACAACCGGCTGATGATCGCGGAATATGAAAGCATTCGCGATTTCATCATCCTCCATTTCCACCTGACCGAACGCGACGACACGCCCTATTGGGATCATCTGCGCACGATGGCGGTGCCGGAGACGCTGGCGGAAAGGATGGCCATCTATCGCGCGACGGGCCGGGTGTTCCGCGAGGCGGACGATCTGTTCAGCAAGACGAGCTGGCTGGCGGTGATGCACGGTCAGGGGTTGCAAGCCGAGGGCCATGATCCGCTCGCCGATGCGATGCCGCGTGACATGGCCGCGGCGCGGCTGGCGCGGATCGCCACCGTCACCCGGAGCGCGCTGGGGCATATGCCGCGCCACGAGGAGTTCATCGCCCGCCACTGTCGGGCCGCCGTTCCCAGGCGCTGACTCGGCTCAGCGGCGGGGCATCGCCGCCAGCGAACCCAGCGCCGCCTCGGTATCCACCTGCGCCTCGCGGACCAAGGTCGCGGTGGCGCTGTGAGCGGCGGACGGGTCGGCATCCGCGATCGCCTCGAACAGCGCGCGATGCTGCGGCATGGGATCGCGCGGGCTCTTGGACACGCGATATTTGAAGAAGGTCGTCCAGCGGACCGCGGCCGAGATGCTGGCGGACAGGCTGACGAGCAGCTCGTTGCACGTCGCCTCGAGGATGATCGCGTGGAAACGCTGGTCGGCGGCGCGCCCGATGTCGTTGCCGAGCCCCACCTCGCCCATTTTTTCCAGCTCATGGCCCATGCCCGACAATTGCCGGGCGGTGCGCCGCACCGCGGCGAGTTCGGCGGCGGCGGGCTCGATGATCATCCGCAGTTCGAACAGCCCCTGGACGAATTCGAGTGGCGGTTCGCCCTCGAACATCCAGCCGAGCAGTTCGGGATCGAGCAGGTTCCAGTCGTGCCGGCCGCGGATCTTGGTGCCGGCCTTGGGACGGCTTTCGAGCAATCCCTTGGCCGACAGCGTCCGCAACGCCTCGCGCACGACGTTGCGCGATACGCCGAGCTGGTGCGCGTAATCGAGTTCGCCCGGCAAGGTCGTGTAGGGCGGATGCGCCCCGGTGACGATCGCGATGCCCAGATTCTTGGCGATCTTGAGATGGGCGGGTTGCCGACGGTTCTTTTCGATCATCATCGCCTCTTCGAACGTGCGGGCTGCCGTTTCGCGCCGGAACCTATCCTGGCTCTCCCAACGGTGCGATCGCAACCTCCTTGACGAACAAAGCCGGTCCGGGCCGGCAGGCTTTGCTCCCCGGCGTTTGTCAAAAAATATATTGTCGGACTTTAGAATCGGCGTAATCTAACCCTTGTATCGGCCCACTAGCGGACCGGACAGGAGAGGATGGAATCATGGTTTCCTGGAAGAACGTCGTCGCATGCACGACCGCCGCGTTGCTGCCCATCGGCGCGCTACCGGCCGCGTCGCCGCCCGCGGCGGTCAACAACGGATCGCAATTCGTCGACAATAACGGGCAGCCGCTTCAGGCCCACGGCGCGGGGATCATCAAGGTCGGCAGCTATTACTATATGCTGGGAGAGAACCGGAACGGATATCTGTTCAAGGCGGTCTCGATGTACAAATCGACCGATCTGAAGACATGGACGTACGACAACGACATTCTCACCGCCAATTCGGCACCCAGCCTGAACACCTCCAATTTAGAACGCCCGAAGGTGATCTACAACGCCGGTACGCGGAAATACGTGCTATGGGCGCATAAGGAAAACGGTCAGAACTACAACGATGCCGAGGTGGTCGTCGCCACATCCGACACGGTCGACGGAAACTATGTCTATCAAAGCGAGTTTCGTCCGCTGAACTATGAATCGCGCGACATGACGCTGTTCGCCGATACGGACGGGAACGCCTATCTGATCTCGGCGGCCAACAACAATTACGATCTCAACATCTACAAGCTCAACGCGTCCTACACCGGCATCGATTCGCTCGTCACCACCTTGGGCGGCAATCACCGCGAGGCGCCCGCGGTGTTCAAGCGCAACGGCGTCTATTTCCTGCTGACTTCCGCGGCGACGGGGTGGAACCCCAATCAAGCCGCCTATCAGACGGCCACGAGCATGGCCGGACCATGGACGTCTCCGACCACCTTCGGGGACCCCACCACCTATAATTCGCAATCCACCTATGTTCAGCCGATCGTGGGAACGAGCGGCACGGGCTATCTGTATCTCGGCGATCGCTGGGGGCCGGCGACGAACCAGAATCCAAACGATTCCACCTATGTCTGGCTGCCGATCACCTTCCCCAGCAACACGTCGATCGCGATGCCCACCTCCTCGCAGATCACCATCGACACCGCCGCCGGCACGATCGCGAACGGCTATTCCGGCACGACGCTCGTCACGATGAAGGTCGCATCCAGCGGGCTGTGCGCCAACGTCGCCAATCAGTCGCGCAACTATGAATCGGGGCTCATCCAGTGGGGCTGCACCACCGATTCCAACGAGCAGGTGGAGCGGCGCAGCATCGGCGGCTACACTCAGTTCGTCCTTCAGCAGAGCGGGCTGTGCATCGCCGAAGGGGATGGCAACAGCAACGTCGTCCAGACCACGTGCGGGATCGGCAACCGTTCGCAATGGACCATCTCGGGCAAGCAGATCATCAACCGGAACAGCGGCCGCTGCCTCAACGTCTCGGGCGATTCGCGCGATCCCGGCGGCAACCTCATCACCTATGCCTGCAGCAGCGATGCCAACGAACAATGGTCGTTCGTGTCGTGACCGCCGCGCAGCCCTATCGAAGGATGCCGATGATCGTGGCGGCCGCCGCGACCATGGGCGCCGCCTCGCTCTGGCTGGCGAGCGGCGCCCATCGCGCCGCGCCGTCGGCAGAGGGGATCCGGGTGATCGACGGCGGGGTCGCCGCGCTGGCGCCGCCGTCCTCCGCCCCGGTGGTCGTGACCAGACGCTCGGCTCCGCGCGCCACGTTGCCGCCCCGCCGGGCGCCGCGGCCGGTTGCGGTCGCCGCGCTGGCCCATGCCGATGACGACGGGCAATTGATGGGGCGCCTCACCGTCGACCAAGCGGCCGATCCCCGGGGCTCGGGAATCGAGCAGACCGTGCTGGCGACGTTGCGCAGCCATGCGCCCGGCATGGCGGCATCGGGCACGGGGGTGACGTGCACGATCACGCTGTGCGAGATATCGGGGGTCGCCATAGGAATGGATCCCGCCGCGACGCGAACCGCATTGCGGGCCCCGCCGCTGCTGAGCGCCATGGCGGGGCTCGGCTACTCCACCGGCCCGGACGAGGAATCGCCGGCGCCGGGCGGCGGCACCGCGTTCGTGTTCTACTTCAACCGCGTCATGTGAAACGATCCGCCCTGTTCACGCATGGCGGCCCGGCCCCAAGGCGCTACCCGCGCCTGGGGCCGAACGAGATGAAGGATGTTTACCGTGATCCAGCCCATCCCCGGCAAGGCCCGCTCCCGGACGATCGTCGCCATCGCATGCGCCCTGTTCTCGGCCGTCACCGAGCTGGTCGCGCCGGCGGCCGCACCCGCGGCCGACGGGGTCGACTGGACCACCCCGCATGATGCGAACCCCTTGCTGCCGGGCTATTTCGCCGATCCCACCATCGTGCGGGATGGCGGTCGCTGGTACATCTTCGCCACCATCGATCCCTGGGGCGACGATCGCCTGGGGCTATGGACGTCGGCCGATGGCCGCGACTGGCGCTTCTCGGTGCCGGCATGGCCCACCAAACAGGCGGCGACCAGCCCGACCTCGGGCGACTCCAAGGTCTGGGCGCCATCGGTCGTCAAGGCGGCGAACGGCGCATGGTATATGTATGTCTCGGTCGGCAGCGAAATATGGGTCGGCACGGCGCCATCGCCCGCCGGCCCGTGGCGCGATGCGCATGGCGGCACGCCGCTGATCGCCAAATCCTTCGCGCCGCGCTATCACATGATCGACGCCGAGGCGTTCGTGGACGGCGATGGCAGCGCCTATCTCTATTGGGGTTCGGGCCTGAACTGGGTGAATGGCCATTGTTTCGCGGTCAAGCTGAAGCCGGACATGGTGACGTTCGACGGCACACCCCGCGACGTGACGCCCGAACATTATTTCGAAGCACCCTTCATGATGCGTAGCGGCGCGCATTATCTCCTGTCCTATAGCGACGGCAATACCACGAAGGACACCTACAAGGTCCGCTACGCCATCGGCGATACGCCGCTCGGGCCCTTTCACGAGGCGGCGGACAGCCCGATCCTCCAGACCGACGTCGCCGCCGACGTCATCAGCCCCGGGCATCACGCGGTCTTCCGCTCCGGCGGTGCGAGCCACATCCTCTATCATCGGCAGGCATTGCCGTTCGTGCCCGGCGGCGAACTCGTGCTGCGACAGGTGGCGGTCGATCGGCTGCCGATCCGCCCCGACGGCACGCTGGGCATTGTCACGCCGACGCAGGGCACCCCGGTGGAGGGGTTCGCCGCTCGCCGCGAGCCGGGGCTGCCGTGGCGCGCGACGGGATCGCCGGGGGTCGATCCGCTGCACGGCCCCGAACGCGCCGCCGACGACAATTACGCGACGCTCTGGCGCCCGGCCCCGGCGGCGCGATCCGAACTGATCGCCGATCTGGGCCGACGCCGCCCCACCACCATGAGCGCGCTGCGCCCCGAATATCCGACCCGAACCTACCGCCTCGCCATCGACGTCTCGGACGATGGCCGAACATGGCGCCGGGCGGTGCCGATGGCGGATCATCAGGGCTCGCCCATCGAACTGCCTCACCCCGTCACCACGCGCTATCTGCGCCTCGTGTTCGATCGGAGCGACCCTGCCCTCTGGGAATGGACGATCCGCTGACCGGCGCGGCCGCCTATCCGCATCACGCGCTCAGGTTCGAAGCTTGACCCCCGCGTACAGATAACGGCCGACCGCGGAGATGGGCTGATTGATGGCATTGCCGGGATCGGGCTGCTGATCGGTCAGGTTGAGGATGCCCAGATAGAAGGAGACGCCGCTGCGCACCTGATAGCCGAGCTGGACGTCGTGCTGCCACAGCTCGCTGTAGCGGAGCTGGGCGGCCGGTGCGTAATCGGGATCATTGTCGGTCGTCAGCTTGTCGACGGTGCGCGTGCCATCCGCCCAGCGCAGATTGTAGGTGAGCGTCAACCCGCCCAGCGTCCAGCTCGGCGACAGGTTGAAATTGAACTTGGGGGCGCCCGGTTGGTCGACATTGTCGGTGGCCGCCGCGCCCGGCGTGCCGACGAATTCGAGCCGATGGAGATAGCCGCCCACCAGCCGCAGATCGAACGTACCGGCGCGCGCGGTGTGGAGGAGATAGTCGATGTTGACGTCCAGCCCGGCGGTGCGGAACTGCGCGACATTCTCCGGCGTGACCGTATAGCCGTTGATGATCCCGCTTCCCTGCGCACGCGAAATGGCGCGGCAGAACGCCGTGTCCGTGGTCGGCTGATCGACGCACAGCGTCGCGAGCTGCGACGGCGACGGCGTGTTGATCGCGTCCTTCAGGTCGATGTCGTACCAGTCGAACGAAGCCGTGAACCCGCGCAGAAAGCGGGGCCGCAGCACGACGCCCGCGGTCCAGGTCGTCGCTTCTTCCGCACGCAGGCCGGCATTGCCCGAGCGGATGCCGGCGATGTTGCTGGGGGTTTGGAGCGCCGACGACACCGTCGCGCCGACCGCCGCGAGCACGGTGCGGCAATTGGCGGCGCGGTAGGACGTGCCGTTGCCGATTTCCTGCGGCGAGCACGGATCGATGAAGAAATTGGAATCCCCGCTGATCGGTTGGAAGAGTTCACTGATGTTCGGCGCGCGCACGGCCTTGCCGTACGAACCGCGGAAGCTGACGTCGCGCACCGGCGCATAGACGCCGTTGAACTGCCAGGTCTGCGTGTCGCCGATCGTCGAATAATGCGAAAACCGGTATGCGGCGCCCACCGCCAGGGTCTCGGCGAAACGCTGGCCTTGCAGAATGGGGGCGTTCAGCTCGCCGAACGCCTCCTTCACGTCGAAGCGGCCACCCGACGCCGTGACCAGCGTCGGTTCGGTATAGGCCACGAAGCGGTTGTTGACGAGGTTGTCGCTCGGATCGAACGCGCTCGTCTCGCGCCGATACTCGCCACCGAACGAGAATTGCACCGGTCCGCCGGGTAACCGGAAGAACGCGCCGAAATCGCCGCTGATCGACGCGTTGGCGACCGATTGGGTGATGCGCGCGAAGCTGGTGTCGTTCACCTGGAAATAGCCGAGCGCGGCCTGGCTGATCGGGCCGGGGCCGAACAGGCTGACGGGCACGCAGGCCGGGTTCGCGCCGGCAAGGTTGGAGCGGCACACCGGCTGGCCGGTCGCGGGGTTGGTCACGACGTCGAGCGCGGCGGCGTAGCGGTCGGCAAGCTGGTCGTTCAGCTTGGTGATCGCCACGTCGGTGCGGCCATATTCATAATAGACGTCGTAGGTCGCATGCGGGCTGATCCGGCCCGATGCGTCGATCACGCCGCGATAGGTCTGCCGCAAATCGCTCTCGCCGTGGCGGCCGTAATCGATATTGTCGCGCGTGACCGAGACGGAACTCTGCCCGGCCGCGAGCGCGGCCGAGCGGATCGCGGCGGGCACGAACGGATTGTCGAGCGAGATCGCGGTGCCGTAGGTGCCGATATAATAATCGAAGGTGGTCGCCCGAGTCTGAGCGTATTTGCCCTCGACCGACAGCTTCAGCGCGTCCGATACGTCGAAATGGCCGAGCAGATTGGCGTCGTTGCGGATGATCCGCGGGGCCAGATCGCCCGAATAGAAGCCCGCCACCGGCGTGTCGTCGCCGCCGGTCGAATAATAAGCGGCCGGGGTTCCGTGGCGATAGGGTTGGCCGAGCCCGTTGAAATCGGGATAGCCGTCGCCGTTCACGTCGACCGCGCCGATCGGCGACTCGTTGGGATAGCGCAGATTGCCGACCAGCACGTTGTGCGGCAGCGCGGGATTGGCCGCGGCGGCATCGTTGGGGACGAGATACTGGCGCCGGTCGCTTCGGAGATAGGCGCGGTCGTCGTTTTCAAGCCGGTCGTCGGCGTTGAATTCGTACGCCAAGGTCAGATTGCCGCGACCGTCCGCGAAATTCTTGCCGAGCGTGATCGCCGCGAACCGATTGCCCGCATCGCCGCGCTCCGAGATGCCCGTCTGGCTGCGCGCCGACACGCCGTCGAAATCGCGTTTGAGGATGAAGTTCACCACCCCCGAAACGCCGTCGGCGCCATAGACCGCCGAGGCGCCACCGGTCAGCACGTCGACCCGCTCGATCAGATCGGTGGGGATGGAGTTGATGTCGACGGCGGCGCTGTTGGGTTCGCCCGCGACGTGGCGCCGTCCGTTCACCAGCACCAGCGTCCGGTTGGTGCCGAGATTGCGCAGGTTCAGCTCGTTGAGGCCCGCCGCGCCGAACGGGTTGGCATAGACCGCGTTGCCCCCCGAGGTCTGCGTGAAATCGCGCGATCCGGACAGCGCGGGGACGCGTTCCAGAAAGGTGGTGACGTTCGTGTTGCCCGATTGCTCGATCGCGGCGGCGTTGAACGAGATGATGGGATTGGGCTGGGCGAAATCGGGCCGGCTGATCCGCGAACCGGTGACGACGATGTCCGATGCCGCCGGCTCCGCTGCCGACGCGGCGGGCGTCGCGGCGGGCACCGTCTGCGCCTGCGACCAGGTCGGCATGAGCAGGAGCGCGGCGCCGGCCAGGAGGCGGACGCGATGGATGGACGATGGCATGTGATTTCCCCCCTGAAACTTTATTGCGCTCGGCAATGAATGGGGCCGCTTCGTCAATCGACCGGTCAGGGATCCGGCGTGTTTGCCACCCGCATGATGCGAACAAGCCACAGATTATCAAGGTGTTGGTAACCTGCATTGCCGGGCGGTTCCCGATCGCGCTTGGGGCCGATCCGCGTGGCCCGTAAGGTTTCGTCTTGGATTGGGGTGACGCCATCGCGGCGACGAACGGCATGACGATGGTATCGCGGCGACGCGTGCTGGGCCTCGGCGCGGCCACGGCACTCGCCGCCTGCGGTCGGGCGCGGGGCAAGGAGCCGCTCGCATGGTGGGCGATGGGCACGACGGGCGAGAACGCCCCGCTCCTGCTGCCACCGTTCGAACGCGCGACCGGCATCCGCGTCGACGTTCAGGCCCTGCCCTGGACGGGCGCACACGAGAAACTCCTCACCGGTTTCGCGGGGCGGTCGCTGCCCGACGTGATGATGCTGGACAGCACATGGCTGCCCGAAATGGCCTTGCTCGGCGCGCTGGCACCGCCGTCGCCCGCATCGCCAATGCTCGCGGACCAGCATCCGGGTGCGCTCGCCTCCGTGCGCGTCGCCGGACGGGCCATGGCGGTGCCGTGGACCGCGGATAGCTGGGTGCAATTCTATCGTCGCGATCTGCTCGCCCAGGTCGGCTACGCCAGTCCGCCGCTCACGTGGGAGGATTGGCGCCGGATGGCGCTGGCCATCCGCCGCCGTCACCCGGATCGCTACGCGACGCTGCATCTGCTCGACTGGCCCGAGCCGCTGTTCGCCTTCGCCGTGCAGCAGCCCGAACCGCTGCTGCGCGACCATAATACGCGCGGCAATTTCGCGTCGTCGGGGTTTCGCGCCGCGCTGGGCTTCTACAAATCCATCTATGACGAGCGACTGTCGCCGGCCATCGCCGGGGCGGAGGCCGGCGACACCTATATCGCCTTTCGCCGTGGGCGGTTCGCGATCCTGCCCTCCGATGCGGTGACGATCGGCGACTTGCGCCGCCGCGCGGCGATGCTGCCGCCCGAACTCTGGGGCGTGGCGGCGACGCCGGGACGGACCGGCGCGGGCGAAACCATGGCGCGGGGCGCCTGCCTGGCGGTCAACCGCGACGCGCGCGATCCGGTGCGCGCCTGGCATCTGGTCGATTATCTGTGCGGCACGGCGCTGCAGGAGCGGCTTTACGGCATCACCGGCGACCTGCCGACGCGGCCGACCGCCTGGGATGCACCCGCGCTCGCGCGCGACCCGGTCGCGAAAAGCTTCGCCCGGCAGATCGCGCTCGGCGTCGCCCCGCCGGCCATCCCCGAATGGCAGCGGATCGTCACCGAGGTGCAGCGCGTGGCCGAACATATGGTCCGCGGCGAATATGGCGTAGACGCCGCGACGGTCGAGATGGACCGGCGGGTCGACCGGATCCTGCAGAAACGGCGCTGGCTGCTCGAGCGCGGGAGGGTCGCGTGACCGGCCAGGCGCGCGCGGGGCTGGCCTTTGCGCTTCCGGTCCTGGTCGCGACCTTGCTCTTCCTGGTCGTGCCGACGCTCGGCGCGCTCCTGCTCAGCGTCACCGATTTCGACATCTATGCGCTCGCCGATCTTCACGACCTGCGCTTCGTGGGCATGGGCAATTACGCCGAACTGCTGCGCACGCCGCTGTTCTGGCGCGCGGTGGGCAACACCGCGCTGTTCGCCGCGATCGGCGTTCCCGCCTCGATCGGCACGTCGCTCGTCGCGGCACTCCTGCTCGGTCCGGCGACGCTGCGGTGGAAACCGCTCTGGCGACTGCTGTTGTTCGCGCCCTATGTCACGACGCTCGTCGCGACCGCGCTCGTGTGGCGTTACGTGCTCGACTCGCAGGCGGGGCTGCTGAACTATGCGCTGTCGCTCGTCGGGATCGCGCCCGTCGACTGGCTCGGCGATCCGCGCACCAGCATCCCGGCGACGCTGATCTTCGTCGTGTGGAAGGTGTTCGGCTATAACATGCTCGTCTTCGCCGCCGCGCTCGCGGTGGTTCCGCAGGATCTGCACGAGGCCGCTTCGCTCGACGGCGCGGGCGCGCTGGCGCGGTTCCGTCATGTCACGCTGCCCGCGATCGGCCCGGCGCTGCTGCTGGCGTCGGTGCTGAGCATCGCCAATTTCCTGCAGATCTTCACCGAGCCTTATGTGATGACGCAGGGCGGCCCCGCGCAGAGCACCGAAACCATCCTGTTCTTCATGTTCGACCAGGGCTTCACCTGGTGGAATCTCGGCATGGCCTCCGCGGTCGCCGTGCTATTGTTCGTCGTCACGCTGGCGCTCACCGCGGTGCAGACGGCTTTGGGAAGACGGCGCGAATGGCTATGAACGCAAAGGGCGCCGTGCGGACGCTGATCGTGGCCGCGTTCGCGCTCGTGGTGGCCGCGCCGCTGTGCTGGATGGTCAACGTCTCGCTGATGCCCAAGGGCGCGTCGGCCAGCTTCCCCCCGCCCTTCTGGCCCACGCATCCGACGCTCGCCAATTACCGCGAGCTGCTGTTTCCGCACCCCGACGCCAGCGGCGGATCGACCAGCTACAAGATCGTGCCTGCGATCGTGAACAGCGCCGCGCTGGCGACGCTGGCGACCTTGCTCGGTCTCGGCCTCACCCTGCCGGCGGGCTATGCCTTCGCCAAGCTCCGCTTCGCGGGGCAGGCGCAGCTCCTCCAGGGGCTGCTCGCCCTGGTCGTCGTGCCGGCGCAGGTGGCGATGCTGCCGCTGTTCCTGATGCTGAAATGGGTGGGGCTGGTGAACAGCTATGCCGGAGTGCTCGCGCCGGGCCTCGCCGGGGTGTACGGCGTGCTGTTCGTGCGGCAGGCGACCGTGGCGATCCCCGACGAGATGCTGGATGCGGCGCGGATGGACGGCGCGGGCGAATGGCGCATCTTCACCGGCATCGTGCTGCCGCTGCTGCGGCCGACGATCGTGACGCTCGCACTGTTCACCTTCCTCACGAGCTGGAGCGATTTCCTCTGGCCCCTGATCGTCATCACCGATCAGAATCGCTACACGCTGCCGGTGGCGCTGGCCGCCATCAGCCGCGAACATGCGCGCGATACCGAACTGATGATGGCGGGTGCCGTGCTGACCACCGCGCCCGTCCTTCTCCTCTTCGGCGCGCTGCAGCGCTATTATTTCACCGGCGTGCTGGGCGGCGGGATCAAGGGGTAATGCGCGGATAGGCCGCGCCGTCAGCCGCGAAGAGCTGGGCCTTCGTGGCGTCGATCGCAAAGCGGATCGTCTCGCCGAGCGCGACGTGCCGGTCGGCGGGCAATTGCGCCACGATCCGGCCGCCGCTCGCGCCGAGATGGACGAACGACAGCGGCCCGAGCCGCTCGAACAGCTCGACCTCGCCGCCGAACGGCCCTTGCGGATCGAGACGCAGATGTTCGGGCCGCAGCCCGAGCGTCGCGGCGCCTCCGACGGCCTCGGCCGGCACGTGGGCGGCCACGCCGCACGTCGCGCCGTCCGGGAGCATCACGGCCGCACCAGCGGCCCCGGCCCGCGCGATGCGGACGGGCAGGAGGTTCATCGCAGGCGATCCGATCGTCTCCGCCACGCGGACCGTGGCCGGCGCGCGGTAGAGGTCGAGTGGCGCGCCGACCTGTTCGACGCGGCCCTGCGCCATCACGACGATGCGGTTGGCGAGCGTCATCGCCTCGATCTGGTCGTGCGTCACATAGATCATCGTCGTTCCGAGCCGCTGGTGCAGCCGCGCGAGTTCATGCCGCATCCGGACGCGGAGGCTCGTGTCGAGGTTCGACAGCGGCTCGTCGAGCAGCAGAACCGCGGGATCGCGCGCCATCGCACGGCCGATCGACACGCGCTGGCGCTGCCCGCCCGACAGCGCCCGCGGACGCCGATCCAGCACCGTGTCCAGCTCCAGCAGCGCGGCGATCTCCGCCACCTTGGCGGCGATGTCGCGCCGGTCGCGCTTGGCCATACGCAAGGGGAAGGCGATGTTCTCGGCGACCGTCAGGTGCGGGTACAGCGCATAGGATTGGAACACCATGGCGACGTCGCGTTCCGCCGGTGCCAGCGCGGTCACGTCACGGCCGCCGATGAGCACGCGGCCGTCCGACGGCGCGTCCAGCCCCGCGATCGCCCGCAGCAGCGTCGATTTGCCGCATCCGGACGGCCCGACGATGACGACGAACTCGCCGCTTTCGATCGAAAGATCGGTCGGCTCGAGGGCCGCCATGGTGCCGAAGCGCTTCGTCAGCGCCTGGACAACGACTGTGCTCATGGCAAATCCAAGCAGGAGGAAAACAGGGCCGGCGATAGCGGCATGTCGTGCGACCGCCAATGCGGCTTGGGCGTAGCGAGGGTGTCGTTCGTCCGTAGGCGCTGCATGCGCAGTCGGGCTATGCGACGGACATGCGAATCGCGATCATCGATACCAGCACGACGCGTGCGGCGATCATATCCGAAGGCCTGCGCGACGCCGGGCTGGACGATATCATCGTCATCGACAGCGCGGGGCGGCTGGTGGCGCAACTCGAAGCCGCGGCACCCGAGGTGGTGCTCATCAACCTCGAAAATCCCAGCCGCGACGTGCTGGAGGAATTCTTCGCGGTATCGCGCGCGCTGGCGCGGCCGATCGCGATGTTCGTTGACCAGAGCGATTCCGAGGCCACGGCCGCCGCCGTGGATGCCGGTGTATCGGCCTATATCGTCGATGGTCTGTCGCGGCCCCGGATCAAGCCGGTCCTCGAACTCGCCATCCGCCGGTTTCAGGCCTTTGCGCGGCTTCAGGCGGAGCTGAACGAAGCGCGCAGCGCGCTGGCCGACCGCGCGACGATCGATCGGGCCAAGGCCATCCTGATGAAGCGCCGCGCGATCGACGAACCCGCGGCCTACGGCCTGCTGCGTGCGCAGGCGATGCGGAGCAATCGCCGGATCGCGGAGATCGCCGATGCGATCGTGACCAGCGACGCGCTGATGGGAGAGATGTGATGGCGCTGGACACGATTCGCATCGGATTTCTGCCCCTCGTCGATGCCGCCCTGCCGATCCTGGCGCGCGAACAGGGCTTCGCCGAAGCGGAGGGGCTGGAGATCGCGCTGGTGCGCGACGTGACATGGGCCACGGTCCGCGACCGTCTGCTCTATGGTCATACCGATGCGGCGCATCTGGTAGCACCACTGGCGATCGCGGCCGCGCTCGGCCATGGGCGGCCCGCGGTGCCGATGGCGGTGCCGTTCGTGCTGGGGCTGAACGGCAACGCCATCACGCTGTCGCTGCCGCTGGCCGCCCAGGTGCTCGCCGACGATGCGCTGGGCGATCCGCACGCGCTGGGGGCTCGGCTGCGCGTCGTCGCCCTGGCGCGCGCCGCGGCCGGGCGACGGCTTCGCTTCGGCGTGGTGCACCGCCATTCGAGCCACAATCTGATGCTGCGCTACTGGCTCGCGGCCGTCGGCATCCGGCCGGACACCGATGTCGAGATCCTGACGACCAGCCCCACCTTTGCGGCCGACGCGCTGGCGGCGGGCGAGGTGGACGGGATCTGCGTCGGCGAACCATGGAACAGCATCGCGGTGGATCGGGGCGTCGGTCGTATCGCTCTGGTGACCGCGCAGATCTGGCGCCGCGGCGTCGAGAAGGTGCTGGCGATGCGCAGCGAGACGCTGGCGGCCTCGCCCGACACCGCGCATCGTCTCGTCCGCGCGCTCCATGCCGCCGCGGCGCATTTCGTCGATCCCGCGACCACGCGGGCGAGCGCGGCGATCCTGGCCCGCCCGGAATATCTCGATGCGCCGGTCGATCCGATCGAACGCGCGATCACCGACCGCGTTCGGCTGGTCCCGGATGGCGCGCCCTTGCACGTTCCCGATTTCATGTTCCAGTACCGCGAGGCCGCGAACTTCCCGTGGCGCAGCCAGGCGGCCTGGCTGTATTCGCAGATGATCCGCTGGGATGGCGCGTCCTTCTCGGCCGACGAGGCGGTGATCGCGCAAGGCGTGTTCCGCCCCGACATCTACCGCGCGGCGCTCGCCGGATCGGGTGCGCCGTTGCCCGGTGCGAGTTCCAAAATCGAGGGCGCGATCGGAAGCGGCGCGCTCGGCGCCGGATCGACTCAGGGCCGGCTGATCCTGGGGCGCGACCAGTTCTTCGACCACCGCGCCTTCGATCCCAACGACATCGCCGGATATCTGGCGCAATTGCCCTGACCGCATGACACTACGAGCATCTTCGTGCTGCGAGCGCGAAAAGATGCTTGCCAGATCTTGGCGATTCGCTCATTCTTATACGGTCGGGCAAGGATGCCTGACACGACATAGACGCGATTCGGCTCCAACGAAGGGGCCATGAGCGTGGAACGGCCCGATGGCCGTCCCAAGGCAACGAAGCCGCCCGATGCGATCCTGAAAGATCGTCGTCGAGGCGGCTTTTTCTTTGTCCATCGCAGATGGGGGCACGAGCATGGCGACGACGGTCTGGACCAACGATATACCGCGCAAGGCCCCCGGGGGATTCTGGGCGAGCGGTCACAGCCCGACGCTGATCGCGGCGTTTCTCTATTTCGACCTCGCCTTCATGGTGTGGGTGCTGCTCGGCCCACTGGCGCCGGAGATCGCCAGGACGCTCGCGCTGACCCCGGCCGAAAAAGGCCTGATGGTCGCGGTGCCGACGCTGGCCGGTGCGATCCTGCGGGTCGTCAACGGCCTGCTGGTCGATCGGATCGGGCCGAAGCGTGCGGGCGCGATCAGTCAGATCATCGTCATCGCCGGGCTGATGTCGACCTATCTGCTGGGTGTGAACAGCTTTGCCGGCACGCTGGTGCTGGGCGTGATCCTTGGCTTTGCGGGCGCCAGCTTCGCGATCGCGCTGCCGCTGGCCAGCCGCTGGTATCCGCCCGAGCATCAGGGCAAGGCGATGGGGCTTGCCGGGATGGGCAATTCGGGCACCGTGCTGGCCGCCCTGTTCGCGCCCGCGCTTGCCAAGCTGCTCGGATGGAACGCGGTGCTGGGGCTCGCCTGCCTCCCGCTGTCGATCGTCTTTGCCGCATATATGCTGATGGCGAAGGACGCGCCGAACGCACCGGCGCCCAAGAGCTTCGCGCACTATCTGGCGCCGCTGAAAAGCGCCGACGCCTGGTGGCTGATGGGCTTTTACGCGGTGACGTTCGGCGGGTTCGTCGGGCTGGCCGCATCGCTGCCGATCTATTTCACCGACCGGTTCGGGCTGACGGCAATCCAGGCCGGCTATTGCACCGCGGCCTGTGTCTTCGCCGGATCGCTGGTGCGACCGATGGGCGGCGCCGTGGCGGATGCGATCGGTGGCGTGAAGACGCTGACCGGCGTGTTCATCGTCGCCGCCCTCGCCCTGGCGGCGGTGAGCGTCGCCGCCACGGTATCGACCGCGCTGGGCTTCTTCATCCTGGCGATGCTGGCGCTGGGTGCGGGCAACGGATCGGTGTTCCAGCTCCTGCCGCAACGCTTTGCGGCGGAGATCGGCGTGATGACCGGGCTGGTCGGATTCGCCGGCGGAATCGGCGGCTTCTATCTCGCCTCGTCGCTGGGAATCGCCAAGCAGGCGACGGGCAGCTTCGCGCCCGGCTTCCTGATCTTCGCGGCGCTGGCCGTGATCGCGCTGGCGGGGCTGACGCTGGTGAAGGCCACATGGCGCGCGACCTGGGGTGCGGCGGCCGCCGGCGTGCGGATCTGACCCGGGTCCGCGCCGCCGATCGCCGGGCCGACCGGTTCGCGACCGACACCCGAAACCTCTGATCTCGACTGGACTGGACGATCCGATGGAACATCACGTCAACACCCAAGGCGGCGATCCCCGCGAGCATCTGGTCGTCATCGGCAACGGCATGGCCGGCTGCCGCGCGGTCGAGGAACTGATCGCCCGCGATCCCGCGCGCTACCGCGTCACGATCTTCGGGGCCGAGCCGCATGTGAACTATAACCGGATCATGCTCTCGCCCGTGCTGGCCGGGGAAAAGAGCTTTGCCGACATCGTCATCAACGATCACGCCTGGTATCTGGACAACGCCATCCAATTGGTGACGAGCGACCCCGTGCGGTCGATCGACCGTGCCGCGAAGACGGTGACCGCGCGATCGGGCCTGACGGTGGCTTACGACCGGCTGCTGATCGCCACCGGCTCCGATCCGTTCATCATTCCCGTGCCCGGCCGGGATCTGCCCGGCGTCATCAGCTTTCGCGACATGGCCGATGTCGATCACATGCTCGCCGCGGCCGAGGCCGGCAAATCCGGCGGCGGCGGCGCGGCGGTGGTGATCGGCGGCGGTCTGCTGGGGCTGGAGGCGGCGCACGGGTTGACGCTGCGCGGCATGAAGGTGACGGTGATCCACCTGATGCCGACGCTGATGGAGCGTCAGCTCGACGAGGCGGCCGGCTGGCTGCTCAAACAGGCCCTCGAAGCGCGCGGGCAGACGATCCTGACCGAGGCGCACACCGCCGCGATCGTCGGCGACACCCGCGTCGAGGGCGTCGCACTGAAGGACGGCGCGATCATCCCGGCCAGCCTGGTGGTGATGGCGGTCGGCATCCGCCCGTCGGTCGCGCTCGCGCAGGCGGCGGGGCTCGACATCGGCCGCGGGATCAAGGTCGACGATCATATGGTCACCAGCGATCCGTCGATCCTCGCGGTCGGCGAATGCGTCGAGCATGACGGCAACGTCTATGGCCTGGTCGCGCCGCTCTGGGACATGTGCCGTGCGCTCGCCGACGGGCTGGTCGGCAAACCCAGCGGCTATCGCGGTTCGGTGACGTCGACCAAGCTGAAGGTGGCCGGGCTGGACGTGTTTTCCGCCGGCGACTTTTCCGGCGGGCCCGATGCCGAGGACATCGTGCTGCGCGACGCGACGCGCGGCATCTACAAGCGCGTGGTGGTCAAGGACAACCGCGTCGTGGGCGCGGTGCTGTACGGCGACACCGCCGATGGCGGCTGGTATTTCGATCTGCTGAAACGCGGCGAGGATATCGCGGCCATGCGCGACATGCTGATCTTCGGCCAGGCCTTCGCCTCGGGAGGGGGGCAGGCGGACCCTAAGGCGGCCGTTGCGGCGCTTTCCGAGGATGCGGAAGTGTGCGGCTGCAACGGCGTCAGCAAGGCCCGGGTCTGCCAGGCGATCGTCGACGGTGCCACCAGCCTCGATGCGGTCCGCTCGAACTGCAAGGCCTCGGCCAGTTGCGGATCGTGCACCCCTGTGGTCGAGCAATTGCTGTCGATCACGCTCGGGGCGGATTACGGAGGCGAGCGCACCGTCAAGACGCTGTGCAAATGCACCAGCTTCGGCCACGACGACGTCCGCCGCGCAATCGTCGCGCAGGATATGCGATCGATCCCCGAGGTGATGCAGAGGCTGCACTGGTCGACGCCCGATGGTTGCTCGGGCTGTCGCCCTGCGCTGAACTATTACCTGCTCTGCGCGCTGCCCGGCACCTACAAGGACGATCAACAGAGCCGTTTCGTCAACGAACGCATGCACGCCAACATCCAGAAGGACGGCACCTATTCGGTGGTTCCACGGATGTGGGGCGGCCTGACCAACCCGCGCGAGCTGCGCGCGATCGCCGATGTCGTCGAGAAATACGACGCGCCGATGGTCAAGGTGACGGGCGGCCAGCGGCTCGACATCTTCGGGATCAAGAAGGAGGATCTGCCCGCGGTGTGGGCCGATCTGAACGCCGCCGGGATGGTCAGTGGCCATGCCTATGGCAAGTCGCTGCGGACCGTGAAGACCTGCGTCGGCAGCGACTGGTGCCGCTTCGGGACGCAGGATTCGACCGGGCTCGGCGTCAAGGTCGAGCAGATGACCTGGGGGTCGTGGATGCCGCACAAGTTCAAGATCGCGGTGTCGGGATGCCCGCGCAATTGCGCGGAGGCGACGATCAAGGATTTCGGCATCGTCTGCGTCGACAGCGGATACGAACTGTCGGTGGGCGGCAATGGCGGGATCAAGGTGCGCGCCACCGACTTCCTGTGCAAGGTCGCGACCGAGGCGGAGGCGATGCATCACTGCGCCGCCTTCATCCAGCTCTACCGCGAGGAAGCGCGTTATCTCGAGCGGACCGCGCCGTGGATCGAGCGGATCGGCATCGCCTATATCCGCGAACGCATCGCCGACGATCCCGCCGGGCGCGATGCGCTCGCCGCACGGTTCCGGTATTCCCAGACCTTCATGCAGGACGATCCCTGGGCGGCGCGCGCGGCGGGCGCTGATCGCCAGCAGCATGCCCCCATGGCGCGCTTCACCCCCGTCGATGCGCGAGAAATGGCATGATCGGCGAATGGCTCGATATCGGCTGGGTCGACGAGATCCCGGTTCGCGGCAGCCGCACCGTCCAGGTGACGGGGGGCGACGACATCGCGGTCTTTCGCACCGGCGACGGAACGGTCTTCGCGCTCGCCGATCGCTGCCCGCACAAGGGCGGGCGGCTCAGCCAGGGCATCGTCCATGGCGGCGCGGTCGCCTGCCCGCTGCACAATTGGCGCATCGCGCTGGCGACCGGCGAGGCACTCGGCGACGATAGCGGCTGCACGCCGGTCATCCCGGTGAAAGTAAGCGGCGGGCGCGTGCTGCTCTGCCGCGCTGCCACGATGGCGGCGGCGTAGCATGGCGCCGGTCCGCACCACCTGCGCCTATTGCGGCGTCGGCTGCGGTATCGTTGCGACCCAGACCGGCGAGCGCTCGGTCGACATCCAGGGCGATCCCGATCACCCCGCCAATGCGGGGCGGCTCTGTTCGAAGGGCACGCATCTCGGCGAGACGATCGGTCTCGAGGGCCGGCTGCTCGCGCCGATGATCGGCAAGCGGCGCGCCTCATGGGACAAGGCGCTCGATCTCGTCGCCCGCCGCTTTCGCGAGACGATCGCGCAGCATGGGCCGAACAGCGTGGCCTTCTATGTTTCCGGCCAGATGCTGACCGAGGATTATTACGTCGCCAACAAGCTGATGAAGGGGTTCATCGGCTCCGGCAACATCGACACCAACTCGCGGCTCTGCATGGCGAGCGCGGTCGCCGGGCATACCCGCGCGTTCGGCGAGGATGTCGTGCCGGCATCCTATGACGATCTCGACGCGGCCGACCTGATCGTCCTGGTGGGATCGAACACCGCCTGGTGCCACCCGGTCGTCTATCAACGGATCGTCGCCGCGCGCGCCGCGCGGGGCACCAGGCTGGTGGTGATCGACCCGCGGCGCACCGAAACCGCCGAGGAGGCCGACATCCACCTGCCGATCCGCGCCGGCACCGATATCGCGCTGATGAACGGCCTGCTGGCCTGGTGTCGCGACCATGGCGCGATCGACGATGCGTATCTCGCCCGCCATGTCGGCGTGCCGGAGGATTTCTGGGCCGGGCTGGCGCATGGGCACGACCTCTGGTCGGTCGCGCAGACCTGCGACGTGCCGGCCACCGATCTGAAGCGCTTCTTCGAGCTTTTCGCCGCCACCCCGCGCACCGTCACGCTGTTCAGCCAGGGCGTGAACCAGTCCCTGTCCGGCACCGACCAGGTCAACGCGATCACCAACCTGCATCTGGCGACCGGCCGGATCGGCAAGCCGGGGGCGGCCCCCTTCTCGATCACCGGCCAGCCCAACGCGATGGGCGGCCGCGAGGTCGGCGGCCTCGCCTCGACGCTCGCCGCGCACATGGATTTCGCGCCAGACAATGTCGAACGCGTCCGCGCCTTCTGGTCCGCACCCGCCATGGCGACACGGCCCGGCCTGAAGGCGGTCGATCTGTTCCGCGAACTCGGCACCGGTCGGATCAAGGCGATCTGGGTGATGGCGACGAACCCGGCGGTATCGATGCCCGATGCCGGGCGCGTACGGGACGCGCTGGCCGGCTGCCCGTTCGTGGTCGTGTCGGACGTCATCGCCGACACCGACACGTCGGCCTTTGCGCATGTTCGCCTGCCCGCGGCCGCCTGGGGCGAGAAGGACGGCACCGTCACCAATTCCGATCGGACGATCAGCCGCCAGCGGCCGTTCCTGCCCTTGCCGGGGGAGGCTAAGCCCGATTGGTGGATCGTCGCGCAGGTCGCGCGGCGCATGGGGTGGAAGGCCGCCTTTTCCTATGAACGCGCGGCCGACATCTGGCGCGAGCATGGCCGCCTGTCGACCTATCGCAACGAAGGCCGCCGGCTGTTCGCGCTGCCGGGCCAGGCGGCGATCGGCAACGCGGCCTATGATGCGATGACGCCGTTCCGCTGGGGCGGCACGCCCTTCGCCGATGGGCGCTTCCCGACGCCCGACGGTCGTGCGCGCCTGGTGTCGGTCGTGCAGAAAGCGATCGCAGCGCCGCTCGTCGCCTGGCCGATGACGCTCAACACCGGGCGCTACCGCGATCAATGGCACAGCATGACGCGCACCGGGCTGTCGCCCCGGCTCGCGCGCCACCGCGAGGAACCGCTGGTCGAGATCCATCCCGACGACGCCGCGCGGCTGGCGATCGTCGATGGCGGTCTGGCACGGGTCGCGACGCCGCAGGGCGAAAGCCTCTACCGCGCCAGCGTCGTCGCGACGCAGCGCGCGGGCGAATTGTTCGTGCCGATCCACTGGACCGATGCCAATGCCAGCGGCGGCCGGACCGGCCTGCTGCCACGGCCGCTGGCCGATCCCGTGTCGGGCCAGCCCGGCTTCAAGGCGACGCCGGCGAACATCGCGCCCGTCGTCACCGCATGGCGCGGCTTCCTGATCGTGCGGGGCGATGCGTCCGAGCGCCCCGCTTGCCGCTGGGCGACACGCATCGCGGTGTCGGGGGGCGCCGCCTGGGACCTGGCCGGCGATGGCGACCCGGCAAGGCTCGACGCGCTGCTGCCCGCGGGCGAGCGGATCGAGGCGATCGACGCGGCGCGCGGCACCCGCCGGATCGCGATCCTGAGCGGCGGCCGCCTGTCCGCCGCGCTGTTCGTCACGCGCGACGGGTCGCTGCCGCCGCGCGACTGGCTGGCCGCGCAATTGGCGCAAGCCCGCGCCGCCCCCACGATCCTGGCCGGGCGCGCACCGGGCGCGCAGGCCGATCGCGGCGCCATCGTCTGCGCGTGCTTCGATGTCGGCCTCAACACCATCCTCGCCGCGATCGCCGAACAGCATCTCGCCGACGTGCACGCCATCGGCGCGGCGCTTGGCGCCGGCACCAATTGCGGATCGTGCCGCCCCGCGCTCGCCAGGCTGTTGTCACAAGGAACGCCCCATGCCGCATGACCTCATCGCCCCCGGTTCGGTCTGGCTCGTCGGCGCCGGCCCCGGCGACCCCGATCTGCTGACTCGCAAGGCCGAACGCCTGATCGCCGCCGCGGACATCGTCTTCTACGACGCGCTGGTCGGCCCCGGCGTGCTCGACCTGATCCCCGCCGGCACCGAGCGCATCGGCGTGGGCAAGCGGTCGGGTCGCCATTCCAGGGATCAGGCGACGATCGACGCGTTGCTCGTTGCCGCGGCGTTGGCGGGCAAGCGCGTGGTGCGGCTGAAAGGCGGCGACCCATCGGTGTTCGGTCGTTCGACCGAGGAGATCGATGCCCTTGCCGCGCACGGCGTGCCGGTCCAGATTTGCCCCGGCATTACCGCGGCCAGCGCCGCCGCCGCATCCGGCACGCTGTCGCTGACCCTGCGCGGCCAGGCGCGGACCTTGACCCTCGTCACCGCCCATGCGCGCGGCGAAGAGCCGCTCGATCTCGACTGGCCGATGCTGGCGCGCGCGGATGCGACGCTTGCCGTCTATATGGGTCGGGCGGCCGCCGCCGAGGTAGCGCGCAACCTGATCCATGCCGGGCTGTCGCCCGCAACGCCGGTGATCGTCGCGGTCAACGTCTCGTTGCCCACCGAACGCTTGATCCGCGGGCGGCTGGACGCGCTGGCGTTCCTCGTCCGCACGATCGGCGACCGCGATCCGGCGCTGCTCCTGATCGGGCCCGCCGCCGGCTCGCGCCTTCGACCAGTGGCGATCGATGCAGCTCATTTGCGGCCGGACATCAGGATGGTGGGCGCTGACGGGTTCGAACCGCCGACCTACTCGGTGTAAACGAGCCGCTCTACCAGCTGAGCTAAGCGCCCCCTTCTCGGGAAACGCCGCGATGCCAAAGCCCGGCGTTCGGGGCAAGCCCCATGATCGGCGGCCGGGCGCTCCCGGGTCAGCCCGCGTCCGCCCGTATCACGCCGGCGAAATAGCGCCGCATGCCGTCGCTCGCCCGCGGCGTCAGCGCCATGAAGGCGCGGCGGCGATCGGCGGGATCGGGTCGGCGCTCGAACAGCCCCGCCTCGGTCAGCCGCGCGATCCAGCGCAGCGCGGTCGTCGGCGCGACCGCCGCGGCGATACACAGGCTGGAGACCGACACCTTGGCGCGCTCCAGCTCGGCGGCGAACAGGTCCAGCAGCATGTCCCAGGCGGGATCTTCGAACAGGCCGCCGGGAAACACGTGATCGCGCAGCCGGCGATGGCGGATCATCCGGCGGATGTCGCGCCCGCTCGTTTCGCGCGGGCCCGCATAGGCTTCCAGACCGAAGCTCTGCCGCCGATCGGCGACGCCCTCGCCCGGATCGGGCGCGTCGGGGCTGGCGAGCCGGGCCAGCACCTCGGCGATCCGCGCCACTTCGCTGTTGAGCCGCTTCAGCCGCGCCGCCTCGCCCTCGCCGACACGGTCCGCCATGGCGGGCGGGCGCATCTGCGCGGCGGCGATCACCAGCGCGCCCGTCCGATCCGCGAGCGTCGCCTCGCACAGCAGGTGGATATGGGGGCCAAGCAGATGCGCCGCGACCAGATCGATCTGCGCGGTATCGAGCGCCACGATGACGGCGAGTTCCAGCGCGCTGGCATAGCCGTCGATCCGCGGCAGCGTGGCGGTCAGCGTCGCCTCGTCGACGCCCGAGGCCTCGACCATCAGGATCGGGCGTACCGCGATCTGGGAGAGTTCGCTGGCGGCCGCCTGCCAGCCGATGCGCCGCAGCACGCGCCCGCGGGCGAGGTCCAGCGCCTGCACGGCCGCCTCGGCCTGCCCATCATCCGCGATCACGAAGGCGGTGAACGCCGCCCCGCGCGCCTCCTCGTCGTCCTGCACCCGCGCCCCCGCTTGCCCGTTCGACACGAGGATAGGCGATGGCGTCCGATCGGGGGCAAGTATCGCATATCGTTTCGGATCTATCGCGCCGGAACCACGGCCACGGGCCGGTTGGCGCGCCTCGATCTGATGAGTTTACTTTGATCCGTTCGTCCTGATCTTGTCGAAGGGCCTGTTCAGGATGCGAAGGCGCGAGCGCGGAAAGCGTGCTTCGACAAGCTCAGCACGAACCATAGAGGGACTGGATCAACCGAACGTCATCCCGCTTAATCCAGCGCCTTCACGATCTCCTCGACCATCTTCTTGGCATCGGCCAGCAGCATCATCGTGTTGTCGCGGTAGAACAGCTCGTTATCCACCCCGGCATAGCCGACGCCGCCCATCGATCGCTTGATGAACAGCACGGTCTTGGCCTTCTCGACGTCGAGCACGGGCATGCCGTAGATCGGCGAGCTCTTGTCGGTCTTGGCGGCCGGATTGGTCACGTCGTTCGCGCCGATGACGAAGGCGATGTCGGTCTGCGCGAATTCGCCGTTGATGTCCTCCAGCTCGAACACGTCGTCATAGGGCACGTTCGCCTCGGCGAGCAGCACGTTCATATGGCCGGGCATCCGCCCCGCGACCGGGTGGATGGCGTATTTTACGCGGACGCCGTGCGCCTTCAGCCGGTCGCCCATCTCGCGCAGCGCGTGCTGCGCCTGCGCCACCGCCATGCCATAGCCGGGGACGATCACCACCTGTTCGGCCTGCGCCATCAGGAACGCGGCATCCTCCGCCGATCCGCGCTTCCACGGCCGGTCGGTCGCGGCGGCGGCAGCGCCCGTCTCCGCACCCGCGCCGAAGCCGCCCGCGATCACGCTCACGAAGCTGCGGTTCATCGCGCGGCACATGATGTAGCTGAGGATCGCGCCCGACGATCCGACCAGCGCGCCGGTGACGATCATCGCGGTGTTATGGAGCGTGAAGCCCATCGCCGCCGCCGCCCAGCCCGAATAGCTGTTCAGCATGCTGACCACCACAGGCATGTCCGCGCCGCCGATCGGCACGATCAGCAGGAAGCCGATCGCGAAGCTGAGCAGCGTGATCGTCCAGAAGATCCAGGCCGACTGATCGGTGACGAAATAGGCGATCAGGCCGAGGATGGCGGCGATCAGCGCCAGGTTGATGGCGTGGCGCCCCGGCAGCATCAGCGGCTTGCCGCCCATATTGCCGTTCAGTTTCAGGAACGCGATGACGCTCCCGGAAAAGGTGATCGCGCCGATCGCGACGCCCAGCCCCATCTCGATCCGGCTGACCGGGTGGATCACCGCGAAAGGCTGGCCGATCAGCGGAATCACCAGATCGGCGATCCCGAACGCCTGCGGGTTGAGGAACGCCGCCGCCGCGACCAGCACTGCGGCGAGCCCGACGAGGCTGTGGAACGCGGCGACGAGCTGCGGCATCGCGGTCATCGCGATCCGCCGCGCGGTGACGAGGCCGATCGCCGCACCGATGCCGATCGCGGCGAGGATTTCGAGCATCGTCGGCCACGCGACGGTGCCCATCCCCACCGCCGGCCCCGTATCGGGCACTAGCAGCGTGACGACGCGCGGCACATGCGTCACCAGCGTCGTCACCACCGCGATCGTCATGCCGGCGATGCCGAAGCGGTTGCCGCGCTGGCTCGACGCCGGACTCGACAGCCCGCGCAGCGCGAGGATGAAGCACACGCCCGCGACCAGATAGGCGAGCGCGGCCCAGGGGTTCACGGCCACGGCCTCCATCTCAGCGCACCTTTTTCTTGTACATCGCCAGCATTCGCGCGGTGACCGCGAAGCCGCCGAAGATGTTGACGCTCGCCAGCACCACCGCGAACAGCCCGAGCCATTTCGACACCCCCGCGCCGGTGCCGATCCCCGCCGCCGCGGCCGCCACCAGCGCGCCGACGATGATGACGCTGGAGATCGCGTTCGTCACCGCCATCAGCGGCGTGTGCAGCGCGGGCGTCACCGCCCACACCACGAAATAGCCGACGAAGCAGGCGAGCACGAAGATCGACAGGACCCCGATGAAATCCATGGCTATTCCTCTTTTCCCACCAGCGCCGTGGCAAGCGCCGCGAAGCACCATGACGGACCGCTACGCCGGTGCACGCTCACGCGCACCCCATCCTCGCGCAAAGGAGCCGCGATCACGCGGTCAGCCGGGGGTTCACCACCCGGCCGTCCTTCGTCAAGCGCACGCCGGCCACGATCTCGTCCGCTTCGGGCAGCACCGGCCGCCCCGCATCCTTGTCCCAGAAGGCGCCGAGGAAATTGAACAGGTTGCGCGCGTACAGGGCCGACGCGTCCGCAGCGAGGCGGCCCGCCACGTTGCGGTGGCCGACGATCGTCACGCCGCCCACGCGCACCACCTCGCCCGCGACCGAACCTTCGACATTGCCGCCCTGCTCGACCGCGAGATCGACGATCACGCTGCCCGCGCGCATGCTCGCCACCTGCGCCGCCGAGATCAGCCGCGGCGCTGCACGGCCGGGGATCAGCGCGGTGGTGATGACGATATCCTGTTTGGCGATGTGCCCGGAGACGAGCGCGGCCTGCGCGGCCTGATATTCAGGGCTCATCTCGCCGGCATAGCCGCCCGATCCCTCGCCCTCGATCCCGCGCACGTCCTCGACAAAGACGGGCTTGGCGCCGAGGCTCTGGATCTGCTCGCGCGTCGCCGAGCGCACGTCGGTGGCCGAGACCTGCGCGCCCAGCCGCCGTGCGGTGGCGATCGCCTGCAACCCGGCGACGCCCACCCCCATCACGAACACGCGCGCGGCGGACACCGTGCCCGCCGCCGTCATCATCATCGGAAAGGCGCGGCCATATTCGGCGGCGGCATCGAGCACCGCCTTGTACCCCGCCAGGTTCGACTGCGAACTGAGGATGTCCATCGACTGCGCGCGGGTGATCCGCGGCATGAACTCCATCGCCAGCGCCTCATATCCCGCCGCGGCATAGGCATCGACCCGCGCCCGCTGGCCGAAGGGATCGAGCGCCGCCACGATCAGCGCGCCGGGCCCCGCGCCCGCCAGCGTCTCGGGCGCGGGCCCCTGCACGCCCAGCACGATATCCGCGCCCGCCAGCGTCGCGGCACGGTCGCCGATCGCGGCACCCGCCTGCGCATAGGCGTCGTCGGCGATCGCGGCGCGGGTGCCGGCGCCCGCTTCCACCGCCACGCTCGCGCCCAGCGCGATGAACTTCTTCACCGTTTCGGGCGTGGCGGCCACCCGCGTCTCGCCGTCCGCCCGTTCGGTGAGGACGGCGATCCGCATCTCAGCGCGCGATGATGAGGATGACGGCGATGGCGATCGCCGCCACCGCGACCGTGCCCCATTTCAGCATCGCGGTCACGCTGACATAGGTGGCCTCGTGCGCCTTCAGATCGCCGTCACTCGCCATGCGTCGTCCCCGATCCGGTGTCTCTCCGCCATACCCTAGCCACCCATGCTCTTCCCCTCAAGCCCCCAACCCCGCGCCGGCCGGCGCACGCTTAAGCCCGCCTTTACCCGCATGGCGCTAAGGGCGGGCGGACGAAGCCGGGGATGGATGGATGACGCGAAACGGGCAGCGGCTGCTGATGCTGATCGACGACGAGCCCGCGCAACGCCGGCTCGTCTCGGCGCTGGCGGCGCGTGCCGGGTGGCGGTCGATCTTCGCGGGCGATGGCGAGATGGCGATCGCCACGCTCGGCACGCAGGACGGGATGCAGCTCGACGCCGTCCTGCTCGACACCAGCGCCCCCGATGCGGACGCGACCGCGCTGATCGCCGAATTGCGCAAGCGCCGCCCCGCGCTGCCCATCCTGATGCTCACCGCCAACGGATCGGTGATGCACGCGGTGGGCGCGATGCGCGCCGGCGCCACCGATTTCCTGGTGAAGCCGCTCGCCCCCGAACGGCTGCTGGCAGCACTCGACGCTGCCGTCGCCGGCACCGCCGCGGGCGAATTGCGCCCATTGACCGAGAAGATCCCGGCGCTGCTCGGCTTCGACGAGATCGTCGGCTCGTCGCCCGACTTCCGCGCCGCGCTCGCCATCGCCGCCAAGGCCGCGCGCGCGCGCATCGCAGTGCTGGTCGAGGGCGAAAGCGGCGTCGGCAAGGAGGTGGTGGCCGAGGCGATCCACGCCGCTTCGCCGCGATCCAAACGCCCGATGCTGACGGTGAATTGCGGCGCCATCCCGCTGAACCTGATCGAAAGTGAATTGTTCGGCCACGAAAAGGGCGCCTTCACCGGCGCGTTCGAGCGCAAGATCGGCCGGTTCCAGGAAGCGGACGGCGGCACGCTGTTCCTCGACGAAGTGGGCGAGATGCCGCTCGAGGCGCAGGTGAAGCTGCTGCGCGTGCTGCAATCGGGTGAGGCGCAGCCGATCGGCGCGCGCCATCCGCGGATCGTCGACGTACGAGTCATCGCCGCCACCAACAAGACGCTGGTCGACGAGGTAGAGGCGGGCCGTTTCCGCGAGGATCTCTATTACCGGCTGAACGTCGTGCAGGTGACGATCCCGCCGTTGCGCGAACGCACCGCCGATATCCCGGCGCTGGCCCGGCATCTGCTCGCCCGGATCGCGCAGCAGCCGGGATTGCGGCCGCTCGGCATCACCGACGATGCGCTCGCCTTGCTCGGCGATTACGACTGGCCGGGCAATGTCCGCCAGTTGCAGAACGCGCTGTTCCGCGCCGCGGTGCTGTGCGAGGCGACCGCGCTCACCCGCGCCGACTTCCCGCAGATCGCCGCACTCGGCAACCGCCGCGACGGCCCGCTGCCGATCGCGGCCAGCGGCGGCGTCACGCTGTTTCGCGCCGACGGCAATCTGCGCGCGCTGGAGGAGATCGAGGCGGACGTGATCCGGCTCGCGATCGGCCATTACCGCGGCCGCATGACCGAAGTGGCGCGGCGCCTGGGGATCGGCCGCTCTACGCTCTACCGCAAGCTCGGCGAGCTGGGGATCGACAACGCGGCGGCGTGAACGGCCGACGAACCGCTCACCACAACACGCCCTTCACCGGCGTCAGCGGCGCGGGCGCGGTGTCGCCGATCGCCTGGAGCAGATCGATCTCGATCGTGCGGCACATCGCGGCGAGCGGCACGTCGTGCACCGTATCGGCGAACGGATCGACCAGATCGTCGCCGATCTTCAGCACCGCCAGGAACATCAGCCCCGCGACCGTCGACCCGACCGGGGTGGCGAACCCCAGCGTCTCGACCAGCCCGATCGGCAGCAGCATGCAGAACAGCCGGGTGAACAGATCGGGGAAGAACCGATATTGGTTGGGCAGCGGCGTGTTCTTGATCCGCTCCATCCCCCCCTGCGCATTGGCGATGTCGACCAGGATGCGCTCGAACGCCTCCTGCTGGATGGTGTCGATCCAGCCCCGGCGGCGCGCCTCGTCGATCCGCCGTCCGGTGCCGTCGAGGATGCCGTTGGCGATATTGGCGCGGGCGAGCGCGGGCGCCGCCTCGTCGGGCGAGAGGAACCGCAGCACCTCGGGCTCGACCGGCTGGCGGCGCAGCTGGCAGCGCAGCGCGTTCACATAGGCGATATGGCGGAGCACGAGGCTGCGTTTCAGGTCGTGCCCGTCGGGCTCGGGCAACTGGTTGCGCGTGATCCGCGCCAGGCTGCGCGAGGCGTTGATCATCGCGCCCCACAGCACCCGCCCCTCCCACCAGCGCTGATAGGCCGAATTGTCGCGAAAGCCGAGGAACAGCGCGAGCGCGGTGCCGAACAGCGGCAGCGGCAGCGACGGCGCGTGGAACGGCAGCACATAATAGGTGACGGTGACGATCACGTCCCACACGAACAGGATCGACAAGGGCCGCCACAGCTCGCTGACGATCTGGCGGAAACGGGGGGTGGCTTCGACGATCATGCCGCCTCGAAGCATGGCCGGGATGGACGGGCAAGGGCCGATGCGGCCGATCGCACGCGCATCGCGGCGATGGGCGGCGCCGATCGCCCCGATCCCCGTCGCCCGGGCGCACTAACCGGATGTTGAGGATGAGGCTTTACCCTCTCCGTTCATGCCAGGGGGACGAACGTGCCGGCAGGGTTGACGATCGGCGTGAAGCCGCGAGAGCCAAGGACGAAGGTGCTCGTGCCGTGCCGCCTGAAGAGCGGCCGCGGCTGGTCCGATGCGTGCATCCACAACATCTCGTCGCGCGGCCTGCTGATCGGGCTGGACGATGCGCCGGAGAACGGCAGCTATGTCGATATCCGCCGCGGCACGCTGGTGATCGTGGGCCGCGTCGTCTGGAGCAGGCAGGGCTTCATCGGCATCCGCACGCAGGACAAGGTGAGCGTGGCCGCCGTGGTGAACGAGCCGCGCGTGGGCCGACCGGGCACGCCGGCCGCGCCGGCCGGCAACGCCCCTGCACCCGATCGCCGCGCGCACGACCGCCTGTCCGCGCAAGGACGCCTTGGCCGTCGGGTGGAGCGCAACCGCCAGCGCGCGACGGTGTTGCAGTTCGGCGCGATCTCGCTCGGCGGGGTGGCTGTCGCGATCTTCGCGGCGATCGAGGTGCGCGCCGTGCTGGCCGCGCCGCTGGCGGCGATCGGCACGGCACTGGGCAGCGCGAACTAGAATTTGATGACGTGACTTGAATCCGTTCGCCCTGGGCTTGTCGAAGGGCCTGTCCAGAATGCGAAAGCACGAGCGCGGAAAGCGTGCTTCGACAAGCTCAGCACGAATGAATTTTTTCGCGATCCCATCAAGCCAACGTCAGCCCGCTCCAGCCCCTCACCCCACCAGCGCACGGTCGCGCAGGCCGCGCCAGACGCGCAGCGCCTGCACCGTCTCGGCGACGTCATGGACGCGCAGCAACTGGACGCCCGCCTCCGCCCCCTTCAGCGCCAGCGCCAGGCTGCCGCCCAGCCGGCGTTCGACGGGCGCCTCGTTGTCGAGCGCGCCGACCAGCCGCTTGCGGCTCGCCCCCAGCATCAGCGCGCAGCCGAGCCCGTGGAACACCGCAAGGCCGTTCAGCAGCGCGAGATTGTCCTGGAGCGACTTGCCGAAGCCGATGCCCGGATCGACCAGGATGCGCGATCGGGGAATGCCCGCCGCCTCGACCGCGGCGATCCGCGCCGCCAGCCAGTCGAACACCGCGCCCACCACGTCGCCATAGGCCACCCGGCCATGGCCGCCCTTTTCGGGATCGGGCGAATGCATCAGCACGACCGGGCAGCCCGCCTTGGCCACCACCTCCAGCGCGCGATCGTCCCACAACAGCGCCGACACGTCGTTGACGATCGCCGCGCCCGCCGCCAGCGCCGCCTCCATCACCCCCGCCTTGCGGGTGTCGATCGAAACCGGCGTGCCGCTCGCCGCCAGCCTTTCGATCACGGGCACGACACGCTGGGTCTCGTCGCCCTCCCACACCATCGCCGCGCCAGGCCGGGTCGATTCGCCGCCCACGTCGATCAGCGCCGCGCCCGCGACCGCCATGTCGACGCCCGCCGCGGCAGCGGCGGCCGGATCGCCGCCATGTTTCGCACCGTCCGAGAAACTGTCCGGCGTGACGTTCAGGATGCCCGCCACCAGCGGCTGATCGAGCCGCAGCGTCCGCGCGCCGAGCGTCAGCGGCGCACGCGGCGCGGTGATCGCGGCGTGGAGTGCCGCCGCCCGCTCATGGCCGAGCGCGAGCGTGCGTTCGAATTCGGCGATCGGCACGGTGGTGCGCCCGCCGTCGGCGTGCACGTCATAGGCCGCGAACCAGCTCATCCCGCCAGCCAGCCGCGCGACCGTGCCGTCGCGACCGATGGGCGAATCCACGAACTGGACGGGGCGGAGGTGGAACGGGGTCATCTAAGGCTGCCGTTCCCCGGCGAAGGCCGGGTTCCAGTTGGAAAGGGCTTCGTGACTATGCGCAACGCCGATCACCTGCGTCCCCCCAATACTGGGCCCCGGCCTTCGCCGGGGAACGGAGGCGTCTCGCCGCTCAAGGCTGGGTCGCGAGCAGATAGGTCTGGCGCAGCGTGTCGATGGGGCGAAGCGCGCCGTCCGCCTCGTGATGCCAGAAGCTCCAACCGTTGCAGGCCGGAGCGTTCTGGAGCGTGGCGCCCAGCTTGTGGATCGATCCGCTGGCGCCGCAATCGCTCAGCAGCGATCCGTCCGCGCGCACCGTCACGCGCCAGCGCCGCTTCACGTCGACCAGCACCGCGCCCGGCGCCAGATACCCGTTCTCGACCAGGGTGCCGAACGCCACCTTGGGCGCCTGGCGCGGGCTCATCATCGTGGCGAGCACGGATTCGTCGAGCGGCAGCGCCGCCGCGATCCGCTCCTCGGCGGCGGCGATATAATCCGCCTCGCGCTCGATCCCGATCCAGCGCCGCCCCAGCCGCTTGGCCACCGCGCCCGTCGTGCCGGTGCCGAAGAACGGATCGAGCACCACGTCGCCGGGCTTGGTGCAGGCGAGCAGCACGCGGTAGATCAACGCCTCGGGCTTCTGCGTCGGGTGCACCTTGGTGCCGTTCTTCTTCAGCCGCTCGCCGCCGCCGCAGATCGGGAACTCCCAGTCGCTGCGCATCTGCAATTCGTCGTTCAGCGTCTTCATGCTGCGATAGTTGAAGGTGTATTTCGCCTTCTCGCCCTTCGACGCCCAGATCAGCGTCTCGTGCGCGTTGGTGAAGCGCGTGCCGCGGAAATTGGGCATCGGATTGGCCTTGCGCCACACGATGTCGTTCAGGATCCAATAGCCCAGATCCTGCACCGCGGCGCCGACGCGGAAGATGTTGTGATAGCTGCCGATCACCCACAGCGCGCCGTCGTCCTTCAGGATGCGGCGCGCCTCCTTCAGCCAGGCGCGGGTGAAGCGGTCGTACAGCGCGAACGTGTCGAACTTGTCCCAATCGTCGGTGACGGCATCGACATGGCTGCCATCGGGCCGGAACAGCTCGCCGCCGAGCTGCAGATTATAGGGCGGATCGGCAAAGATCATGTCGACCGATTTCGCCGGCAGCGCCTTCATCTGCGCGATGCAGTCGCCGCGCAAAATCTGGTCGAGCGGCAGCGCGGCGGGCGCGGCGGTCTCGGATCGCGCGGTGCGCGGTCGCGCGATGGTTTCGGTCACTGCCATGTCTTGCCCCTAATTCGCCGGCCATTCCTGCGGACGGGGCGGAATCCGTCAAGCCTTGATTGCCGGCGCGGCACCGGCGGCGAGCGGCGCGCTACCGTGCCGATGACCCGCTCGCGGCCAGATATGGAGTCTGGCGATCCCCGCGGACTCAAGCGCTGGTGGTGTGGCCGAAAAGACTCGGGGGCCCGGATTCGCGCATCCGGTACGCCGCGGCGACCGGCGCGAAGCTGCGGCGGTGCAGCGGGGTCGGCCCATGTTCGGCCAGCGCGCGCAGATGCGCGGCACAGCCATAGCCCTTGTTCGACGCCCAGCCATAATGCGGATGCGCCTCGGCATGCGCCAGCATGATCGTGTCGCGGGTGTGCTTGGCGACGATCGAGGCCGCGGCGATCGACAGCGAATGCGAATCGCCCTTCACGATCGGCGTTGCGGCATAGCCCCATCGCGGCAGCCGGTTGCCGTCGACCAGCACATGGCCCGGCGCCTGGCCGCCCTCGCGGGCCAGCGCCTCGACCGCGAGCGTCATCGCCTTCATCGTTGCCCAGTGGATGTTGAGCGTGTCGATCTCGTCCGCCTCGACGATGCCGATGCCGACCACCGCACAGGCCATCAGCCGCCCGTGCAGCCGCGCGCGGGTGGCGGCGGAGAGCGTCTTGGAATCGTCGATCCCGCGCGGCACGCCCCTGGCCGGCAGGATGACGGCGGCGGCCACCACCGGCCCCGCCAGCGGCCCGCGGCCCGCTTCGTCCACGCCCACGACGGGGGCGAGGCAGAGCTTTTCGTGTTTGAGGCTGGGGCGGGTGGGTTTTTGAGTCATTGGGAGAGGCTTGGCCTGGAAGAGAAGGCTTCGCGCAAAGACGCGAAGACGCCAAGAGGGATCGTGCGCGGCAGCGCACCCGCACCATCACCCATCGATGAAGAAAGCGCCGTCGGCGCGGCCGGGCGCGACCTCTTCGCGTCTTCGCGTCTTTGCGCGAACCACCCTGTTTCGGCATGTTTCGCACGCCGCCGCAGCGGCCAAGCAAGATCAGGCGTCATACGGCACCCGCCCCATCGCGTGTCCCATCGGCCCGTGCCCCGCGCCGAGGCCGGGCGCGTGCGCCAGCGCGGCGCGGACGAAACCGATCGCGCGCTCCACGGCGGCCGTCAGCGTCAGCCCCTGTGCCAACCCGGTCGCGATGCCGCTCGCCAGCGTGCAGCCGGTGCCATGGGTGTGGCGCGTCGGGATGCGCGCTTCGGACCAGCGGCTTTGCGTGCCGTCGGTGGCGATCAGCCGGTCCTCGACCCGGTCGCCCGCGCCATGCCCGCCCTTCACGAGCACCGCGCCGCCCTGCGCGCGGACCGCATCCTCGCCGCCCAGCGCCGCCAGTTCGGGCAGATTGGGCGTCGTCACCGTCGCCCGCCGCATCAGCCGTCCGAATGCGGCGATCGTCGCGGCGTCGGCCAGCGTCGCGCCGCTCGTCGCGATCATCACCGGATCGAAGACCACCGGCACCCCGGGCATGGTGCCGAGCCAGTCCGCCACCGCATGCGCGGTGGCCGCCGAGCCGATCATGCCGATCTTCACCGCATCCACGCCGATATCATCCGCCACCGAGCGGATCTGCGCGATCACCATCTCCGCCGGCACCGGCATCGCCGCCTGCACGCCCTGCGTGTTCTGCGCGGTGATCGCCGTCACCGCGGTCATCGCATGGCCGCCGAGCATCGTGATCGTCCTGATATCGGCCTGGATCCCCGCCCCGCCGCCGCTGTCCGATCCGGCGATCGCCAGCACGCGCGCGATCGTCATCCCGGATATTGCCGCCGGGTCGAGGCCGGATGGTCCTTCAGCGCCTTGCCGGTACGCGTCGGCCGGTCGAGCAGCTCGCCGCCGCAATTGGGGCAACGCTCGTCCAGCGCATCGGCGCATTCCGCGCAGAAGGTGCATTCGAGCGAACAGACGAACGCACCCCCCGCATCCGCCGGCAGATCCGCGCCGCAGCGCGCGCAATCGGGGTGCATGGCGAGCATCAGGCCGCCGCCGCCTTCACCGCATCGCAGATCCGGTCGACCACGCGCTCGACCTGCTGCGGATCGTCGCCCTCCGCCATCACCCGGATCACCGGCTCGGTGCCCGAAGGCCGGATCACCAGCCGACCACGCCCCGCGAGCTCCGCCTCGGCCTCCGCGATCACCGCCTTCACGCTGTCGGCCTCCAGCGGCTTGCCGCCGGCGAAGCGCACGTTCTTCAGCAATTGCGGCAGCGGCTCGAACCGGTGCAGCACCGCGCTCGCCGGCGCGCCCGCGCGGCGCACCTCGGCCAGCACCTGAAGCGCGGCGACCAGCCCGTCGCCGGTGGTGGCGTAATCGGCGAGGATGATATGGCCCGACTGTTCGCCGCCCACATTATACCCCCGCGCGCGCATCGCCTCCAGCACGTGCCGGTCGCCCACGCTGGTGCGGATCAGCCCCAGGCCCTGCGCCGCCAGATGCCGTTCGAGCCCCAGATTGGACATCACGGTCGCCACCACGCCGCCGCCCGCCAGCTTGCCCTGCCGCGCCCAGCCGGCCGCGATCGTCGCCATCAGCTGGTCGCCGTCGACCACCTTGCCCTTTTCGTCGACCACGATCAGCCGGTCGGCATCGCCGTCGAGCGCGATGCCGATATCGGCGCCGCTCGCGACCACCGTCTCCGACAGCGTCTGCGGCGCGGTGGAGCCGACGCCGTCGTTGATGTTGGTGCCATCGGGTGTCACCCCGATCGCGATCACGTCCGCGCCCAGCTCCCACAGAGCGGAGGGCGCGACCTTGTACGCCGCCCCGTTCGCGCAATCGATCACGACGCGCATCCCGTCGAGCCGCAGGTCGCGGGGAAAGGTGGCCTTGGCCGAGTTGATGTAGCGGCCCTGCGCATCGTCGATCCGGCGCGCGCGGCCGATATGGTCGGCGGCCGCGAGCGGAATGTCGCCGTCGATCAGCGCCTCGATCGCCGCCTCCGCATCGTCGCTGAGCTTGTAGCCGTCGGGGCCGAACAATTTGATGCCGTTGTCGGCGAACGGATTGTGGCTGGCCGAGATCATCACGCCGATATCGGCGCGCATCGACTGGGTGAGCATGGCCACGCCCGGCGTCGGCATCGGCCCGACCATCACCACGTCCATGCCCACGCTGGTGAACCCCGCCACCAGCGCCGATTCGAGCATATAGCCCGACAGTCGCGTGTCCTTGCCGATCAGCACGCGGTGGCGGTGATCGCCGCGCAGGAAATAGGTGCCGGCCGCCATCCCCACCTTCATCGCCATCGCCGCGGTCATCGCACCCGCATTGGTGAGGCCGCGAATCCCATCGGTGCCGAAATATTTTCTTGCCATGCCTGCCGCCGTCCGTTCCGCTAGAGCCGTACGCCAACCGCTCTAATGCATCGGCGGGCGGCGGGGCCACCCCCTGCCGCACGCCGCATGTCTGCCCAACCCGTTCGAAAGCCCCCATGTCGCAGGCGACCCGGATCCTTCTCTCGCTCGTCGCCGGCCTGATCGGCGGAATCGCGCTCGCCGCGTTCGCGCCCGCCCTGGTCGATCCGGCCGCCAGCGTCGCCCAGCCGATCGGCACCGCATGGCTGAACGCGCTGCAGATGACGATCGTGCCGCTGGTGGTGGCGCTGCTCATCACCGGCGTCGCGGCCACCGCCGAGGCGGCGCAGGCGGGGCGGCTCGCCGCGCGCGCGATCGCGCTCTACGTCGCGCTGCTCGTCGCCTCGGCCACCGCGGCGGCGGTGCTGACGCCGCTCTTCCTGCGCATCGTGCCGATCCCCGCCGCCTCCGCCGCCAGCCTGCGCGCCGCGCTGGTGGGGCACGAGACCGTCGCCAAGGCGCCGCCGCTCGGCCAGTTCCTCGCCGGCATCATCCCCGCCAACATCGTGAAGGCAGCAGCGGAAAACGCGTTCCTGTCGCTCATCATCTTCGCGCTCGTCTTCGCCTTTGCGATGACGCGGATCGCGCCCGAGGGCCGCGCGCTGCTCACCGCCTTCTTCACCGCGGTGCGCGATGCGATGCTCGTCGTGATCGAATGGATCCTGTGGATCGCGCCGGTCGGCGTGTTCGCGCTGGCGCTCGTCGTCGGCGCGCGCGCGGGCACCGGCGCGTTCGGTGCGCTCGTCCATTACATCGCGATCGTCGCGGGCGTCGGCGCGGTGGTGTCGCTCGCCGCCTATCCGCTGGCGGTGATCGGCGGCCGCACCGGGCTTGGCGCCTATACCCGCGCGGTGTTGCCGAGCCAGGCGGTCGCGATCAGCACGCAATCCTCGATCGCGACGCTGCCGGCGATGATCGAGGGCGCGAGCGCGCTGGGCGTGCCGGTCGCCACCTCGGGCGTCACGCTGCCGCTGGCGGTGGCGATCTTCCGCGCGACCGGGCCGGCGATGAACCTGGCTGTGGCGATCTACGTCGCCACCTGGTTCGGCGTGACACTCACGCCCGCCGTGCTCGCGGTCGGGATCGTGGTGGCGACGCTTACCTCGCTCGGCTCGGTCAGCCTGCCCGGCACGATCAGCTATGTCAGCGCGATCGCACCGATCGCCTCGGCGCTGGGCGCGCCGGTTGCGCCGCTCGGCCTGCTCGTCGCGGTGGAGACCATCCCCGACATCGTCCGCACGCTCGGCAACGTGATGATGGACCTTGCCGCCACCTTGGCCGTTTCCGCTCGTAGCGCCCGGCCGACCGACGACCGGGCCTGACCACGGAGACCTCCTGATGAAACAGCGCACCTTGGGCGACGGCCTCGTCGTCTCCGCGCTCGGCCTTGGCTGCATGCCGATGGTGGGCGACGGCATGTACGGCGCGGCGGACGAGGGCGAGAGCATCGCCACCATCCACCGCGCGATCGACCTGGGCGTCACACTTTTCGACACCGCCGAGATCTATGGCCCGCACACCAACGAGGCGCTGCTCGGCCGCGCCATCAAGGGCAAGCGCGACGGATTGGTGATCGCCACCAAATTCGGTTTCCGGATCGAAGACGGCAAGCGCGGCCAGGGGCTGAACAGCACGCCCGAAAACGTGCGCGCAGCGTGCGAGGGATCGCTGAAGCGGCTCGGCATCGAGACGATCGACCTGTTCTACCAGCACCGCGTCGATCCCGACGTGCCGATCGAGGAGACGGTGGGCGCGATGGCCGATCTGGTGAAGGCGGGCAAGGTGCGCCATCTGGGCCTGTCGGAGCCCGGCATCGAATCGATGCGCCGCGCCGCCGCGGTCCACCCGATTGCCGCGCTCCAGAACGAATATTCGCTGTGGGAGCGCGATCTTGAGGCGGAGATCCTGCCCCTCGCCCGCGCGCTGGGCATCGGGCTCGTGCCCTATAGCCCGCTCGGCCGCGGCTTCCTGACCGGGCAGGCGCAGCGGCCGGAGACCCTGGGCCCGGACGATTTCCGCCGCAACGATCCGCGCTATGCGCCCGAGAATTTCGACCGCAACATGGAAATGGTCGCCGTGGTGAAGCGGATCGCCGACGCGCACGGCGTCAGCGCGGCGCAGGTGGCGCTCGCCTGGCTGCTGGCGCAAGGGCCCGACGTGGTGCCGATCCCCGGCTCCAAGCGGCGCGCCACGCTGGAGGACAGCATGGCCGCGCCCGATCTCGCGCTCACCGCCGACGATCTCGCCGCGCTCGACGCCGCCGCCCCGCGCGGCGGCACGGCGGGGCCGCGCTATGGCGAGGCGATGATGGCGATGGTCCGCCGCTGAATTACCGCCTGCGGGGCGGGACCGTCTCGCCGTCGGTACGGAAACCGGCGGCGGACGGTTCGGCCAGTTCGTTCTGCCCCGCCATTGCATGCGCGGGATCGTCGACGAGCGTGTCGAGATGCATCAGCCGGCGGAACCACGGCGCGATCGCGATCAGCACGACGCCCGCACCGATCCCGAACCAGCCGACCGTCGTGTAGACGTCGAGCACGCGTTCCTGGCCTGCCCCCGCCACGCCCTCGCCCCCGCCGGTCGCCTGCGAGATCAGCCCGGCGGCGAAATTGCCCGCCGCGGTGGCGAAATACCAGGTGCCCATTACCAGGCTGGCCATGTTGGCCGGGCTCAGCCGGTTCATCGCCGACAGGCCGACGGGCGACAGGCACAATTCGCCCGTCGTCTGGAACAGATAGATCAGGAAGATGAAGAGCACCGGGGTCAGCTGCCCGATCCCCGCCGCCTTCGCACCCCACACCAGCACCAGGAAGCTGAAGCCGAGCTGGAGCATGGCGATCCCGAACTTGGCGGGCGCGGACGGCTCGCGCCCGCGTTTGGCGAGAAACGTCCACAGCCATGCGATGACCGGCCCGAAGATCATGATGTAGAGCGAGTTGACCGACTGGAAGACCGAGGCCGGCACGTCGAAGCCCGCCATGTGGCGATCGACATGCTCGTCGGTATAGAGGTTCAGCGAATTGCCCGCCTGTTCGAACAGCGCCCAGAACAGGATCGAGGCGAAGATCAGGAACAGCAGCGCGAAGATCCGGTCGCGGTCCTCGCGCGGCAGGCGCAGCACGGCGGTGTAGATCACATAACCGACCAGCGCCGCGCCCGCGATGCCCAGCAGCGTGCCGACCAGATCCTGATGCTGGATCAGCCACCAGATCGCCACCACCGCGATCAGGCCGCTGGCATAGAGCCACGCCTCGAACGGCAGCCCCGCAGTCCGCGTGCGCAGCCGCGCTGGATCGGTGGGCTCGCCCCGGCCGAGCAGCGCGGGCCGGCCGAGCACGAACACCACCAGGCCCAGCAGCATGCCGACGCCCGCCGCGCCGAATCCCCAGGACCAGCCATAGCGTTCGCCCAGCCAGCCGGCGACGATCGCGCCCAGGAACGCGCCCGTGTTGATGCCGATGTAGAAGATCGTATAGGCCGGATCGCGGCGCGGATCGGTGCGCGGATAGAGCTGCCCCACGATCACCGAGATATTGGCCTTCAGGAAGCCCGCGCCGACGATGATGAAGCTGAGCGCGAGCCAGAACAGGTTGATGGTCGGATCGCTTTGGCCGCCGCTGCCCTCCACGGCCATCAGCCCGTGGCCGAGCACCAGCAGCACCGCGCCGTACAGCACCGCCTTGCGCTGCCCGAGATAGCGATCCGCCATGTAACCGCCGATCACCGGCGTGATGTACACCAGCGCGGTATAGGCACCGTAGATCAGCGAGGCATGTTCCTTGTCGAACAGCCAATGCTTGGTGAGATAGAAGATCAGCAGCCCGCGCATGCCGTAATAGGAGAACCGCTCCCACATCTCGGCGAAGAACAGCACGAACAGGCCGACGGGGTGGCCGAGAATGGTGCGCCCCTCGGGAAGCGGCGGCGTGGGGTAGGCGGCGATGGCCATCGGCGGCTCTGCACTCCAGATATCGTCGCCGACTGCCGGCATACGCGGATATCGGCGCCAGCGTAGCGGCAAAGCGCGCCCTGTAAATATGCGGGGGCCACGCCTATCTGTCGCGACGATGCTGAACGACGCCTCCACCCCGCTTTCGCTGCTCGCCACCCGCCGATCGGGCAAGCCGCGCGACCTCGTGGCCCCCGGGCCCGCCCCCGATCAGCTCGCGACGATCCTGACGATCGCCGCGCGCACCCCGGATCATGGCAAGCTCGCGCCCTGGCGCTTCGTGGTCGTGCCACTGGAAGCGCGCGCGGCGCTGGCGGGCGTGCTGGCCGAGGCCTTTCGCGCCGAGCGGCCGGGTGCGCAGGCCGCCGAGCTGGAGGGGCTCGCCCAGTTCGCGCACCAGGCGCCCGCGCTCGTCGTGGTGCTGTCGTCGCCCAAACCCAGCAAGATCCCGGTCTGGGAGCAGGAATTGTCCGCCGGGGCGGCCTGCATGAACCTGCTCCACGCCGCGCATGCGCTGGGCTTCGCCGGCGGCTGGCTCACCGGCTGGCCGGCGTTCAGCGAGACAGTGCGCGACGCGTTCGGCCAGGCGCCCGAGCGGATCGCCGGTTTCGTCTTCCTCGGCACCCCCTCGCGCCCGCTCGACGAACGCCCCCGGCCCGACATGGCGGCGATCGCCAGCGTCTGGGCGGAGGGACGGGGCTCGTGAGACTCGACGCCGCCGCCCCTTTGCTGTATTAACGCAGCATGACAGCGCTCAACAGCGACGACAGCCCCGTCTATATCCGCCTGCGCGGCACGATCGCCGCCGGCATCCTGCGCGGCGATTACGGCGCGGGCGACCAGCTTCCCTCGGTCCGCGCCTTCGCCGCCGAACATGGCGCCAACCCGCTCACCGTCGCCAAGGCGTATCAGGGCTTCCAGGACGACGGCTATGTCGAGGTGCGCCGCGGTGTCGGCATGTTCGTGCTGCCCGGGGCGGCCGAACGGCTGCGCATCGCCGAACGCGAGACGTTCGTGGGCGTCCACTGGCCCCGCATCCGCGACCATATCGCGCTACTGGGCCTCGACGCGGGCGATCTGCTCGAACGCGCCTAGAACAGCCCGAGCGTGGCCACTTCGTCCACGTCCAGATCGATGCCGAACATCAGGCTGAGCCGCATGCGATAGATGCGCGGATCGGCGACCTCGCCGCTCGTCGCCTCCTCGCCCGATCGGCGGCGATACAGCCGGTCGGTCAGCGTGGCGAAGCCGCGCGGCAGCACGATGCTGACGATCGCATGGTTGCGAAAGCGGCTGTCTGGCGCGGTCGACGTCCAGTGGTTGCTGAGCATCAGGTCCGCCGGTTCGACGTTCGCCAGCGTGAAGCTATATTGCGCGCGCAGCCCCGCGCCCGTGTCGCGGCCGTCGGTGGTGAGCGGATCGCCCTCGCGCGCGAGCATCCAGCCGTCCTCGCTGCTGGTGAGCACGAAGCGCGCGCCATCGGGCGCCAACGTCTCGGCGCCGTCCGCCAGCGGCATCACCGGTGCATAGCTGCCGCCGAAGCCCGCATCCGCAATCCAATTCTGTCCGTCGATCGTGACCAGCGCCAGCGTGTGCGTCAGCGGCGGCACGCCGGTCGCCCCCAGCCAGACGCGGGCGAGCAGCGGCCGCGCGACGAAGCCCAGCGCGTCGAGCGCATCGAGGAACAGCCGGTTCTGCTCGAAGCAGTAACCGCCGCGCCGCGCGGTCACCAGCTTGACGAACACGCTCGCGCTGTCGATCGCGATGACCCGCCCGAGCCGCACGTCCAGATTTTCGAACGGGATCGCCAGCCGGTGCGCCTGCTGCAGCCGCTGGAGCCCGGCCGCATCGGGCGTCGGCCGCGCCGGCATGCCGATCCGCGCGAAATACGCGCCGACGTCGAAGCTCATGCCGCGAACATCTCCGGCTCCACGGCGTAGAGCGTCTCCGCGCTCGCGGTGGCGGCGGCGAGCAATCCCATCGCCTCGGGCACGATCTGTTCGAGATAGAAACGCACCGCCGCCGCCTTCATCCGCCCGAACGCATCCTCGCCCGCTCCACCCTCGGCCAGGGCGCGGCCCTGTCGCTCCATCAGCCAGCCGCAGGTCGCGACCGACAGCATCGTGAGGAAGGGATAGCTTGCCGCCAGCCGGTCGTCCGCATCCGCCGTCGCGAGCCGCCGGCCGACATCCTCGCACGCATCGACCAGCGCGCGCAGCCGCGCGTCGCGCGCCTCCGCGCGAATGTCGGCGATCAGCCGCGCGAACACGCCGCCATTGTCCAGCCCAAGCTTGCGCCCGACCAGATCGGCCGCCTGGATGCCGTTGGTGCCCTCGTAAATGGGGGTGATCCGCGCATCGCGGAAATACTGCGCCGCGCCCGTCTCCTCGACATAGCCCATGCCGCCATGGACCTGGATGCCGATGCTCGCGACCTCGTTGCCGAGATCGGTGCCATGCGCCTTGGCGAGCGGCGTCACCAGCTCGAGCCGACCGCGTGCTTCGGCATCGCCCAGCCCCGCGCGATCCACCTGGCCGGCGGCATAATAGACCAGGGCGCGCGCGGCCTGGGTCTGCGCCTTCATCCGCATCAGCATGCGCCGTACGTCGGGATGCTGGACGATCGCGACCGACGCCTTGTCGGGCGATCCCGCGCGCGCCGACTGCACCCGATCCAGCGCATAGGCGACCGCGGCCTGGGTCGCGCCCTCGGCCACCTGCACGCCCTGCAGGCCGACGTTCAGCCGGGCGTTGTTCATCATCGTGAACATCGCGCGCATCCCGGCATGTTCCGCCCCGATCAGCTCGCCGATGCAATTGTCGTGATCGCCGAAGCTCAAGACGCAGGTGGGCGAGGCGTGCAGCCCCATCTTGTGCTCGATCGACACGACGCGCACGTCGTTGAAGTCGCCCGGCGTACCATCCTCGGCCAGCCGGTATTTGGGCACGAGGAACAGCGAGATGCCGCGCGTGCCCGGCGGCGCGTCCGGGGTGCGCGCCAGGACGAGGTGGACGATGTTCGCCGCCATGTCGTGATCGCCGAACGAGATATAGATCTTGGTGCCCTTGATCGCCCATTTGCCGTCACCGAGCGGCTTGGCGGTGGCGCGGAGCGCGCCGACGTCGCTGCCCGCCTGCGGCTCGGTCAGGTTCATCGTGCCGGTCCATTCGCCGGTGGCCAGATGCGGCAGATAGAGCGCCTGCTGCTCGGGGCTGCCGTGATGCGCCAGCGCCTCGATCGCGCCCACCGTCAGCGTGGGGCAGAGCGCGAAACCCATGTTCGCGGAGCCGAGCGTGTCGAGCACCGCGGTCTGGATCGCGAACGGCAACCCCTGCCCGCCGAACTCTTCGGCCACGCCGATCGTGCCCCAGCCGCCCTCGACATAATCGCGGTATGCCGCGCCGAACCCGTCGGGCATCACCACGCCGTCCGGCGTCCATTTCGCCCCCACGGTGTCGCCGATCCGGTTGAGCGGCGCCCATTCGCCCGCCGCGAACTGGCCGACGCCGTCGAGCACCGCATCGACCACGTCGTCGCTCGCCGCCGCGAAGCGCGGCGTCTCGGCCAGTTCGCCGATCCGCACCACCTGATCGAGTACGAAACGCTGTTCCTGCGTCGGGGGGGTGAAAGCCATCGTCGCGTCCTCTTATCTCTCGCTTATGGCGGGGCTATAGCGGCGCATCATGGCGCCTCCAAACCCCCGAATTCTCCCTTACGGCACGGCCGCGATCGCGGCCGCCGCCGCCGCGATCCGCGCCGGGGGGATCGTCGGGGTGCCGACCGAAACCGTCTATGGCCTGGCCGCGGACGCGACCGATTCGAAGGCGGTCGCGCGGATCTATGCCGCCAAAGGCCGACCGCGCTTCAACCCGCTGATCGTCCATGTGCTCGACCGCGCCGCCGCCGATCGGATCGCGGTCTTCGATGCCGATGCCGCCGCACTCGCCGACGCCTTCTGGCCGGGACCGCTCACGCTGGTGCTGCCGCTGCGCGCCGATGCCGGGATCGCCGCGCTGGTCACGGCGGGGCTGGCCACGATCGCGGTGCGCGTGCCCTCGGGACGGGCGATGCGCGACCTGATCGCCACGAGCGGTCGGCCGCTCGCCGCGCCATCGGCCAACGCCAGCGGCGGCATCAGCCCGACGACCGCCGCACATGTCGTCGCGAGCCTCGGCGACGCGGTGCCGCTTGTGATCGACGACGGCGCCTGTGCGGCGGGGCTGGAGTCGACGATCATGGCGGGGCGCGAAATCCTGCGTCCGGGGCCAGTGACGGCGGCCGATCTCCAGATCCTGTTCCCCGGCGAAGGCCGGGGCTCAGCGGGGACGGCTCCCGCGACCGCGCACAGCGCATATCAGGGCGCCCCCCCAACCAGGCCCCGACCTTCGCCGGGGAACAGGGTCGTCAACGCGCCCGGCCAGCTCGACAGCCATTATGCGCCGCGCAAGCCGCTCCGTCTGGATGCCACCACCGCCCAACCCGGCGAGTGGTTCATCGGCTATGGCCCGCTCCCCGGCGACGAGAGCCTCGGCGACGACCCCGTCACCGCCGCGGCCAATCTCTTCGCCGCGCTCCACCGCGCCGATGCCGCACCGGGCACGCGGATCGCGGTGGCGCCGATCCCGCCCGACGGTATCGGCGCGGCGATAGCGGATCGCCTGCGCCGCGCCGCGCACCGTTAGGCGGTCACCGCCCGCGAGCGTTCTGCAAAGCTCTTGCGCAGCTTCTGCAGCTTGGGCGGGATCACCGCCATGCAATAGGGATTGGAGCGCCCCGACGTCTCCCAATAATCCTGGTGATAGCCTTCGGCCGGATACCAGGTGGCGCCGATCGCATCCGTGGGCGTCTCGATCGTGGTGACGATAGGCTTGGCCGAGTCAACCTGCGCGCGCGCCTTCGCGGCTTCCATCTCGGCGGCCTGTTCCGCGTCCTTGGGGAACATCGCCGAACGATATTGCGTACCGACATCGTTGCCCTGCCGGTTGAGCTGCGTCGGATCGTGCGTCGCGAAGAAGATGTCGAGCAGGTCGCCCAGCGCCAGCCGCTCGGGATCGAAGCCGATCCGGATCGCCTCGGCATGGCCGGTATCGCCGCCGCACACCGCGCGATAGGTCGGGTCGGCGACATGCCCCCCGATATAGCCGCTTTCGACCGACTCCACGCCGATCACATCCTTGAACACCGCCTCGGTGCACCAGAAACACCCGCCCGCCAGCGTTACAACATCCGTCATGTCCGTCTCCTTTCGCCCAAGATAGGAAGCCGCTAACCGAGCACAAAGAGGAGCGATGCATGCGGGTGATGGTAACGGGCGGTGCGGGCTATATCGGCAGCCATGCGGTGCTGGCGCTGCTCGATGCCGGGCATGCGGTGGTGGTGGTCGACAATCTCGTGACGGGCTTCGCCTGGGCGGTCGATCCGCGCGCCGCGTTGGTGGAGGCGAACGTCGCCGATGACGACCGGGTACGCGCCGCGATCCGCGATCACGGCGTCGAGGCGATCATGCATTTCGCCGGCTCCGTGGTGGTGCCCGAAAGCGTGGCCGATCCGCTCAAATATTATCGCAACAACACCGCCGCCAGCCGCGCGCTGATCGAGAGCGCGGTGGTGGAGCGCGTGCCGCACTTCATCTTTTCCTCCACCGCCGCGACCTATGGCACGCCCGAACGCGTGCCCGTGGCTGAGGGCGACCCGACCGTGCCGATCAACCCCTATGGCATGTCGAAGCTGATGACCGAGGCGATGCTGCGCGACGTGGCGGCGGCACACCCGATCAACTATGCGGCGCTGCGCTATTTCAACGTGGCGGGCGCCGATCCGGCGGGGCGCAGCGGCCAGTCGACCGTCGGCGCGACCCACCTCATCAAGATCGCGGTCGAGGCCGCCACCGGCAAGCGTGGCCATGTCGGCGTCTACGGCACCGATTTCGCCACGCCCGACGGCACCGGGGTGCGCGATTACATCCATGTGAGCGATCTGGCGGCGGCGCATGTCGCCGCGCTCGACCGGTTGGCGGCGGAGCCGACGCGCAGCCATGTGCTCAACGCCGGCTATGGCCGCGGCTTTTCGGTGCTCGAGGTGCTCGACGCGGTGGACCGCGTGACGAACATGCGGATCGACCGCCGCTTCGAGGGGCGCCGCGCGGGCGATCCGCCGATGCTGATCGCGGACAATGCCGCGATCCTGGCGACGCTCGACTGGCAGCCCGCGCGCGCCGATCTCGACGGCATCGTCCGCGATGCGCTCGCCTGGGAGCGCGCGCTCGCCGATCGGCAGCCATGAGGCTGCGCTCGCTGCTCTTCGTCCCCGGCGACCGGCCCGAACGGATGGCGAAGGCCGCCGCGTTCGATGTGGACGCGCTGATCCTCGATCTGGAGGACGCGGTCGCGCCCGCGGCCAAGGTGGCGGCGCGGGGCCATGTCGCCGCGTTCCTCGCCCAGCCACGGACGGTGCCGCTGTTCGTCCGCATCAACCCGCTCGATTCGGGACTGGCGGACGACGATCTCGCCGCGGTGCTGCCCGGCCACCCCGACGGCATCGTGCTGCCCAAGGCGGAGGGGGCAGCGAGCCTCGCCGCGCTCGACGCGAAGCTGGAGGGCGCGATCCGTATCCTGCCGATCGCGACCGAAACCCCGGCCGCGATCTTCGCGCTCGGCAGCTATGGCGGCGTCACGCCGCGGCTGGCCGGGCTGACCTGGGGCGCCGAAGACCTGCCCGCGGCGATCGGCGCGGCCACGTCGCGCGAGCCGGACGGGAGCTATACCGAACCTTACCGGCTTGCGCGCGCGCTCACGCTGTTCGGCGCGCATGCCGCCGGCGTGCCGGCGATCGAGACGGTCTATCCCGATTTCCGCGACCGCGACGGGCTCGCTGCTTATGCCGCGCGCGGCGCGCGCGACGGGTTCACCGGCATGATGGCGATCCACCCGGCGCAACTGCCGGTCATCAACGCCGCCTTCACGCCTGACGCGGCAGCCATCGCCGCGGCCCGGCGGATCGTCGACCTGTTCGCCGCCAACCCCGGCGCGGGCGCGCTTCAGCTCGACGGGCGGATGGTCGATGCGCCGCACCTGAAGGCCGCGCAGACGTTACTCGCGCGCGCCTAGCGCCCGCCACCAGCCGAGCGCCCAGGCGGTGCCGAAGCTCCAGCCGGCGAGCACGTCGGTCGGCCAGTGGACCGCGAGATAGACGCGGCTGAACCCGATCAGCCCGACGAGCAGCACCGCCGCCACGGCGACATAGGTCCGCCCCGCCCCCGGCGGCTGCGCCCGCATCGCCAGCAGCGCGACGAGCGACGCCACCGCCGCGCTGTCGGCCGAATGCGCGCTGGGATAGCTGTAATTGCCGACGAGGACCCAGTGCGGCACGACCTCGGGACGCGTCCGGGCGACGATCGCCTTCACGATGTTCACCGCCTGCCCTGCGCTGGCGCTCGCCGCCGCCAGCAGGATCGCATCGCGCCAGTGTCGCCGGGCGAGCAGCCACCCCGCCACGATCGCGACGAGCAGCGTCAGCACCGGCCCACTGCCAAGCGCGGTAACGTCCGTCACCACGCCCAGCCATCGGCCGCCCGCATCCGCGCGGCGAATGCCGGCCAGAATGGCGGTATCGACGCCCATCGCCACACCCGTGACGAGCCAGCGCCCGACGATCAGCAGCGCCGCGACCGCGGCCGCCCCGATGGCGACGCCGCCGCCCATGGACAACACAGCGCGGCCGCGCAGCCCGTCCACCCCTGTCGCCCGCTCGCCTCGCGTCATCGCATCTCCCTTCAACGCCACGAACCCGAAACGCCGCGCGGTACGTTGGCGCCGCACCACAACAAGGACAATGGCATGAGCATCTTCGGTTCGATCAAGGACGCCATCTTCGGTCACCCCGCGGTCGCCGCTCCCGAGCCCGCCCCGGCAGCCCCCGCCCAAGCCGCCCCCGCCCAGGACGCTGCGCCAGCTCCGGCGCCGGCCGCCGCACCCGAGACGGTGGACGCGGACGCCGCCCTCGCCAAGATCGCGCATGCCAAGGGCGATCCGGACCTCAACTGGCAGACGTCGATCGTCGATCTGATGAAGCTGCTCGGCCTCGATTCGAGCCTCGCCAACCGCGAACAGCTCGCCACCGAACTCGGTTATACGGGCGAAAAGGACGGTTCGGCCGAGATGAACACCTGGCTCCACGAAGCGGTGATGAACCGCATCCGCACGGGCAAGTGACGCACGATCGCACTGGCCCAAGATAGAATTGCAACTTACGGTTTTGCGCGAGTTTTGGTGTAGATCCCGGTCGCTAGCGGTCCTTCAAGACGCAGAGGCTCGAGTTTCCGTTCCGGATGGAAGGGCGGGTTTCGATGCCGACTTCGGCTGGAAAGGCAACCATGGGCGATCCGGGATCATGCCGATTTCGATGAGCTTAGACGAAGCAGCACCTCATACGGAGTCGCCCGGAGATGCTCCGGTAGCCCGGCCCGGGCTTCGGCGCGCATCCCGGCGACCGGTGAGACCAGGCGGGCGAACGTGCGGTAGGGCGCCCGTAGCTCCGCCGCCAGCGCAGCCTCCTCTGACGGCGGCACGATGCGCTGGCAGGTTTCGCAGACGTCGACGCCCCATGTCCGCATCCATTTCAGCGGCGCTTCGCAGAGCGTGCACCTGTCGGCGCGTCGCCACCCGCTATGACAAAAGCGCCGATTCCTACATCGGTTTCGTCAGCCTCGCATCAGCAATGTCAGATCAAAAACTGATAGAGCCGCGTCGGCTCCGTCCCGATCGCAGACGAGGGATAGAACCTCAGGCGGCCGACATCCGCGGCCAGCGTCCATTCTGCGGCTCCAGGTGCGGTCTGTTTAAGCGATAGCAACTGGGCGGAGGTGAGGGGGACGAAGCGATCACCCATTGCGAAGAGTGCCAGCGGGCCCTGCATGGCTGCAACACGGGCGGGATGCTGCGCGTCGACGGGTTCCAGCCTCAGCGGGCGGTCAATTGACAACGCGACCTTGTCGCCGTTGCGCCACTCGCGTGCCACCACCGCGAACCGGCCCGGCGCGACGCCGCCCACCGCACGGCCGTTGACCAGGAGCCGCGTCTGCGGTCCCGCCCAGGCGGGGATGCGCAGTCGAAGCGCCATCTTCACCGGGCGCGGCGCCTCGACCGCCATCGCGATCTCGGAGCCGAGCGGATAGCCGCCCTGCTGCGTCAGCGTCAGCGCGGGCGCGCCATCGCGGCGCCAGACGACGCGTGACGGGATGTAGAGGTTGACGAACACGCCCTTGTCGTCGCGCAGATAGGCGCTGGGGCCGTAGTCCGCCGCCAGCTGGCCGATCGACCCCGAACAGCATGGGCAATTATATTCGAAATAGGATTTGGCCCCGATCTCGCTGTAATCGGCATAATAATAGGCCGAGCCATCGGGGCGGAGCGGGAGCGCGCCGAGGCTGGCGTTGTACATCAGCTTTTCCATGGCGTCGCCGTAGCGGCTGTCGCCGGTCGCCCGCATCAGATAGCGTGCGACCTTGAAATGGCCGTACGTGCCGCACGGCGCCTCGAAGCTGCTATGGGTGGTGGTCAGGCTGTTGCCCAGGCCGCCCGAGCCGGGTTCGACGAAGCTCTCGTTCGGCCCCCAGCCGCCCGTCGCCCAGCTCTGGTCCAGCACGAATTGCAGGCCGTTGCGCGCCGCCGCGAGGTGCCGCGGATCGCCGTCGACCATATAGGCGCGCATCGCCGAGGCGAGCGCGTTGACATGGCTGTAGGCATGGCGTCCCGGCAGCACGTTGCGCCCGTCGGCGAGCGGGTTGAAATAGGTGTCGTCGAGCAGATAGGCGCGCGCCAGCCCGTGGAAGCGGTCGCCCGCGCCGCGCTCGGCCGCGATGTAGAAATTCTCCGGCAGCGTATAGGTCTCGTCCCAGCCGAACGCGGCGTTCCGCCCGGGCGGAACCTTGACGAGCTGCCGGTCCTGCGCCCGTCCCGGCAGATAGGGCAGGACGGCGTCGGTCGCAGGACCGATCAGCTTCAACGCCTGCTGGTTGCCGGTGAAGGCATAGGCGTCGAGCAGACCCATCAGCGTCTTGTCGTAGGTGTAGGCGGGAAGCGGATAGTCCTTGTAGAAATCGGGCGTGATCGTCGGCGCGAAGCCGGCGATCAGCCGGTCGACCTTGGCCTTGGCCGCCGCGTCGCCCGACACGGCGTACCCACGCGACAGGGCGGAGATATATTGGCCGAAGCTGTGGCCGGGGATGAAGCCGTGCATGTCGCGCGGAGGGTCGAAACCCTCCGCCGCGTCATACCAGCCGCCCAGCTTGTTCGGCCCGACCGGCAGCCCCGCCGCGACCCGGAACGGCCGCAACAGCGCATCGTCATCCATCGCGATCAGCGCGGCGAGCGTCTGGTCGAACTGCTTGCGCACCGGACCGTCGAGCAGCGTCACGTCGCCATAACCGCATTCGGTCATCAGCGAGCGCCCCGCAGCCGGCGCCGCCGTCACCGCCGCCGCCGCCTGGCCGGCCAGCGCGGCGCCGCCGATCAGTCCGCCCATCCCGGCCAGCACGTCGCGGCGCCCCATGGTCATCCGATCCGTCATCCTCTGCCTTTCCTGCTTTTTGTCTTCTATATTAAAAGCGAAAGCGCGCGCCCACCGAATAGATGCGTCCTTCGTACCGGACGTCCCGCGGATAGATGGGGGCGCCGACATAGCTTCCCCAAGGCTTGCCCAGAAGATTGGTCGCGTCCGCCGTCAGCGTGATGTTCGACAGAATGTCGTAGCTGGCCGACAGATCGAGCCGGCTGATCGCCTTGTTGTACACCGTCGCGAATACGCCCGGCGCGGTGTAGGACGAGATGTAGCGCGAGCGGTCGTTATAGGCGAGGCGAACCGACACCGGCCCCTTTTCGTACAGGCCGATCAGGTTGTAGCTGAACTTCGACACGTTCGGGATCTCGCCCGCGGTGGTCGAGAGGCCCGGTACGGACGGCAGCGTTTCCTTGCCGTCAATATAGGTGCCGTTCGCCTGAATGCCGAAGCCGCTGAGGAAGCCGGGCAGGAAGTCGAAGAAGGTCGAGAACGCCGCCTCGATGCCCTTGATCTGGCCGCTGCCGGCGTTCTGCGGGCGGTAGACGAGGATCGAACCGACCGTCGGATCGGTCTCGCGGGTGCCGAACACGTCGATGAAGCCGTTGATCTTGCGGTAGAAGCCGGCGACCGACACCGAACTGCTGCGGCCGAAATAATATTCCACCGATGCGTCGTAGTTGGTCGATCGGATCGGCTGCAGGTTAGGGTTGCCGCCATTGCCGGTATAGGAGATGTCGCCGCCGATCGTACCCTGCTGGATCACCAGCGCGGGATTGATCTGGTTGAAGCCGGGGCGCGTCAGCGATTTGGTGAAGGCGAGACGGACGAGCAGCTTGCTGGTCAGGTTGGCCTGCAAATTGACGTTGGGCAGGATGTCGACATAGCTCTGCTTGGTGTTGATGGGCGAGAAGGTGGTCGCGCCCGCCACCGTCGTCGACGATGTCGTGCCGCGCAGCGTGTTGTTGGTGACGACCAGCCGCGCACCGATCACGCCTTCGATCGGGATGCCGATGTCGAACGTCAGATGGCCTTGCGCATAGCTTGCGATCGTACGCTCGGTGGCGGCGAAGGAGTTGACCGGATTATAGTCGGGCACCGCCGGCGCCCATACCGCCTGCGCGGCGGCCGATGCGCCCGACGCGACCAGACCCTGGCGGACGAACTGGCGGATCGCGGCCAGATTGTTGACGATCCCGTCGGTCGAGAACTGCCAGTAGCTGTGGAACTGCTGGACGTCGTTACCCTCGAATCCGGGCGCGATGATCCCGCCCGAACTCGCCCCGGGCACCGAGGTGATCGGGATGTTCAGCTGTGGGAAGGACGCGTAGCGATCGCCCGACTGCGAGGAGGCGTCGCGGCTGGCGTAGCGGAAACCGAAATCGAGCTTGGGCAGGAAGGTGATGCCCGTGTCCAGCTTCAACGTGGTCAGCGACTGCCACTGCGAGCCCGCGGAGCGGCTGCGCTGATCGTAGAGCCCGCGGAAATTATAGGCGGAGGGCTGGGTGAAATCGACGCCGCTCGGCGTGAAATCGACGCTGCCCTGCACGTTCAGGTGCACGTCGAGCGAAAGCGGCGACGTGACGACCGTGTCGAACATGTTGTACTGGCTCGACACGACCGATTTGGTGTAGGCCAGATCGGTGGTGATCTCGGCGATGCCGGTGTGCCACTTGGCGCCGATCGCCCCCTGGGTGGTGTCGGACCGGTCCTGCGTCACCCATTTGGACGGGCCGTTCGCCAGCCCGACATTGGCCTGGTAACTCGCCGGCGTCAGGCCGCTGGGAATGAGCACCACATTGTTGAGCGAGGGCGCGCGCGTCTGAACGGCGATGCCGAAGAAATCGTCGCCGCTGCGCCCGCGATACGCCTGCCACAGGCCGTCGGCATAGATTTCAAGATTGTCGGTGGGGCGCCACTGAAGCGAACCGTTGACCGACGGCCGCTGGCGATAGCCGCGCGCATAATAGAGGCCGATGTCCTGCGGGTAGGTGAAATTGCGTCCGACCGACGCCGGGGTCACCGTCTGGGTGGGCAGCAGATAATCCTGGAAGCCCTGATAGCGGACCGCGTTGAGATAGTTCGCGCGGGTATAGGAGACGTTCAACAGCGCGCCGATCTCGCCGATGCCGGTCTGCCAGCGATCGGAGATCAGAAGGCTGCCATTGGGATCATATTTGTGCGACTCGTCATTGTAGGTGCCGCGCACGGAGCCGGCGAGCTCGAACCCCTTGAAATCGAACGGGCGGCGCAGGCCGATGTTGATGAGGCCGGCGATCCCGCCCTCCAGATTCTCGGCGGTGGTGTTCTTGAACACCTCCAGCTTGGCGAGCGACTGCGCGGGGAAATCCTGGAACGACACGGTGCGGCCGTCGGCGGTGAAGATCTCGCGGCCCTGCAGCGTGGTCTGCACGTTGGGCAGGCCGCGGATGACGACGCTGTTGGCTTCGTCGCGGAAACGTTCGACCTGAACGCCGGTGACGCGGGCGAGCGCCTCTGCGGCGTTGTTGTCGGGGAATTTGCCGATGTCCTCGGCGACCAGCGCATCGACGATCGCCACCGCGTTGCGCTTCAGGTTTTGCGCGCTGGCGAGGCTCTGGCGGAGGCCCGTGACCACGATGTCGCCGCCCGTCGTGGCGTCGCCGGCGGAAGGCGTGGCGGCGTCGCTCGCCTGCGTCTTCTGGGACGACCCGTCGCCCGCATCGGTCCGGAGCGTCGACGTATCGCCCGACGGGATCACGTTGCCGGTCGCGGTCTTGTCCTGAGCGAAGGCGGGACCGGCCAGCGCGAGCGCGAGACCTGCAACCGAGGACGAACGAAGTAGCCGAGACGTTTTCACCATTTTTCCCTCTCCTGATCGTGCGGATCATTGCCCGCTTTCGATGGGCTCAATCTCCGGCACCGGCCGGGCGATGTCAACCATTTGTAGGGGTAATGGCGAATTTATCGATGTCATTCTTGCTGCCGGGTTCGGTCGGCTCACGCAGTCACTCCATATATCCTTGAGATTTGGGAGTTTTGCCTAGGCTTACGATTAATATAATCCTCGGAGTAAAAAGATTGAAAGGTTCCAAAGGCGACATGGCCCGGCATTCCGGCGGGACGTCGGACGAAAAGATGTTGGCGGCCGAGCCGACGGGCGGCAAAGCTGCTCGCCTGCGCAATGGTCCGATCGATCGGTGATCCCGATACTACCGTTGTCGCAGGCGAAACGTGAGCGCGTCGGACCCCAAGCGCGGGAGAGAAAATCGGCATGAAGAATGGCACGATAGCCGAGGAAGCAGGGAAAGAACGCGGGTCCGGCAGACGACTGCGCGGCGCGGTGATCCATATGCTCGGCCGCGCGATCCTGACGGGCGAACATAAGCCCGGCGACATTCTTGCGGGGGAAGTGGCCTATGCCGAGGCGCTCGGCGTGTCGCGCGGCGCCTATCGCGAGGCGATCCAGGGGCTGATCGCCAAGGGACTGGTCGAAAGCCGCCCCCGAACGGGAACGCGCGTGCTGCCCCGCCAGCGCTGGAACATCCTCGACCCCGACGTTCTCGCCTGGGCGTTCGCCGGCGATCCGGACATCCGGCTGTTGCGCAGCCTCTTTGAATTACGTTCGGCGGTGGAGCCCTTTGCGGCCCGGCTGGCGGCGGAGCGGCGGAGCGAGGACGATCTGACGATCATGCGCAATGCGCTCGAGGCGATGGATCGACTGACGCTCGCCACCGATGGCGGCCTGGAAGCGGACCGGGCGTTCCACGAGGCGATCCTGTGCGCATCGCAGAACGACGCGCTGATCGCGTTGAGCTCGAGCATCGCCGCGGGCGTGGAATGGACCACCCGGTTCAAACAGCGCGACCGCGCGCTGCCACGCGATCCGCTGCCCGATCACCGCCGGGTCTACGAGGCGTTAGCCCGAGGCGATCCCGACGCGGCAGCGGCGGCCATGACCGTGCTCATCAAGCTAGCCATCGACGACACTTGGTTTGGCATGGGTGCAATGGTAGGAGTATAATTACCTCCGTATGATTGACCGATTGGGCCTGCTTGGCAAGTCGGTCGTGGGCCAGGCTTTCCATGTCTGCCGGCATTGGCATGGCTTTTAACAGGCTGCTGAAAAGGCCAGGGTTTAGCGATAAAGATGGTGTCGTTGCCATTGTCGTAGGCGAATTCGCCCTCAAGCCATACCTGTTCGTTGGCATTGACCGCACCAGCAAGTTCGCGGTGATGCAGTTGGTCGACAAGGCTGACAGGCGGACGGCGTGGGAGTTCCTCTGACCTGCTCCCCTTTTTCAGGCCGCTGATAACTTAGCTTCGTCGTCTTTATGCCCGTGGCGAGGGCGGTTGGTAAACTCAGCGGGTGCCAACCCGCCAAGGCTGCTGTGCGGACGCACGGTGTTGTAGTCCGTCCGCCATGCCTCGATGATCCGTCTCGCCACAGCCAGCGATGGGAACAGGTGATCGTTCAGGCACTCGTCGCGCAAGCGACCATTAAACGATTCCACAAAGCCATTCTGTTACGGCCTCTCGACTTTGCTCAGGAGAGCCTTGCCCGGCGCGATGTAGTGCCAATCGACCCCGGTGTCCTGGCCCAGGACTCGTTGATCATAGCCAGAAGATGACGGTGGCGGATAGCGCGATGGTGAAGAAGAAGACCCTCGGGCAGGGTCGCTTAAAGTATCGATGGTGCCAACTTGTGCCGGACGCGGCATGCAAGTGCATGAGTTGGCGTGGACGGGAGCAGATGATCGATAGAAGCAACACAAGCGCACCTCTGACCGACCAGGTCAGCGCGGCCATGCTTCACACTGTCGGACTATTCCTCAAGAGGGCGGCGGAGGAGATCGCAGCTCATGGCGACGGCTCTAACGCGGCCTTCGGTATCGACCGTACGACGCTCGTCACCGTCCTCATGCAGATAGCCGTCGAGCTTTCGGCGACGGCCCTGGTCCTCAAGCATGAGGGGTTCGTCGGCGTGACGAAGCCCAAGGACCTGCCGGCGACGGATGCCGAAGCGAAGGCGCTCGGGCAGGAGGCCAAGATCCGAACCATCAACTTCGAGCAGATCAAGCCCAAGGCCGCCAAATACCTTGGGGACGAGGCATTCTGGCTTAATGTCGACTTCCTGCAGCGCACCCGGAACAAGCTCGTCCACTTCCATGCGCCGATCATCGAGGAGGATCGGTTCGATCTCAAGTATGACGCCGTGCAGGTCCTCCTGCAGATCATCGATGGTGGGTCCGCCGGGGCTCGAACCCGGGACCTCTCGATTAAAAGTCGCTTGCTCTACCGACTGAGCTACGGACCCCCGCCATCGATGCACCGCGCCCTAGGTCTGCGGTGGCGGGCGGTCAACCGCGCAGAGAGATGGCGCATCGTCAGACCGCTCGTCGGATCGCGCCAATCCGGCGCGATTTCGGCGAGCGGGGCGAGCACGAACGCCCGCATCGGCAGCGCGGCATGCGGTACGCGCAGCCCCGGGTCAGCCCAGATCCCGCCCGACCACAGCAGGATGTCGAGATCGAGCGCCCGCGCGCCCCAGCGCCGCCCCGGACGGCGCCCGAACCGGCGTTCGATCCGCTTCAGCCGCGCCAGCAGTTCGGGGGGCGATTCGTCCGTTGCGATCAGCACGGCGGCGTTGGCGAAGCGGCGGATCGAGGGGCCGAGCGGTGCGGTGCTCCGGATCCGCGACACCGCCATGATGCCGCCGATCGCGTCCAGCGCGGCCGCCAGCGTCGCGGCGGGGTCGCCATATCGCGTCCGGCGATTGCCGCCGAGGCCGATCGCATAGGTTGTCGTGCTCACACAGGCGTCGTACCGCGCCGCGATGGAATTCGCACCCTCCCCGATCCCGCAGACCGAACCGCCGCGCGATTGCCCGCGCTGCCCGCGCCTCGTCGCGTTCCGCGACGAACTACGCGTCGAATATCCCGATTGGTGGAACGCCCCGGTCAACGCATTCGGCGATCCCGGCGCATGGCTCGGCATCGTCGGCCTTGCGCCGGGCAAACATGGCGCGAACCGCACCGGCCGGCCGTTCACCGGCGATTATGCGGGCCAGCTGCTGTTCGACACGCTCGGCAAGTTCGGCCTGGCCACCGGCACCTATGCCGCCACGCCCGAAGACGATCTGGCACTCGACGGGGCAATCATCATCAACGCGGTGAAATGCCTGCCGCCGCAGAACAAGCCGACGCCCGAGGAGATCCGCACCTGCCGCCCCTTCCTGGAGGGGCAGGCGGCGGTGCTGCCGCAGGCGCGCGTGTTCGTGGCGCTGGGGCAGATCGCCCACCAATCCGCGGTCAAGGTGCTCGGCGGGCGATTGCCCAAATGCAAGTTCGGTCATCTGGCGGAGCACCGGATGCCCGACGGGCGCGTGTTGATCGATAGCTATCACTGCTCGCGCTACAACACGAACACCGGGCGGCTGACCGCGCCGATGTTCGAAGCCGTCTTCGCGCGCGCGCTTGAATTGCGCGATCAGGGCCGAGCGGAGCAGGCCCCAGCCGAGCAGGCCCCAGCCGAGCAGGACTGAGCGGGGCGGATCGCCGCCCCGCCGACGCGATCAGAAGCTCGCGGTGACGGTGCCGACCACCACCGTCTTGGCCGCACGGTGGAAATCGTCCGTGCCGAGCGCGAGATCATAGGGCCGCGTGTCCGACCGGCTGAGATTCGTCCCCACCGCCGAGACGTCGAACGTCAGCATGCGCCATTTGTACGAAACGCCCGCGGCGAAATCGAGATAGTCCTGCGTGGCATAATCGAGGCCGCCCCCGGTATGCCCCAGATGGCTGTGCAGCGAGATCGGGGTTTTCGGAATCGCAAAGCCGAGTTCGCCGAAGACATAGATGTCATAGCGGCTGGGGGTCGCGAAATCCTTGAAATAGGCCTGGTTGGGCGCCCAGTTGATCCCCGCCTTGGTCGAGATCGGGCCGAACGCCTTGCTCACGTCGCCATAGATTTCGAAATAGCTTTCGCTCACCCCGACGGCCTTCCTGCTGCCGGGATAGAGATAGCCATAGACGCCGCCGTCGAGCACGACGCCCGACTTGCCGAGCGAATGGCTGTAGCCACCATAGACGTCGATCTCGGTCCCGCCGATGTTGACCGCGTCGTTGCCGCTGGCGCTCGACCCCCAGGTGGAAACGTAGAAGCCGGACTTGTGCGTGATCGTGAAGGTGCCCTGGATCACGGGCCGGTTGTCGGATTGCGAGATGCCGCGGAAGCGATATTGGGTGGCCACGTCGACCGCGCCGGTGATGGCGAAATCCGAGGCGGGAGCCGCGGGCGGGGCAGCGGTTTCCGGCGAGGCCGGGGGAACGGACGAATCCTGTGCGAGCGCCGGGCTTGCCGCTGCGACGCCGAGCAGCAGGGCTGCGATAACGAACGATTTCATGGAACCTCCTCTTGGCTATGAGGTCCCACCTGCGCCGAACGATGTCTGGCCTCGTTGCGGGCCGGACTTTGCGTTCGCGGAGAAAACGCTGCCACGGCGGCCGGCAACCGACAACAGCCAATTTCGTTACGCGAACGATTCGCGCAGCGATGTTGCCGAAACTACACGTCCTGCACGAGCCGCCCATAGAGATCGGGCCGGCGATCGCGAAAGAAGCCGAACGCGGCGCGGTGCCGCTTCACGATATCCAGGTCGATCGTCGCGGTGATGACGCCCTCGTCGTCGCGGCCGAGTTCGGCCAGGATGTCGCCGCGCTCGTCGCAGATGAAGCTGGTGCCGTAGAAATGCTGGCCATGCTCCGTTCCGATCCGGTTCGCCGCGACGATCGGCACGACGTTGGAAACCGCATGGCCCACCATCGCACGGCGCCACAGCCGCGCGGTGTCGAGGCTGGTGTCGTGCGGTTCGCTGCCGATCGCCGTCGGGTAGAACAGCATCTCGGCGCCCATCAGCATCATCGCGCGCGCGGTTTCGGGATACCATTGGTCCCAGCAGACGCCGACGCCCAGCTTGCCCGCGGGATGCGGCCAGACCTTGAAGCCGGTGTTGCCGGGGCGGAAGTAGAATTTCTCCTCATAGCCCGGCCCGTCGGGAATGTGGCTCTTGCGATAGACGCCCTGGATCTCGCCATCGGGGCCGATCATCGCCAGGCTGTTGTAATGATGCGGACCGTCCGCCTCAAAGAAGCTCGTCGGGATCGTCACCTTCAGCGCCTCGGCCAGCGCCTGCATCGCCAGCACCGCCTTGTGCTCGGCGACGGGCGCGGCATTGGCGAACAGCCCCTCGTCCTCGACCCGGCAGAAATATTCGCCCTCGAACAATTCGGGCGGCAGGATCACCTGCGCACCCCGCGCCGCCGCCTCGTGGACGAGCCGCGAGACATTGGCGATGTTGGTGTCGATATCGGGCGTGAAGCCGAGTTGCAGCGCGGCGACGGTGATCTGGGTCATGCGCGCCAGATAGGGCGGCGCCCGCCCGGCGTCATCCGGGAATCTGCTGGCTGATGCAGTGGAAGCTGCCCCCGCCGGTCAGGATGTGATCCGCCCGCAATCCCACGACGTCGCGATCGGGAAAGATCGCCTGGAACGCCGCGATCGCGGCCTGATCGCCGGGCGCGCCGTACAGCGGCACCACGACGGCGGCGTTACCGATATAGAAGTTCATATAGCTCGCCGGCACCAATTCGTCGTCGCGCATCACCCGGCCCGGCGATGGCACGGGCACCACCTCCAGCCCGGCGGCATGGGCGCGATCGGCGGCCTGCTGATACACCTGCCAGTTGGGATCATTCTCCGCGCCCACCGGGATCGCCACGCGGCCCGGCGCGACGAACCGGGCGAGATTGTCGACATGGCCGTCGGTATGGTCGTTGTGGAGCCCCTCGCCCAGCCACACGACGCGGTCATAGCCCAGATCGTCCCGCAGCCGCGCCTCGACGCCCTCGCGCGTCAGCTTGGGATTGCGATTGGGGTTGAGCAGGCATTGTTCGGTGGTGACGAGCAGCCCCGTGCCGTCGCCATCGATCGCGCCGCCCTCGAGCACCCAGTCGCACGCGATCGCGGGCAGGCCGCGCCATTCGGCCAGGCGGCCGCCGATGCTGTCGTCGCCCGGCAGGTCGTATTTCCCGCCCCAGCCGTTGAAGCGGAACGTGCGTGCGCCGCCCGCCACGACGATCGGCCCGGTGTCGCGCAGCCAGATATCGCCGAACCGCTCGGTCACTACGTCGGCGAACGGCGCCATCGCGCGCGCCGCGGCCGCGGCCTCGTCATCCGCGGCGACGAGCAGCACCGTCTCGCCGCGCCCCTCGGCATGCACCGCGCGCGCGAACGCCACCACCTCCGCGCGCGCCGGTTCCAGATCCTCCGCCCACAATTCGGGATGGCTGGGAAAGCCGATCCACACCGCCTCGTGGTGCGCCCATTCGGCCGCCGGCGCCATCACCGCGCCCCCGCCCGCGACGCATCGCGCACGCCGCGGAATTCCGCGCTCTTATACCAATTGGGCCAGAGACCGGTGTCGTCCGCGAGCTTGCGGCCGAGCGTATAATAGATGTCGAGATCGGCGACCGCGCCGGACCAATCCCAGCGCGCATCATATTCGTCCTGCGGCTTGTGATAGCGATGCGCGACATAATCCTCGTTCGCGGCATGGCCCGCGGCCTTGCCGCCGACCACCAGATCCTCGCCCGATCCGCCGTCGAGCATCGGCACGCCCAGCTTGGCGAAGCTGAAATGGTCCGACCGGTAATAGCCGCCACGCTCGGGATCGGGCTCCGGGCTGATCGTGCGGCCCTCGGCGGCGACGATCGGCTTCACCAGATCCTCGATCTCCGACTTGCCCGCCCCGGTGATGACGAAATCGCGCGCGCGGCCGTTCACGTTCAGCACGTCCATGTTCACCCCGCCGACGGTATGCGCCAGCGGATAGACCGGATGCTCGGCATAATAGCGCGAGCCGAGCAGCCCCGATTCCTCCGCCGTCACCGCGAGGAACGCGATCGACCGCTTGGCCGGCCCCGCCTTGGCCTGCGCCTCGGCCAGCGCCACCAGCCCCGCCACGCCGCTCGCATTGTCGAGCGCGCCGTTGCAGATGCCGTCGCCGTTCACCGGCGTGCAATGGCCCAAATGGTCCCAATGCGCGCTGTACATCACGTAATCGTTCGGGTTCGTGGTGCCCGGCAGCACGCCGATCACGTTCTTGGACGCCTGACGGCGGACGCTGTTGGTGAAGCTGGTCGCGAAGTTCACGCCCAGCGGCACCGCCTTGAACCCCTTGCGCTTCGCCGCTTCGCTGAGCGCCGCGAAATCCTTGCCCGCGCTCGCGAACAGCGCCTCGGCATCGGGCTTCTGGATCCACCCGATCACCTGCGACTGGTCCATATGGTCGCCCTTCTCGTCCAGTTCGAGCTGTGGCCCGGTCCAGGAGGATTGCACCACCGCGAAGGGATAGGCGGCGGGCTCGGTATCGTGGACGATGATGGCGGCTGCCGCGCCATGCTTGGCGGCGTTCTCGTATTTATACGGCCAGCGACCGTACCAGGTCATCGCGCGGCCCTCGAAGGGCCCGTCGCGCGTCATCGTCTGCCAGTCGGGATCGTTGATGAGGATAACGACGGTCTTGCCGCGCACGTCCACCCCGGCATAATCGTCCCACCCCTTTTCGGGCGCGGTGATGCCATAGCCGACGAAGACGACCGGGCTGTCCTTCACGGCGATCCGCGGCACCACGCGGTAGGTGCCGGCCACCATCTGCGTGCGATAGGCCAGGCTGACCGGCGTCTTGCCGCCGGTGAAGACGAACGGCGCCACGTCGTGCGCGGTGATCTGCACCATCGGCACGTCCTGCGTCCAAGCGCCGCGGTTGCCGGGCTTCAGCCCGGCCCCCTTCATCCGCGCGACGATATAGGCGACGGTCTTCTCCTCCGCGGGCGTCGTCGGCGCACGCCCCTCATACGCGTCCGACGACAGCTCCTTGGTCACCGACCGCAGCGTGTCGACCGAGATCGCCGGCGCGGTCTGGGCCAGCGCAGGCGTGGCTATGGCCATCAACGGAAACAGGATTTTGGGTTCGAAACGGCGCACGATCTGGTCTCCCGCTAGCGCCGCTTCTCTGGCAGTCTGGCGCGCGGCACGCAAGAATGCACGTCGCGAGGAGATCGTCAGCAGCCCGACCGCCCGCGCATGGCGACGCAGAAAAGGGCGGCCCGTGAGGACCGCCCTTTGGCTGTTCCGGGGGGTGGTGCCCGGCGGAGATCAGCGCGAGTAGAACTCGACGACCAGGTTCGGTTCCATCTTCACCGGATAGGGCACCTCGTCCAGCGTCGGGATGCGCGTCAGCGTCACCTTGGCGGTGCCGTCGGGCGCGACGTAATCGGGGATCTCACGCTCGGCGAGGCCCTGTGCTTCCATCACCAGCGCCATTTCCTGCGCCTTCGATCCCAGCGAGATCTCCTGGCCGGCGAAGACGCGGCGCGAAGCGATGTTGCACTTCACGCCGTTGACGCGGATGTGCCCGTGGCTGACGAGCTGGCGCGCGGCGAAGATCGTCGGCGCGAACTTGGCGCGATAGACGATCATGTCGAGGCGCTGCTCGAGCAGGCCGATCAGGTTCTGCGACGTATCGCCCTTCATGCGCGCCGCCTCCTGGTAGCACTGCTTGAACTGCTTTTCGGTCACGTCGCCATAATAGCCCTTCAGCTTCTGCTTGGCGCGAAGCTGGATGCCGAAATCGCTGACCTTGCCCTTGCGGCGCTGGCCATGCTGGCCGGGGCCGTATTCGCGCTTGTTGACGGGCGACTTGGGACGGCCCCAGATGTTCTCGCCCATGCGGCGATCGAGCTTGTACTTGGCGCTATGGCGCTTCGACATGTGATATTCCCTGGCAGATGCTAACAACGAGCCCGCCGCCGTTTCCGGCCGCGGGCCATTCCCGGTCATCGCCTGCTGGAGCCCGAAGGCCGGCAGGGCCGCCGCTTCACCGGGGTGCGGAGCCAATTGCGAAGGCGCGGCCTATGATCGCTGACGCGCAAAAGGTCAAGCCATTGGACAGGCCGCACGCCACCGCTATCAGGCGGCATGACCGATATCCTTCCCGGAGCCCGCTGCACCACGATGGCGGAGGTGCGCGCCGGCGTCGATGCGATCGACCGCGAGCTGGTGGCGCTGCTCGCCCGCCGCTTCGCCTATATGGACGCCGCCGCGCGCATCAAGCCGGGCCGCGAGGCGGTGCGCGACGAGGGCCGCAAGGCGCAGGTGATCGCCAATGCCCGCGCCGCCGCGGCGCAGGCGGGCGTGCCCGACGCCACGATCGCCGATCTGTGGGACGCGCTGGTCGAAGCGTCGATCGCCTATGAGCTCGCCGCCTTCGACCGGACGCGTTAATCGCGCGCGCGGGGCTTTGCGAGAGCCGACAGCACGCCGCGCACCGTCCGCACTTCCGACGACGACCAGCCCGGCTTCGTCAGCAGCGTGCGCAGCATCCGCTGCGTGACGGGCTTGCGGTCCGGCGGGAAATAAAAGCCGGCCTCCGCCAGCATCGAATCGAGCTGCCCGATCATCCCGTCCAGCTCGCCCTGCGGCGCGGGCAGCGGCAGATCGGTCTCGGGCGGGCTCGCCAGCGCGACGTGCTTCGACCATTCATAGGCGACCAGGATCACCGCCTGGGCGAGATTGAGGGAACCGAATTCGGGGTTGATCGGCACCGTCACGATCGTTCGCGCCAGCGCCACATCGTCGGTTTCCAGCCCCGAACGCTCGGGGCCGAACAGGATGGCGGCGCGCCCCGGCGCCGCATGGATCGCCGTAGCGGCCGCCTCGGGCGTGACGACGGGCTTGGTGACGCCGCGCTTGCGCACCGTGGTCGCATAGACATGCGCGCAATCCGCCACCGCGTCCGCCACGCTGTCGAACAGCCGCGCCTGTTCGATCACCCGGTCCGCACCGCTGGAGGCGGGCAGCGCGGCGGCATTGGGCCAGCCGTCGCGCGGGGCGACGAGGCGCAGCTCGGTCAGACCGAAATTGAGCATCGCACGCGCCGCCTTGCCGATATTCTCGGCAAGCTGCGGGCGGACGAGGATGATGGCGGGAGCCGGCGCGATCACCCGCGTCCCACCTCTTCGACGCTGCCGGCAAAGGCCTCGAAATCGCGGGCTTCGCTGAAGTCGCGATAGACGCTGGCGAAGCGGATATAGGCGACCGAATCGAGATTCTTCAGCCCGTCCATCACCATCTCGCCGATCCGCTTCGACGTCACGTCGCTTTCGCCGAGCGTCTCGAGCTGGCGTTGAATGCCGCTCACCAGCTTTTCCAGGCGGAGCGCATCGATCGGGCGCTTGCGCGCCGCGATCGATACCGAGCGGAGGAGTTTGTCGCGATCGAACGGCTCGCGCCGCTCCTCGCTCTTCAGCACCACCAGATCGCGGAGCTGAATCCGCTCGAACGTGGTGAAGCGCGCCGCGCACCCCTCGCACTGCCGCCGCCGCCGGATCGCCGCCCCGTCTTCGGTGGGGCGGCTGTCCTTCACCTGGCTGTCGTCATGGCCGCAAAAGGGGCAGCGCATTCAGCCCTTCTTGTTCTTGTAATAGGCGTAACCGGCGCCCGCTGCGGCACCGATGATCGGGCCGACGAAGGGCAGCGGGATCGCGACCACGGCGCCGATCGCGCCCCATTTGGCCATGCTGCGGCCGAGCTTGGGGTCGTTCTTGATCTCGTTCGGCACGTCCTGGATCGCCATGGTCTTATCCTTCGTAGATGGGAAAGCGCGCACACAGCGCACGCACGCGGGTCCTAACGTCCGCCTCGACCTCCGGGTCCCCATGTTCGCCCTTTTTGGCGAGCCCGTCGAGCACGTCGGCGACCATATGGCCGATCTCGCGGAACTCGGCGGGGCCGAAGCCGCGCGTCGTGCCGGCGGGGCTGCCGACGCGGATGCCGCTCGTCTTCACCGGCGGCAGCGGATCGTTGGGGATGCCGTTCTTGTTGCAGGTGATCCCTGCACGCTCCAGCGCCTCGTCCGCATCGCGCCCGGTGATACCGAGCGGGGTGAGGTCGATCAGCGCCAGATGCGTGTCGGTGCCGCCCGACACCACGTCCGATCCGCGTTCCTTCAGCGTGGCCGCGAGCACCTGGGCATTCTCGACGACGGCGGCGATGTAGCGCTGGAAGTCGGGCTGGAGCGCCTCGCCGAACGCCACCGCCTTCGCCGCGATCACATGCATCAACGGGCCGCCCTGGAGCCCGGGAAAGACCGCCGAATTGATCTTCTTGGCGATGGCCTCGTCGTTCGTCATCACCATGCCGCCGCGCGGACCCCGCAGCGTCTTGTGCGTCGTGGTGGTGACGACATGCGCATGGCCGAACGGCGTCGGGTGAAGCCCCGCGGCCACGATCCCGGCGAAATGCGCCATGTCGACCATGAAATAGGCGCCGACCTTGTCCGCGATCGCGCGAAAGCGGGCGAAATCGATCGTGCGCGGATAGGCCGAACCACCGGCGATGATGAGCTTGGGGCTATGCGCGACCGCCAGCGCCTCGACCTGATCGTAATCGATCAGATGCGTCTCGGCATCGACACCATATTGCACCGCGTTGAACCATTTGCCCGACATCGCGGCCTTGGCGCCGTGAGTCAGGTGCCCGCCCGCATCGAGGCTCATGCCCAGGATCGTCTCGCCCGGCTTCACCAAAGCGAGCATCACCGCGCCGTTCGCCTGCGCGCCCGAATGCGGCTGCACGTTGACGAAGCCGCAGCCGAAGATCTGCTTGGCGCGCTCGATCGCGAGCGTCTCCACCTCGTCCGACGGCGCGCAGCCCTGATAGTAACGCTTGCCCGGATAGCCCTCGGCATATTTGTTGGTGAACACCGAGCCTTGCGCCTCGAGCACCGCCCTGGAGACGATGTTCTCCGACGCGATCAGCTCGATCTGGGTCTGCTCGCGCTCCAGTTCGTGGCTGATCCCTGCGAAGATCGCGGAGTCGGCATCGGCCAGGCCGCGGGTGAAGAAGCCGGCGTCGCGGACATAAGTCCGGGCGTCGTGGAATTCGCGGGGCTGGGTGCTCATGCGGGATCCTTTGGGGAAAGCTTGTCGACGCGCGGCTGGTGGCGGCCGCCGGAGAAGTCACTGGTCAGAAAGGCCTCGACGCAAGCCTTGGCCATGTCCTCGCCCACCAGCCGCGCGCCGATCGCGATGGCGTTGGCGTCGTTGTGCGAGCGCGCCAGCCGGGCCGAGACGGGCTCGCTCACCGTCGCGCAGCGGCATGCGGGGTTGCGGTTGGCGGCGATCGCGATGCCGATGCCCGAACCGCACAGCGCCACCCCGCGATCGGCCCGGCCATCGGCCAGCGCGGCGGCGAGCGCGAAACCATAATCGGGATAATCGACGCTCTGGGGGCCATCGGTGCCGAGATCGAGCACGTCATGGCCCGCCGCGCGCAGCCATTCGGCAAGCGACGCCTTCAGCGCCACGGCGGCGTGATCGGATGCGAGGGCGATGCGCATCGGCAGGTCCTGGATCTGGGGTCGAAGAACGGTGTCTTTACCGACGGGCGCGCGGCTTGGCCACCCTTCGCGCATCGGCTAGGCTCGCAGGCGTGAGCACGATCCCCGATCCCGCCCCACGCCGGTCCGCCGATGCGGATGCCGCCCGCGCGCGCCTGTCCGACGCGCTGGTGCGCACCGGTAGCGAGGATCGCTCGGCGTTCCGCGACCTCTATGCGCTGACGCATGCGAAGCTTTTCGGCATCTGCCTGCGTATCTGCGGCGAACGGCAGGCGGCAGAGGATGTGTTGCACGACGTATATCTCCTGATCTGGCGCCGCGCGGGCGCATGGGAGCCGGGCCGGTCGAGCCCGATCACCTGGCTCGCCACGATCGCGCGCAATCGCGCGATCGACTGGCGCCGCGCGCAAGCCGTGCGACGCGCCACCCCGATCGACGATGCCCCGCCGATCGCCGACGAGCGCCCCGATGCGGAAGCGACGATGCTGTCGGGCGATGCCGCCACGCGGCTGATGGCGTGTCTCGAAGCGCTGGAGCCACGCCAGCGCAGCGCGATCCGCACCGCCTTTTTCGACGGCGTCACCTATGTCGAGCTGGCGGAACGCAGCGCGGTGCCGCTGGGAACGATGAAGAGCTGGGTGAGACGGGGGCTGGGAAAGTTGAAGGAGTGCCTGGGCGATGACTGACGAAGCCGATATCCCGGGCGACACCAGCGCGGCCGAACTGGCGCTCGGGCTGCTCGACGGCGAGGAACGCGCCACGGCACTTCGCCGCGTCCTCGCCGACCCCGATTATGCGCGCGCGGTGGAGGGCTGGCGGATGCGGTTCGCGCAACTGTTCGACCTCTGGCCCGAAGCGGAGGCGCCCGAGGGGCTGATCGACCGGATCGATGCCGGCATCGGCGGCCCGGCGCCGGTTTCGCGGCTGCGCATGCCCTGGCCGGCGCTGGCGATCGGCAGCAGCGCGGTCGCCGCCGCGCTGCTGGTGTTCGTCGCGGTGCGCCCGGCGCCGCCGGTGCCGGCGCCCGTCCTGGTGGCGGCGCGGCCGGGGCCGCTGCTGGTGGCGTCGATGGATGCCAAGGCGGCGCCCGTGCCGGCGGTGTTCGATTCGGGTGGCGGATCGCTGCGCGTGGCGTCCGCGCCCGAGACGCCGCCCGCGCGCGTCGCGCAGCTCTGGGTGATCGGCCGCGACGGGGTGCCGCATGCGCTCGCGCTGCTCGGCGCGCGCGCGCAGGTCGTGAACCTGTCGGCCGCCGACCGCGCGCGGATCGCGGCGGGCGCCACGCTCGCGATCTCGATCGAACCGCTGGGCGGATCGCCGACCGGTCTGCCGACCGGGCCGGTGGTGGCGAAGGGCGTTCTCGGCGCGGTATGAGCCTGCCGCGTCTCGCCTATGGCCTGGGGCTCGCCGGTCTGCTGCCGCAGATCGCCGTGGTGGCCGTGATCGCGAGCGGCGATCCGTTCGGCCGCTACACCGCGCTGGCGCTCGGCTATGCCTATGCCGCGCTCATCCTCAGCTTTCTGGGCGGGCTGTGGTGGGGGCTGGCGGCTAAGGCCGACGCGCCGCCGCGCTGGCTGTGGTTCGCTGCGGTCGCGCCGTCGCTGGTCGCGCTGGCCAGCGCCTGGCCCTGGGCGGTGGGGCTCGCCTGGCCGGGCCCGTCGCTGGTCGCGCTGGGCGTGGCGCTGATCGCCGCGCTCGCGGTGGACCAGGCGCTGGTTCGCGCGGGGCTGGCGCCCGCCGGCTGGATGGCGCTGCGGTTGCCGCTCTCGCTGGGACTCGGAGTGCTGACGATCGTCGCCGGGATCGCCTGACCGGCGCCGGCCGGCTGGGGTTCGAGACGCTACCTTGATCCGTTCGCCCCGAGCTTGTCGAAGCCTGTCCTGAGCTCCACCGAAGGGGCCTGTACCGACTGCGAAGGCACGCCTGCGGACAGCGTGCTTCGACAAGCTCGGCACGAACGGATCAAGTCATCGGATCGAGCTGAGTCGTCCCGCCCTCGCGTCAGGCCGCCTTGCGCAACGCCAGTCGGCCCCAGATCTCCACCAGCGCGTCGGTCAGCTCGCGCATCATGGCCGGGGTATGCGCGGGGCCAGGGGTGAAGCGCAGCCGCTCGGTGCCGCGCGGCACGGTCGGATAATTGATCGGCTGAACGTACACGCCATATTCGGCGAGCAGCACGTCGCTGATCTTCTTGGCCTTGACCGGATCGCCGACCATCAGCGGCACGATGTGCGTATCGCCGATCATCACCGGCAGCCCGGCCTCGGCGAACATTCCCTTCAGCAGCGCCGCGCTCGCCTGCTGCCCTTCGCGCTCCGCGCTCGAGCCCTTCAGGTGGCGCACGCTCGCCAGCACGCCCGCCACGAGCACGGGCGACAGCGAGGTCGTGAAGATGAAGCCGGGCGCATAGCTGCGGATCACGTCGATGATCGTCCTGCTGGCGGCGATATAGCCGCCCATCACGCCGAACGCCTTGCCGAGCGTTCCCTCGATGATCGTCAGCCGATCCGCCACGCCCTCGCGCTCGGAGATCCCGCCGCCGCGTGCGCCGTACATGCCGACCGCATGGACCTCGTCGAGATAGGTGAGCGCGTTGTACCGGTCGGCCAGATCGCAGATCGCGGCGATCGGGGCGATGTCACCCTCCATCGAATAGACGCTCTCGAACGCGATCAGCTTGGGCACCGAGGGATCCTCGGCCGCCAGCAATGCCTCCAGATGCGCGAGGTCGTTGTGACGAAACACGCGTTTCTCGCATCCGGAATTGCGGATGCCCGCGATCATCGAGGCGTGGTTCAGTTCGTCCGAGAAGATCACGCAGCCGGGCAGGATCTTCGCCAGCGTCGCCAGCGTCGCCTCGTTGGAAACGTAGCCGCTGGTGAACAGCAACGCCGCCTCCTTGTCGTGCAGGTCGGCCAGTTCGCCTTCCAGATCGACGTGATAATGCGTGTTGCCGCCGATGTTGCGCGTACCGCCCGAGCCCGCGCCCACGTCGTGGAGCGCCTCCTCCATCGCCGCGATCACCTTGGGATGCTGGCCCATTGCGAGATAGTCGTTCGAACACCAGACGGTGATCGGCTTGGGGCCGTTATGCCCGGCAAAGCAGCGCGCGTTGGGAAAGGAGCCCTTGTTGCGCAGGATGTCGATGAAGACGCGGTAGCGGCCCTCGGCGTGGAGCCGGTCGATCGCCTGCGTGAAAACGCGGGAATAGTCCACGCGCACGTCCATGGACTCGCTGTTCATGCGCGACACTTAGGACGCGATCGGGCGGTTTTCCAGCGGATTTGGCGCAAGGGGCGACGCGCCGCTCACAGCGCCTCCAGCCGCGCGAAGCCGCGCGCGGCGAGCGCCGGCGCCAGCGCGCGTTCCGCCGCGCCCAGCCGGCTGAAGACCGCGATCCCCGCGCCAGCCGATTCGGGGAAGGCCTGCCCCACGGTCAGCGCGACGATCCGCCGCGCGATCCCGGCCGAACCGTCGACGAAGCGCACCCCCTCGGGCGCTTCCGCCGCCAGTTCGGCCTCGACCAACGGGAAATGCGTGCAGGCGTTGACGATCGTGTCGATCGCGCCGCCGCCCGGCTGGTCGAACAGCCCGGCGAGCACCGCGGCATAGGCCGATCGGGGCGATGGCCGTCCGTGGAGCACGCCCTCCGCCATCTCGACCAGCGCGGCCGAGCCGTGGCGGATCACCGTGCAATCGGCGGCGAAGCGCGCCGCCAGATCGTCGACATAGGCCTGGCGCACCGTCGCCTGCGTGCCGAGAACGCCGATCGTCCGCGTCCGCGACAGCGCAGCGGCGGGCTTGATCGCGGGCACCGTGCCCACCACCCCGATATCGAGCGCGGCGCGCACCGCGGGCAGCGCGATCGTGGAAGCGGTGTTGCACGCGATCACGATCAGCCGCGGCCGATAGCGCTCCGCCAGCCGCCCGAGGAGCGCGGGCACGCGGGCGGCGATTTCGTCTTCGGTTCGCGTGCCGTAAGGGAAACCCGCCGAATCGGCGGCATAGACGAACGGCGCGTCCGGCAACGCCGCGCGCGCCGCGCGGACGACCGAAAGGCCGCCCACCCCCGAATCGAAAAACAGGATGGGGCGCGAATCACTCATATTCTGGTCCTATCTCCCCGCCCTTCCGGCACCAAGAATGATGCAGGTTGTTGGACCCCAGCGGTATCGAACGCTATATAGGCCCCTTAGGGGGACGAATGCCGACGCAGGTCATCTGGATCGCACCGACATTGACGCTCGCGCTCGGCTATCTGCTGGGTTCGATCCCCTTCGGCGTGATCTTGACCCGACTCGGCGGCGCGGGCGATCTGCGCAGCATCGGCTCGGGCAATATCGGCGCCACCAACGTGCTGCGCACCGGGCGCAAGGGGCTCGCGGTCGCCACGCTGCTGCTCGACGTCGCCAAGGGCGCGGCGGCGGTGCTGATCGCCGACTGGCTGTTCCCCGGCAATGCCCCGCTGGCCGCGGCGGGCGCGTTCATCGGCCATTGCTATCCGGTGTGGCTGCGCTTTCGCGGCGGCAAGGGCGTCGCCACGCTGATGGGCATCGCGCTGGCGCTCTACTGGCCGGTAGGGCTCGCCTTCGCGGCGATCTGGATCGGGCTGCTGGCCACGTTGCGCATTTCCTCGGTGGCGGGCATCGCCGCGGCGGCGAGCACGCCGCTGGTGGCCGCGGTCTGCGGCCAGTTCGAGATCGTGCTGCTGCTGCTCGCCTGCGCGCTGATCGTGCTGTGGAAGCACGGCGCCAATATCGAACGGCTGCTGGAGGGCACCGAGCCGCGCGTCGGGGGCAAGCGCAGCCTTGGCTGACGCCGGCCTCGCCCGGCTACGCCTCATCCGCACGACGGGGATCGGACCCGTCACCTACGCCCAGTTGATGCAGCGCTTCGGCAGCGCGGCGGCGGCGATCGACGCGCTGCCGCGGCTCGCCGCGCGCGGCGGCGGTCGCCCGCCCGCGGTCGCGCCGGCCGACCGGATCGCGCGGGAAATGGCCGAAACCGAGCGGCTCGGCGCACGCTATCTGTTCCTCGACGATCCCGATTATCCGCCGCTGCTGGCGCAGATCGACAACCCGCCGCCAGCGCCGATCGTGCGCGGCGATGTCGCGCTGGCGCTACGCCCCTGCGTCGCGGTGGTGGGCGCGCGCAACGCGTCCGCCGCCGCCTGCCGCTTCGCGCGCGAGCTGGCGCATGGACTCGCCGGTGCGGGGGTTTCGGTCGTCTCGGGGCTGGCGCGCGGGATCGACACCGCGGCGCATGTCGGCGCGATCACCGGCGGGACGGTGGGCGTGATCGCCAGCGGGATCGACGTGGTCTTCCCGCCCGAAAATGCCGACTTGCAGGCGCGGATCGCGAACGAGGGCCTGCTGATCGCCGAACAGCCGCCCGGCACCGAACCCCGCGCGCGCCACTTCCCCTATCGCAACCGGATCATCGCCGGCCTGTCGATCGGCACCGTCGTGGTGGAGGCGGTGCCGAAATCGGGTTCGCTCATCACCGCGCGGCTGGCGGGCGAGATGGGCCGCGAGGTGATGGCAGTGCCCGGCAGCCCGATCGATCCGCGGGCGCAGGGATGCAACCTGCTGATCCGCGACGGCGCCACGCTGGTGCAGAACGCCGCCGATGTGCTCGAACAGATCCGCCCGATCGACCCGCGCGCGGTGCGGTCGCCGGCGAGCGACTATGCCGGCCCGCCGCCCGGCGACGCGAGCGACGCCGACCGCAGCGCGATCGCCGCGCTGCTGGGGCCGGTGCCGGTTGGCGTGGACGAACTCGTCCGTCAATCGGGCCGCGTGCCCTCGATCGTGCAGACGGTGCTGCTGGAACTGGAGCTGGCGGGGCGGGTGGAGCGGCATGCCGGCGGGCGGGTGAGCCTCGGCTAACGCGCGCGGCCTGTCCGTTCGGCGGCGTGGCGCTCCGCATGCGCCAGCAACGCGCTCAGGTCGTCGCGGTCGATGTCGAAGCTGTCGCGCATCTGCACCAGCGCCGCGTCGATATCCGCTTCGTGCAACCGCACAGGGGGGAAAGCTGGCGGCAGGAGCGCAGGCCGGTGCGGATAGCGGTGCGTGCGCGGCCAGTGGAACAGCACCCCGGCCGCGACCAGCACGAGCGAATTGATTCCCATCGGCACGAAAGCGAAGCGCCAGCCCGCGGCGTGGACGGCCGTCCCGCCGATCACGGCGGTGAGCGCCGCCGCGCCGCCCGGCGGGTGCAGGCAGCGGCAAAGCGACATGACGAGGATCGCGCCGCCCACCGCGACGCCGGCGGCCAGCGTCGTGCCCGGAACGAGACGAAAGGCCGCGATGCCGACGAGCGTCGACAGCAGGTTCCCGCCCACCACCGGCCAGGGCTGAGCGAGCGGGCTGGACGGCACCGCGAACACCAGCACCGCCGAGGCGCCGAGCGGCGCGACGATAACGGGCAGGTCGGCCGCAGGGAACGGCCATGCGCCGCACAGCATGATCGTCGCCAAGATGCCGAAGGTTGCACCCAGAGCGGCGAACAGCCGGGCGGACAGGGTGGCACCCGGCAGCAGGGGTTTGAACACGGACATGGCAAACTCGCTATGGCGACGCGGCGCGCAGGCGGGCGCTATAACGGCCCCACGCCCCGATCGCGATCGGTTTGGATGCGATCGCCGCACGGCCGGGGCTGTCCTACAGGCGGATGGTCATGCCATGCTGCGCCGCCCCCCCCCTCCCGCCATCGATCCACCCCGCACGAACCACGCTTGCCCGGCGGCCCGCTCACGCGAAGTGGAAAACCGCTCGCACGCCTCCACTTCCTCCACTTCGCCTCTCCACTTTGCCCCGCTTGACGCATCCCCGGCCCCGCCCCACCCTCGTACGCACACGTAAGGACGCTCCGAGAACCCATGCAGCTTGTCATCGTCGAATCGCCGGCCAAGGCGAAGACCATCGAAAAATACCTAGGCAGCGATTACCGCGTGCTGGCCAGCTACGGCCATGTCCGCGATCTGCCGGCGAAGGACGGTTCGGTGAACCCCGATGAGGGCTTCGCGATGGACTGGGAGAATTATGCCGACAAATCCAAGCAGTTGAAGGCGATCACCGATCTGGCGAAGACCGCCGATCGGCTGATCCTCGCCACCGATCCGGATCGCGAGGGCGAGGCGATCAGCTGGCACGTCCGCGAGGTGCTGCGCGGCCGCAAGGCGCTCCCGAAGGAGGTCGAGCGGGTCACCTTCAACGCGATCACCAAGGCGACCGTGACGGAGGCGATGAAGCATCCGCGCGAACTCGATACCGATCTGATCGATGCCTATCGCGCGCGCCGCGCGCTCGATTATCTTGTCGGCTTCACGCTGTCGCCCGTGCTGTGGCGCAAGCTGCCGGGCGCCAAATCGGCGGGTCGTGTCCAGTCGGTCGCGCTTCGCCTCGTCGTCCAGCGCGAGCGCGAGATCGAACAGTTCCGCGCGCAGGAATATTGGTCGGTGATCGCGACGCTCGAACAGGACGGCACCGCGTTCCAGGCGCGGCTCGTCCAGTGGAACGGCACGAAGCTCGACCGGCTGTCGATCGGCAACCAGGGCGATGCGCTGGCCGCCAAGACGGCGGTCGAGGACGGCCGCTTCTCGGTCCAGTCGGTCGAGACCAAGCCCGCCACGCGCAACCCGCCGCCGCCCTTCACCACCTCGACGCTACAGCAGGAGGCGGCGCGCAAGCTCGGCTTTTCGGCCAGCCACACGATGCGGATCGCGCAAGGCCTCTACGAGGACGGCGCGATCACCTATATGCGCACCGACGGCGTGCAGATGGATTCCTCGGCGATCTCGGCGGCGCGCCTCGCCGTCGCGAACCGCTATGATGCGAGCTATGTGCCCGACAAGCCGCGCCAATATCAAACGAAGGCGAAGAACGCGCAGGAAGCGCACGAGGCGATCCGGCCGACCGATTTCGGCCGCGACAAGCTGGGCGGCGGCGATCATGCGCGGCTGTACGACCTGATCTTCAAGCGTGCGCTCGCCAGCCAGATGGCGTCGGCGCGGATGGAGCGCACGACGGTCGAACTCGCCGACGGCACCGGGCGCAACATCCTGCGCGCGACTGGCCAGGTCGTGCTGTTCCCCGGCTATCTTGCGCTTTACGAAGAGGGCAGCGACGACAAGGCCGCGGACGGCGCCGCCGGCCAGCCGGCCGATGCCGCAGACGACGATTCGCGCCGCCTGCCCCGCCTGCGCGAGGGCGACGCGCCCGCCAGGAAGGGCGTCGAGGCCGAGCAGCATTTCACCCAGCCGCCGCCGCGCTTTTCCGACGCCAGCCTCATCAAGCGGCTCGAGGAACTCGGCATCGGCCGCCCGTCCACCTATGCCTCGATCATCGACGTGCTGAAGGACCGCGGCTATGTCCGCCTCGAGAAGAACCGCTTCTTCGCCGAGGAGACGGGGCGGCTGCTGACCGCGTTTCTCGAACGCTTCTTCGAGAAATATGTCAGCTATGATTTCACGGCAGGGCTTGAGGACGAGCTCGACGATGTGTCGGGCGGCCGCGCGCAGTGGCAGGCGGTGCTGGAGGCGTTCTGGCGCGACTTCAAGCCGCGCACGTCCGAGGTGATGGAGCAGCAGCCCTCGGCGATCACCGCCGAACTGGATGTATTTCTCGAAAGCTATCTCTTCCCGCCCCAGGCCGATGGCGGCGATCCGCGCCTGTGCCCCAATTGCGGCGAGGGGCGGCTCGCGCTGCGCGGCGGCAAGTTCGGCGCGTTCGTCGCCTGCTCCAACTATCCGGCGTGCAAGTTCACCCGCCGCTTCGCGCAGCCCGGCGGCGAGGGTGAAGGCGATACCGGCCCCGAGACGCTGGGCCAGGATCCCGAAACCGGCCTGCCGGTGGAGCGCAAGTCGGGGCGGTTCGGCCCCTATATCCAGCTCGGCGAGGGCAAGGAGGCGAAACGCGCCTCGATCCCCAAGGACGTGCCGACGCTCGATCTGGAAATGGCGCTGAAGCTGCTGAGCCTGCCGCGGACGATCGGCAACCATCCGGAGACGGGCGCACCGATCACCGCCTCGATCGGGCGCTATGGCCCCTATCTGGTGCATGACGGCAAATATGCGCGCCTCACTTCGACCGCCGACGTGTTCGAGACGGGGATGAACGCCGCGGTGGTGAAGCTGGCCGAGGCGGCGGCGGGCGGCGGGCGACCGGCGCGCGGCGCGGCCAAGGCGCCGCTTCGCGAGCTGGGCGCGCATCCCCGCACCGAGCTGGCGATCCGGCTGATGGAGGGGCGCTACGGCCCCTATGTCACCGATGGCGAGACGAACGCGACCTTGCCCAAGTCGATCGAGGCCGACCAGCTCACGCTGGAGGAGGCCGCATCGCTGATCGACGCGCGCGCCGCGGCGGCACCGGCGAAGAAGGGCAAGAAGAAGGCCGCACCCAAAAAGACGGCCGCCAAGAAGGAGCCTGCGAAGAAGGCGGCGCCCAAGGCCAAGGCCGCGCCCAAGGCGGGGGCCAAGACGAAAGCGGAGGGCTGAACCTCATGCGGCCGACCCGTTCGTTCGGCCTAAGTCTGTCGAAGCGCATCCCCCATGCGGCGCGTGCGGCGCGACCGGGGGCAGGGATCCGAGCGCCGGGAAGGCTTTATGCCGCCCGGCGCATCCCCGCGCCCATCACGGTGCGCGCCTGGCGCTGCGCCTCGGCGATCTCGCGCGCGGTCATGTCCTCGGCGATTTCGGCGCGGCAATGCTGCGCCTCCTCAAGCCCGGCGAGCGCGGCGAGGTTGAACCATTTGTGCGCCGCAATCAGATCGATCCCGATCCCGCTCGCGCCCGTCGAATAGACGATGCCGAGTTCGTACGCCGCGGCGCGGTCCCCCCTGGCCGCATCGGCCAGCCGGCTATCGATCAGAAACTGCGCGTTCTTCAGGCTGGTCGCCATGGTCTTGCCCCCTTGTTCACGAATCGGAACATGGCGGACAGGCATCACCAAATGGTTAACGCGGTTAACCCTCTTCGTTAGCCATCATCTCGATCGCGATATTATCGATCAGCCGCGTCGTTCCCATCCGCGCGGCGGCGAGCAGCCGCCGGGGGCGATCGGGCGCCGGATCGGGCGCGAGCGTCTCGGCATCGGCCAGCGCCACATAATCGACCGTGAAGCCCGCGCCGATCAGGGTGGTGTGCGCATCGGCGATCGCCTCGCCGGCATCGCCGCCCCGCCCGATGGCCCGGGCGGCCACGCCGAGCGCGCGCGGCAGCGCCACCGCCTTGGCGCGCTGCTCGTCGTCCAGATAGATGTTGCGCGACGAGAGCGCGAGGCCGTCATCGTCGCGCTGGATCGGCACGCCGACGATCTCGATCGCGAAATCCAGATCCACCACCATCCGGCGGATGACGGCGAGCTGCTGGAAATCCTTCTCGCCGAAATAGGCGGCGTCGGGGGCGACCTGGTTGAACAGCTTGGCGACCACGGTGGCGACCCCGTCGAAATGCCCCGGCCGCGCCGCGCCGTCGAACCCCTCGCTCACCCCCGTGACCGCGACGTTGGTGGCAAAGCCCGCCGGGTACATCGCATCGACGCCCGGCGCCCAGAGCAGGTCGCAGCCCGCCTCGGTCAGCATGCGGATATCCGCCAGTTCGCGGCGGGGATAGCGGCTGAGATCCTCGCCCGCGCCGAACTGCCGGGGGTTGACGAAGATCGAGGCGACCACCTTCGTTCCCGGCCGGCGGGCCGCCTCGACGAGCGCCAGATGCCCGGCGTGAAGCGCCCCCATCGTGGGCACCAGCGCGATGCGCGCGCCCTCGGAACGCCAGGTGGCGATGGCGGCGCGAAGCGCGTCCCGCTCGCGGATGGTCTGCACGCGATTTTACCCCTTAATACGCAAGGCCATGGCTTCTATGGAGGGGGAACCACGCGATCAACACAGGATGCGACGAATTGCCCACCGGGCCCAACGCCACGCACGTCATCGTCTTCGCCAATGAAAAGGGCGGAACGGGCAAGTCCACCACCGCGGTGCACGTCGCGATCGCGCTCGCGGCGAAGGGCGCGCGCGTCGGCGTGCTCGATCTCGATCATCGCCAGCGCACCGTCGGCCGCTATCTCGACAACCGCGCCGCGACCGTGAAGCGTACCGGCACCGAACTGCCGATGCCCGAGCATGCGACGCACACCGACCAGACCGAGGCGGGGTTCGAGCGCCTGTTCGACCAGCTTTCGGAAAATGCCGATTACCTGGTGATCGACACGCCGGGCCGCGACGATCCGTTCGCGCGCACCGCCGCGATGCTCGCGGACACGCTGGTCACGCCGATGAACGACAGCTTCGTCGATTTCGACCTGATCGGGCAGGTGGATCCCGAGACGTACAAGGTGACGCGGCCGAGCTTCTATTCGGAGATGATCTGGGACGCGCGCAAGGTGCGCGCCAAGGCCGACGGCACCACGATCGACTGGGTGTTGCTGCGCAATCGTCTGCAATATGTCGAGGCGCGCAACATGCGCCGCGTATCCGATGCGCTGACCCAGCTCGCCAAGCGCGTCGGCTTCCGGATCATCCCGGGGCTGGGCGAGCGCGTGATCTACCGCGAGCTGTTCCCCGCCGGGCTGACCATGATCGATTCCAAGGCGTTCGGATCGATGGGGCTGGCGCATGTCGCAGCGCGGCAGGAACTGCGCGAGATGATGGCGGCGCTGGCGCTTCCGGAACCCGCCCCGGTCGCCGCGTGAAGTGGGTCGTCGCGCTGCTCGTGATCTGGGCGGCGTGGACCTGGCTGCGCCCCCGGCGTGCGAAGCCGCAGCCCTCCGCCGAGGCGGAGGCGCGCGGGGTGCTGGGGGTGGATGCGGCCGCGGGCGATGAGGCGATCCGCGCGGCGCACCGGCGGCTGATCGCGGGCGTCCATCCCGATCGCGGCGGATCGGCCGATCTCACCCGCCGCGTCAATGCCGCGCGCGATCTGCTGCTGCGCGGCGGGCCACGGGGATGAGCCACCGCTTCGCCCCCCGGATCCTGCGCGAATATGACATTCGCGGGCGCGCCGGCGTCGATCTCGGCCCGGCGGACGCGTTCGCGGTGGGGCGCGGCTTCGCCACCCGCGTACGCCGCGCGGGCGGACGGCGCGTGGCGGTCGGCCGCGACGGGCGGCTCACCTCGGCGATGCTGGAGGCCGCGCTGGTCGAGGGGCTGGTGGCGGGCGGGATCGACGTGGTGCGCATCGGCCTTGGCCCCACGCCGATGCTCTATTACGCCGAGGCGACGCTAGAGGTGGATGGCGGCATACAGGTAACCGGCAGCCATAATCCCCGCGACGACAACGGCTTCAAGCTGGTGCTGAACCATACGCCGTTTTTCGGCGACGACATCCGCTATCTCGCGCGGCTGGCGGAGGCGGGCGATTGGGAAACGGGCACCGGCAGCGTCGCGTCGGCGGACGTCATGGACGCCTATGTCGACCGGTTGCTGGCCGGCCATGCGGGCGGCGCGTTCCGAATGGCATGGGATTGCGGCAACGGCGCCTCGGGCCCGGTCGTCCAGAAGCTGGTCGATCGCCTGGCGGGTGAGCATCATCTGCTCTTCGCCGATGTGGACGGCCATTTCCCCAACCATCATCCCGACCCCACCATCGAGGCCAACCTCGCGGATCTGAAACGCGTCGTCGTCGAAAAGTCGCTCCATTTCGGCGTGGCCTTCGATGGCGACGGCGACCGGATCGGGGTGGTCGACGGCGCGGGGCGGGTGGTGTGGGGCGACGAGCTGCTCGCGATCCTCGCCGAACCCGTTCTCGCCGCGCAGCCGGGCGCGCCGATCGTCGCCGACGTAAAGGCGGGGCAGCCGCTGTTCGACCGGATCCGCGTGCTGGGCGGCCGTCCGGTCATGGCGCAGACCGGCCACAGCCTGATGAAGACGATGATGCGCGAAACGGGCGCGCCGATCGGCGGCGAGATGAGCGGCCACATCTTTTTCGGCGAGGATTTCTACGGCTTCGACGACGCGCATTATGCCGCAATCCAGCTGATGCGCGCGGTGCAGCAGAAGGACACCACGCTGACCGCGCTGCACGACGCGATGCCACAGATGGTGGACGTGCCCGAACTTCGCCTGCCGATCGATCCGGCCCGCAAGCGCGGCGTGGTCGACAGCATCCGCGCCGCGCTCGAGGCCGAGGGCGCCGAGATGGTCACGATCGACGGCGTCCGCGTGACGACATCCGACGGCTGGTGGCTGCTCCGCGCGTCGAACACCGAGGACGTGCTGACGCTGCGCGCCGAGGCGCGGACCGCGGCCGGGCTCGATCGCCTGCTCGCCGCGATCGACGGGCACTTGCGCGCGAACGGTATCGAACGGTAGCTTTCGCGCGCGCCACGCCCCACATGGCGGCCATGGCTCCCCCTCCCCCGCCGCAGATCGTCCGCGTCATCGATCTCGAGACCACCGGCTCCGCGCCGCCCGCGCACGGCGTGTGCGAGATCGGCTGGCAGGACGTGGCGCTGGGCGCCGACGGCCGCTGGGAGATCCACGGCGTGGGCGGCAGCATCCTCGTCAATCCGGGCCGCGCCATCCCCCCGGTTACGCAGGCGATCCACCACATCCTCGACGAGGACGTGGCGGATGCGCCCTGGTGGCATGATTGCGCGCGCCAGGTGCTCGATCCCTGGCCGCGCCGGCTGGCGCTCGCCGCGCACCGCGCCGATTTCGAGCAGCAATTCTGCACGCCCGCGCTGACGCGCAGCGCCGAATGGATTTGCACCTGGAAATGCGCGCTGCGGCTCTGGCCCGATTCGCCCAGTTTCTCGAATCAGGTGCTGCGCTATTGGCGCCGCCCGCACGGCATGGACCAGCAGCGCGGGCTGCCCGCGCACCGCGCCTTTCCCGATGCCTATGTCACCGCCTTCCATCTGCGCGACATGCTGAACGAGGCGAGCCTTGCGCAGCTCATCGAATGGTCGCGCACCCCCGGCCTGATCCCGCGCGTGCGCTACGGCCCCGATCGCGGCAAGGAATGGCGCGAACTCGATCACGAGACGCTGATGGCTTTCCTCACCGACCGCGATCCCGACATCCGTTTCACCGCCAATCACGAGATGGACCGGCGGCGCGGCGGCGGTAGCGTGGGCAAGGCGAGCGCCCAGGATTTGTTACTGTAATCGCACGAGGTTTGCGTTTGCGGATGGCCCGGCTATGCCATCGCCTCGATGGACCTGCCCGCTCTCCCGCTGCCGACGACCGGCCAACGCGTCGAGCGGCTGCTGGCGATCTGCGTCGGCCTGGGGTTCGTCGCGCTGATCGTCGCGGCGGCCGTCGCGGTGCACGCGCTGGACCGGAGTCAGGCGCGCAACCGCAGCGTCGTCCATAGCTATCAGGTCGAGGTCGCGATCGGCGAGGCGCGGCAGTTGATCGAGCAGAGCGAGGATGCCCGGCGCGGCATCTTCCTGCTGGGTTCGCCGCTCGCCTGGCGGAGCTGGCGCGAAGCCACGATCGGCACGCCGATCGCGATGCGGCGGCTGAACGCGCTTGTCCTCGATCGCGGGCAGCGCGAGGCGATCGGCCGGATCGACGGCGCGCTCGTCCGGCTGGGCGAACAGCACCGCGCCACCAACGCGCTGGCCGCACGCGGCGATCTGGAAGGCGCGACGGCGCTGTTCAAGCGGCAGGATTCGCCGGGGCTGTTCCGTCCGTTGCGCGGCTATTTCATCGCGATGGCGCAGGAGGAACGGCGCATCCTCGCGCAGCGCACCGCAGACCAGCGCGCCGCATTGCTCGTCTTCTACTGGACGCTCGCGATCGTCGGGCTGGTCATCGCCGTGCTGCTGCTCGTATCGGTCGCGACGATCGTGCGTTACACGCGCGATCTCGCGCAATCGCGCGAAAGCCTGCGCGCGCTGAACGATACGCTCGAGGATCAGGTGAGCGCCCGCACCGCCGATCTCAGCCGGGCGAACGACGAGATCCAGCGCTTCGCCTATATCGTCAGCCATGATCTGCGCTCGCCGCTCGTCAACGTGATGGGCTTCACCGCCGAGCTGGAGGCCGCCACCGCGCCACTCGCGACCTTGGTCGATCGCGCCGAGGCCGAGGCGCCGGCGATCGTCACCGAAGACGCGCGGCTGGCAGCGCGCGAAGACCTGCCCGAGGCGATCCGCTTCATCCGCACCTCGACGCAGAAGATGGACCGGCTCATCAACGCCATCCTCAAATTGTCGCGCGAGGGGCGGCGGACGATTGCGCCCGAGCCGCTGGATCTCGAGGCGATGGCCGACAATGTGGTCGGCTCGATCCGCCACGTGCTCGATGATCGCCGCGTGGAGGTCACGATCGAACGGCCCATGCCGCCGTTGACGAGCGACCGGATCGCGGTGGAGCAGATCGTCTCCAACCTCGTCGAGAACGCCTCGAAATACCAGGCGGCCGGGCGGCCCACGCGAATCACCATATCCGCGCACGCGCAGGGCGGGCGAGTGACGATCGCCGTCGCCGATAACGGTCGCGGCATCGCGGCCGGCGATCACGAGCGCATCTTCGACCTGTTCCGCCGCTCCGGCCCGCAGGACCAGCAGGGCGAGGGCATCGGGCTCGCGCATGTCCGCGCCGCAGCTTATCGGCTGGGCGGCACGGTGCAGGTCGAATCGACGCTCGGCCAGGGTTCCACCTTCCGGCTGGTGCTGCCGCAGACGCCGCCCGCCCACGCTTCAGGAGACAGCGCATGAACGACCATCGCCCCGTCGGCATCGTCATGGTGGAGGACGACGAAGGCCATGCCCGGCTGATCGAGAAGAACATCCGCCGCGCGGGGATCAACAACCCGATCCGCCACTTCACCGATGGCGGCACTGCGGTCGACTATCTGTTCAACGCCGAGGAGGGCCCGGCCAAGAACGGCCCGGCGCTGGTGTTGCTCGATCTCAACCTGCCCGACATGAGCGGAACGGACATCCTGACGCGGATCAAGGCCGACGACAGCCCGCTGCGCCGCACCCCCGTCGTCGTGCTCACCACCACCGACGACAAGGTGGAGATCCAGCGCTGCTACGATCTGGGTTGCAACGTCTACATCACCAAGCCGGTCAATTACGAGAGCTTCGCCCAGGCGATCCGCCAGCTCGGGCTCTTCCTGTCGGTCATCCAAGTGCCCGAGGTCGAGGGATGAGCGACGCCCCGCGCGTCCTCTATATCGACGACGATGCGGGGATGCGCCGGCTGGCGTCGCGCGCGCTGACGCGGCGCGGCTATGACGTGACGCTGGCCGAGGACGGCGCCGAGGGCGTGCGGCTGGCGCAGGCGCATCGGTTCGACCTGATCGCGGTCGATCATTACATGCCGGGAATGGACGGGCTGGAGACGCTCGCCGCGTTGCAGGCGATCGGCGACGTGCCGGTCGTCTATGTCACCGGCTCGGACGAGGGCCGGATCGCGGTGGCCGCGCTGAAGGCCGGCGCGATCGACTATGTCGTGAAGACCGTCGGCGACGATTTCTTCGACCTGCTCGCGGCCACCTTCGCACAGGTGCGCGGCGTGGCCGCGCTGCGTCATGCCAAGGCCACTGCCGAGGCGGATCTGCGCGCGAGCAATGCGCGGCTCGAGGCGCTGCTCGGCGAGGTGAACCACCGCGTCGCCAATTCGCTCCAGCTCGTGACGGCCATGGTCAGCCTGCAGTCGGCGGCCTTGTCCGATCCGGTCGCGCGCGAGGCGCTGGCCGACACCCAGCGCCGGATCGACGCCATCGCGCAGGTGCACCGCCGGCTCTACAGCGCCAACGACGTGGAGAGCGTCGACATGGCCGATTATCTCGTCGCGCTCGTCCACGATCTGGACGAGACGCTGGCGCGCGACACCGGCCGCTGCACGCTCGCCTGTACCGCCCAAGCGATCCGCCTGCCGACCGACCGCGCGGTGTCGCTGGGCGTGATCGTCACCGAACTCATCACCAATGCCTGCAAATACGCCTATCCCGCAGGCCGGGGCGAAGTGCGGATCACGCTGGCGCAGGAAGGCGACGCCGCGTTCCTGCTCGTCGTGGAAGACGATGGCTGCGGCCTCACCCCAAGCGACGCGCCGCGCGGCACGGGCCTCGGCACCAAGCTGATCCGCGCCATGGCGCAAAGCCTCGGCACCAGCGTGGCCTATGACACGGAGCATCGCGGCTGCCGCGCGATGCTCCGCGCCGCTATCCGCTAGCGGACGCTCCCGCCCTTGGGAACTGCCCGTTCAGGGCTTGCGGAACTTGAAGACGAACTGATCGGTCTTGCCGCGGATCGCGGGGTCGAAGACGAGCTTAGTGTGATCGTCGGCCGGGTTGCGCAGCACCGGCGACTCGCCGACAAAGCGGAAGCCCGCGGCCTCGATCTGCGTCTTCACCACCGCGGGATCGATCCGGTGGCGCGTGTTCGTGCCCGTCAGCCCCGTGCCCGGCGCGTCGGCATGATCGATCACCACATAGGTGCCGCCATGCTTCAGCAGCGCGAAGACCGCGGCGTTGAAGGAGCGGATCGCGGGCTCGCCGCCCTCGCCGAACGGGCCGCCATTGGGGATGTCGTGGTAATTCTGCACGGTCCAGAACAGGTCGACGGGCTTGGCCGCGGTCGGCAGGTTCGTCGGCTGCACCGCGGCGGTAACGTTGGCGAGGCCCAGCGCCTGGATCGCCGGCAGCGGCTTGGCGGCATATTTGGCGGCCGCGGCGGGCCAATCGGCATAGACATGGCCCTTGGGGCCGACGATCCCGGCGAAGATGCGCGTCCAATAGCCCTTGCCGGGCAGATAATCGATCACCGCGTCGCCCGGCTTCACCCCCGAAAAGGCGAGCACCGCGGCGGCCTCGCGGCGTGCGTCGTCACCCTGCTGATCCGCGCGTGCGGGATCGGCGAGCGCGGCGGCGATGGCGGACTTGGGGGCCTGGGCATGGGCGGCGGTCGCGACGAGCGCGAAGCCGGCGAGTGCGGCGATGATCTTCATTGGCAGGCTCCTCAGACGTCCAGATTGGCGACGTTCAACGCGTTGTCCTGGATGAACTCGCGGCGCGGCTCGACCACTTCGCCCATCAGCCGCGAGAACACCTCGTCGGCCGCCTGCGTCTCCAGCGCCGTCACACGGAGCATCGTGCGCACCGCGGGGTCGAGCGTGGTTTCCCACAGTTGCTCGGCGTTCATCTCGCCCAGCCCCTTGTAGCGCTGGATCGACAGCCCCTTGCGCCCCGCCGCCAGAATCGCGTCGAGCAGCTGCGTCGGTCGCGCGACCAGCGTCTGCCCTCGCGCCAGCGTGGTGACGTTGCCGTTCTCGTCGGTCGCGGGTTCGTCCTCGGGCGCGACGATCGCCGGCGCGCCGCGCGCGGGCACCAGCTTGGCCGCCTGCGAAAAGCTCTCCGCCTGTTCGGCCGCCAGCGCGTGGAGCTTGCGCCCCTCGGCCGAGGCCATGAAGCTGGCCTCGATGATGTGATGGTCGGTCACGCCGCGCCACAGTCGCTGGAAGTGGATCGAGCCGTCCTCGGTCAACTGGGCGGACCAGCGCGCGGTGCCGCCATCGCCATCGTCGCCCGCGTCGAGCCGCCGGATCGCCTCGGTCACCGCGGCCTGCCGCGCTGTGCGCGTGGCCTGCGGATCGAGCGCGCCGGCCAGCGCCAGCACCTCGATGATCCCGGCATCGTAGCGGCGCGGCACATAGCGCATCAGCGTGCGCATCCGCCGGGCGTGATCCACCAAGTGCTTCAGGTCGGCGCCCGAGCGCGCGCCGGTCGGCGAATCGAGCATCATCGTCGCCACGCCCGCATCGACCAGATACTCGTCAAGCGCGGCATCGTCCTTCAGATACACTTCGGAGCGCCCCCGCGTCGCCTTGTAGAGCGGCGGCTGCGCGATGTAGAGATGGCCGCGCTCGATCAGCTCGGGCATTTGGCGATAGAAGAACGTCAGCAGCAGCGTACGGATATGTGCGCCGTCGACATCGGCGTCCGTCATGATGACGATCTTGTGATAACGAAGCTTGTCCGCGTTGAAATCGTCGCGACCGATCCCCGTGCCCATGGCCTGGATGAGGGTGCCGATCTCCTTGGACGAGATCATCCGGTCGAACCGCGCGCGCTCGGTATTGAGGATCTTGCCGCGCAGCGGCAGGATCGCCTGGAAATGGCGGTTGCGCCCCTGTTTCGCCGATCCGCCCGCCGAATCACCCTCGACGAGGAACAGCTCGGACTTGGCGGGATCGCGCTCCTGACAGTCGGCGAGCTTGCCGGGCAGGCTGGCGATATCCATCGCGCCCTTGCGCCGCGTCAGCTCGCGAGCCTTCTTAGCGGCTTCGCGCGCCGCAGCGGCGTCGATGATCTTGCCGACGATCGCCTTGCCGTAAGCGGGATTTTCCTCGAGCCATTCGGCCAGCTTGTCCGCCATCAGCGATTCCAGCGGCTGGCGCACCTCGGAGCTGACCAGTTTGTCCTTGGTCTGCGAGCTGAACTTGGGGTCGGGCAGCTTGACCGAGACGATCGCGGTCAGCCCCTCGCGCATGTCCTCGCCGGTGAGCGTCACCTTCTCCTTCTTCAACATCCCCGATTTCTCGGCATAGTTGTTGAGCGTGCGCGTCAGCGCGGCGCGAAACGCCGCCAGATGCGTGCCGCCGTCGCGCTGCGGGATGTTGTTGGTGAAGGCGAGGACGTTCTCGTAATAGCTGTCGTTCCATTCCAGCGCGACGTCCATCGTCACGTCGTCGCGCGTGCCGGTGATCGCAATCGGCTCGGCCATCAGCGGCGTCTTGGCGCGATCGAGATATTTGACGAACGCGGCAATCCCGCCCTCGTAATAGAGCTCGATCGTCCGCGGCTCCTCGTGCCGCGCATCGGTGAGGAAAAGCCGCACGCCTGAATTGAGGAAAGCCAGCTCGCGGTAGCGATGCTCGAGCTTCTCAAAATCGAACTCCACGATCTTGAAGGTAGCCGGGCTCGGCAGGAAGGTGACGCGCGTGCCCTTCTGGCCGGGCGCCGCCTTGCCCACCACCTTCAGCGGCGCGACCGCGTCGCCGAACGCGAAGCGCATGTAATGCTCCTCGCCGTCGCGCCAGATCGTGAGATCGAGAAACTCGCTCAGCGCGTTCACCACCGAGACGCCGACGCCATGCAGCCCGCCCGAGACCTTGTACGCGTTGTCGTCGCTGGTGTTCTCGAACTTTCCGCCCGCATGGAGCTGGGTCATGATGACCTCGGCCGCGGAGACGCCCTCCTCGCGGTGGATGCCCGTCGGGATGCCGCGGCCATTGTCGGTGACCGAGACCGAGCCATCGGGATTGAGCTGGATGTCGATCCGGTCGCAATGCCCCGCCAGCGCCTCGTCAATCGCGTTGTCGCTCACCTCGAACACCATGTGGTGGAGGCCCGAGCCGTCGTCGGTGTCGCCGATATACATGCCGGGGCGCTTGCGGACCGCGTCCAGCCCCTTCAGCACCTTGATCGATTCGGCGCCGTATTCGTTCGCATTCTGGGGGGATGTTGCCATGCCCAGCATATAGGCATCGAGGGGCCGAAACGGAAGCGAAATGGCGTTGCCGGCGGCGCGCGCGCCACGCTACCGCACGGCGATGACCGACGCGCCCGCACCCCCGCCCCTGCCCTCCCCCGAACGCCTGCGCGAACTGATGTTCGATGCCGCGCGGATGGGGCGGGACGACGTGATCCCGGCGCTGCTCCACGCCGGTGTGCCCATCGAGATCCGCGACGGCCGCGGCCACACGCCGCTCGTGCTCGCCAGCTATAACGGCCATGCGGACACGACCGCGCTGCTGCTCGATCGTGGCGCCGCGGTCGACGGCGATGCCGATCACCGCGGCAACACCGCGCTGATGGGGGTGGCGTTCAAGGGCCATCTCGCCATTGCCGCGCTATTGATCGCGCGCGGTGCCGACGTGAACCGGCGCAACGCCGCCGGGCAGACGGCGCTGATGCTGGCCGGCCTGTTCGACCGCAGCGCGATCATCGACCTGTTGCTGGAGAATGGCGCCGACGCCGCGATGATCGACGGTGACGGCAACACGGTCCGCAGCCTCGCGTTGGCGCAGGGGAACGAAGCGCTCGCCAAGCGCTTCGCCTGATCGGTTCAGCGCGCGAACCCGTCCGCGCGCTGGCCGAGCAGCGTCACCTCGACCCGGCGGTTGAGGCGCATCCCCGCGGGCGTCGCATTGCTGGCGACCGGCTGTGCCTCGCCATGCCCCGCGACCGAGAAGCGCGCGCGTGTCACGCCCATCGCGTCGAAGGCGCTGCGCACGCTCGCGGCGCGGCGTTCGGACAGATCCTGGTTGTGCGCCACGCTGCCGCGCGAATCGGTGAAGCCGTCGATCGCGACGCGCACCCCCGGATTGCCGCGCAGATAGGCGGCGAGCGGGCGCAGCTTCTCCACCGCGCCGGGGCGCAGCACGTCGCTGTCGGTCTGGAACAGCACGTCCTCCTGCAGCGTCAGCATCGCGCCGCGTGGCGTCTGGCGGAAATGATAGTCGCGCATCGCGCCACGATCCCAGCGCGTGTCGGCCTCGACCACCGGGCCACGATCGCGCGCGCGCCAGTCGAACCGGTCGCGCCGCGGGCCGGCCGCCTCGGCAAAGGCCCGGTCGGCTGCGCGCGCCTCGCGCGGATCGATGAAGCCGTCGCCGTTGAAGTCGAAATTGCGCATCACGAACGCGCGCCCGCGCGGATTGTCGCGCAGTTCGGGAAACAGGATGGGCACGCCCGGGCCACGCAGGTCATAGGCGCGCTCGCCGGGGCGCCAGTCCCAGCGATCCTGCGCGGCGGCGGGCATGGCGCCGGCCACCAGTGCGAACCCGGCCAGGGCGATGGGGATGGTCTTCATGACGGTTGCTCCTCGATCGTGTCGGCCCGTCATGCCCGCATCCGCTTGAACCGACCATGAGCCGGACCGACAGCCAGGGTTCAGCCGCCGAGCACGATCCGCGTGGCGCCGGCGCCGACATCGGCGAACAGAGCCGCCTCGGTGCCGGTCATCCACACCTGCCCGCGTCCCGCGAGCGCAGCAAAGAGCGCGGCGCGGCGGGCGGGATCGAGATGCGCGGCCACCTCGTCGAGCAGCAGCAGGGGCGCGCGCGCCCTCCGTTCGGCGACCAGATCGGCATGGGCGAGTACGATGCCGAGCAGCAGCGCCTTCTGCTCGCCGGTGGAGGCGAGCGCCGCGGCCTGCCCCTTGTCGGCATGCGTGACGATCAGGTCGTCGCGATGCGGGCCGGCCAGCGCCCGCCCCGCCGCCGCGTCGCGGGCGCGGCCTTGGCGCAGCGCGGCGGGCGAGGCATCGCCGCCGGGGCTGTCGAGCGCGATCGCGGCACGCGGAAATCCCACCGCGGCGGCAGCGGCCAGCCGCTCGCCCAGCAACGCCACCGTTTCGCGCCGCGCCTGCGCCAGCACTGCGCCATGCTCGGCCATCTGCGCTTCCAGCGCCGCCAGCCATTCGGGATCGCCCGGTACGTCTTCGGCCAGCAACCGGTTGCGCGCGCGCATCGCGGCATCATAGCGCGCGGCATTCACCGCATGGCCGGGGCGCAAGGCCAGCACCAGCCGATCGAGAAAGCGCCGCCGCCCGCTGGCGGGCTCGACGAACAGCCGGTCCATCGCGGGCGTGAGCCACAACACGCTCAGCCATTCGGGAAGCGCCGTCGCCGCGCTGGCCGCGCCCTGCACGCGCACGATGCGGCGCTCGGGCGCGGTGGCGATCGCGCCCGTCGCCAGCTCGACCGCGCCCTGCGCTGCGTCGAGCACCGCCGCGACGCCGAACCCGCCGCCGCCGCCCTGCCGCGCTATCTCGCCCAATCCGGCGCGCCGCAGGCCCCGGCCGGGCGCCAGCAGCGACACCGCCTCCAACACGTTGGTCTTGCCCGCGCCGTTCGCGCCGGTCAGCACGACGAACCCCGCACCCGGCGACAGCGTCAGCGCGGCATGGTTGCGGAAATCGGTGAGGACGAGGCGCGACAGCATCGCGCCTGCGTCTAGCGCGCTTATCGCGCCGCGTCAGGCCGCGTGCGAAAGCGCCGGCGCGGCCTTCTTGGCCTTTTGCTGGCTCATATAGGATGCCATCGCCGGCCCCAGTTCGCGCTGCGCCGTCTGATAGGCTACCGGCGTGAGGATCCCGAGCCGCGCGCGCGCCGCTTCGAGCGGCTCGTGGAGCAGCGTGAGATAATCTTCGCCGAAGATCCACTTGGCCCTGCGCCCGTGGCGATAGCCTTCCCACACCGCCTTCGCGAACAGGCGGTTGCCCGTCACGCCGATGCTCTTCAGCGCAGCGGCCGAGCCGATCAGCGCCCAGCCGAGGCCGCCCACCTGCGCGAAGCTGAACGCGACGAGGCAGGCCTCGCCCATATTCTCGTCCGCCTTGTAGCCGGTCAGCACATGCCAGATGTCGTGGCAGTCGCGCACCCGGCGCCCCGCCCAGGCATAGGGGTGGCGCATGTCGGGCTCGGGATCGAGCCGGCTGACCGCGACCAGCCCGTCCGCCGAATAGCCGGTCTCGGCCAGCCAGTCGCGATAGGCCGCGCCGACGGTGCCCGGCGCGAAGCTTGCGCGAAACGCGGGGTCGGCGAAACGCTCGGCCAGCTCGACCTGGTCATAGGCGATCCGGCCGCCCTCGGCGGTCGCCAGCAGCCGCGCATAGAGATCGGGCGCGTTGCCGACGTTCAGCGCCCGCATGATGCGGAACACCTGGATCGTGTCGTCGCCGTCGTTGAGCAGCTTGCGGATCGCGTCGATCGCGGTCCGCCAGTCGCGACGGCCGCTGGTGCCGGGAAAGGGAGGAAGCTTCGCCATGGGTCGACTCCTTACTGACATCACTGTCAATAAGCCAGTCACGGCATTTCGTCAAGCCGGCGGGCGCGTCACACCCGCATCGGCATCAGCACATAAAGCGCAGAGGACTTGTCGTTTTCGCGAATCAGCGTGGGCGCGGCGGCGTCGGCCAGATGCACCTCGACCGAATCGCCCTCGATCTGGCCGAGAATGTCCATCAGATAGCGGCTGTTGAACCCGATTTCGAACGGCGCGGAGACATATTCGCCCGGCACCTCTTCGGCGGCGGTGCCGTTTTCGGGGCTCGTCACCGACAGCGTGATCTTGTCGCGATCGAGCGCCATCTTCACCGCGCGCGTCTTTTCGGTGGCGATGGTCGAGACGCGGTCGACGCCTTCCATGAAGCTCGACGGATCGAGCTTCAGGATCTTGTCGTTCCCGGTCGGGATCACGCGCGAATAATCGGGAAAGGTGCCGTCGATCAGCTTCGACGTCAGGACCGCCTGCCCCAGATCGAAGCGGATCTTGGTTGGCGATAGCGACACGCCGACCGAACCGTCCACCTCGTCGAGCAGCTTGCGCAGCTCGCCGACGCATTTGCGCGGCACGATCACGTCGGGCATCGTCTCGGCACCCGAAGGGCGCGGCATCGTCACGCGGGCGAGGCGATGGCCGTCGGTCGCGGCCGCCTTCAGCACCGGGTTGGCGCTTTCGCCGTCCGCGACATGGAGGAAGATGCCGTTCAGATAATAACGCGTTTCCTCGGTCGAGATCGCGAAGCGCGTCTTGTCGATGATCTGCTTCAGCGTCTCGGCCAGCAGTTCGAACTGCGTCGGCAATTCGCCTTCGGCGATCACCGGGAAATCGTCGCGCGGCAGCGTACCGAGCGAGAAGCGTGCGCGGCCCGCCACGATCGTCATCCGCCCGTCCGCGGCGGCGAGCTGCACCTGGCTGCCCTCGGGCAGCTTGCGCGCGATGTCGAACAGCGTGTGTGCGCTCACCGTCGTCGCGCCCGGCTGGTCGACCGCGGCGGCGACCGATTCGTTGATCTGCAGATCAAGATCGGTCGCCATCAGCCGCAGCCGGCCCTCCGCCGTCGCCTCGATCAGCACGTTGGACAGGATGGGGATGGTGTTGCGCCGTTCCACCACGGACTGGACGTGGCTCAGCCCCTTGAGCAGCGTCGCGCGTTCGATCGTCGCCTTCATGATCTTCCCCCGGCCCCGGCCTTGCGGGGCGATCCACGCGCCGACCCTAACCAACAAGGCGGGGGCGGCACAAGCATGATGGCCCTCCTCGGGCGAGTCCGGTAACCGCGCGGTTAACGCTGACGCGCGGCACAACCGAAAATCGGTTGCCTTCGTGCGCACCGCAAGGGAGACCGCTTCATGCGACAGGGACGCGACTTCATTGCCCGCCACGGCGAAACCGTGTTCAACGCGGCGCGCCGGCTGCAGGGCGACGCGCCGCACACACCGCTGACGCGCGCCGGCTTCGCGCAGGCGGATGCGATGGGGCAGGCGTTGCGTGCCATGCTGGGCGCTCGCCCCGCGCTCACGCTCTGGGCCTCGCCCGCCGGCCGCGCGCTGCAGACGCTGGCGGTGATCGCCGAACATCTCGAGCTCGACTGGCACGCCGCCCGGACCGATGTCCGGCTGGCGGAGATCGGCATGGGCTCGTGGGGCGGCCGCTATTACGAGGCCGTGGTGGCAGAGGTGGGGCCGGTGATCGATCCCGCGACCGGGCTGCTGCGCCCCGCGCCCGATGGCGAGGATTATCCGGCGATCGCGCGGCGGCTGGGCGGGTGGCTCGCCGACAGCGATGCGCCGGGCGACCGGCTGATCGTCATGCACGGCATCTCGTCGCGCGTGCTGCGCGGCGTGATGACGGGCGCGGCGAGCGATCCGGCGGTAGGCGTGCCCGTCTCGCCCGGACTGCCGCAGGGATCGATCGCGCTGATCGCGGCCGGCACCGAGACGATCGCGCATCGCGGCACCGGGCATGCGCCGGCATGAAGCGTTGGCCGGCGCGGCTCCTGTTCGCTTCGGCGGTGGGGTTGGCGATGCCGGTGGCGGCGCGCGAGACGATCGGGGCGTATAAGGGCTGGGCCGCGTTTCGCGATGCCGTGCCGGCGCGCTGCTATGCGATCGCGGCGCCGGTCCGCGCCGGCGGCCAGGCGCGCTGGCGGCCGTTCGCGAGCATCGCGACCTGGCCCGGTCGGGGACTCGGCCAATCGCTTCATGTGCGGCTCAGCCACGAGCGGGACCGGGCGTCGGCGGTAACGCTGAGCGTCGGCGAACGGCGGTTCGTGCTCGCCGCCGACCGGATCGATGCCTGGGCGACAGACGCGCCGAGCGACCGTGCGCTCGTCGCCGCCATTCGCTCGGGCCGCAGCATGAGCGTGGAGGCGGTGGGCGTCGGCGGCCGGCCGTTTGCGGACGTCTATGCGCTGGGCGGCGCCGCGACCGCGATCGACGCCGCCGCGATCGCCTGCCGGGCGCGGTGAACCGGCGGAGCCGCGGCCGATCGCTTGAACAAGGCGGTTCACGAGGAGGCGCGGAGATGTCTCGCGCGCGGCGACGCGCTCTTATCTCAAGATCCGACGATGAAGGCCGCAATTGCGGCCAGCACATATTCTCCGCTGCCTCCGCGCCTCCGCGTGCACCCCCTGCCTTTGCACGCCACCGAAGGACGGACCCGCCTAGCCCCCATCCTCGGCGAGCGCCCGCGCGAGCAGGTTGCGGATCGCGGCGAGCGCCTCGCCGATCGGCGGCGCCGAAAACCCGTCCTCGTCGGCCAGCAGCCGCTGCACGCCGCGGATCGTATAACCGCGCGCGTTCAGCAGCGTGTCGATCCGGCGCACCAGCGCCACGTCCGCCGGCCGGTAATAGCGGCGGTTGCCCGCGCGCTGCACCGGGCGAAGCTGTGGAAACCGCGTTTCCCAATAGCGCAGCACATGCGCGGGCAGGCCCGTGTCGCGGGAGAGTTCGCCGATCGTCCGGAACGCGCCTGCGGCCTTCCCGCTCTCGTCCGGTCCGTCTCCGGCCATGTTATCCGGCGGCGGCGATGCGCTCACGCATCATCTGGCTGGCGCGGAAGGTGAGCACGCGCCGCGGTGCGATCGGAACCTCGACGCCCGTCTTGGGATTGCGCCCGACCCGCTCGCCCTTGTCGCGCAGGACGAACGTGCCGAAGCCCGAAATCTTGACGTTTTCGCCACGCGAAAGCGCCGAGCACATCTCGTACAGAATCTGTTCGACTAGCTTGCTCGAATCGGCCCGCGAAAGCCCCACTTCGCGGTACAGCGACTCGGCCAGATCCGCTCTGGTCAACGTACCCGCAACGTCCATTCCACACTCCCCCGGTGACGCATATCGTATACATAACCGCACATTGGCGCAAAGTAATGTATGTTTTCTTGCGTCAGACGCGGACGACGGCGGCCCCCCAGGTGAAACCACCGCCCATGGCCTCAAGCACGACGATCTGTCCCGTTTCGATACGCCCGTCGCGTACCGCGGTGTCGAGCGCGAGCGGCACCGATGCGGCCGAAGTGTTCGCGTGCCGGTCCACGGTGACGACCACACGCTCGGGCGCCAGGCCCAGCTTCTTCGCGGTGGCATCGAGGATGCGGGCATTGGCTTGATGCGGCACCACCCAGTCGACATCGGCGGTCTCGAGACCCGCCAGCGCGAGCGATTCGCCCATCACCGCGGCCAGATTGACGACGGCGTGGCGAAACACCTCGCGCCCCTTCATCCTGAGCTTGCCCACCGTGCCCGTGGTCGAGGGGCCGCCATCGACATAGAGCAGCCCGTTGTGCCGCCCATCAGCATGGAGCTTGGTCGCCAGCACGCCGCGCCCGTCCGCCTCGGCGGTTTCCTGCGCCTCCAGCACGATCGCGCCCGCGCCGTCGCCGAATAGGACGCAGGTGGTGCGGTCCTCCCAATCGAGGATCCGGCTGAACGTCTCGGCGCCGATCACCAGCGCGCGCCGCGCCGTTCTCGCGCGAATCATGCTGTCGGCGACCTGCACCGCATAGAGAAAGCCCGAACAGACCGCCGCTACGTCGAACGCCACGCAATCGTCGATACCCAGCATCGCCTGCACCTTGGTGGCGGTGGCGGGAAAGGTCTGGTCGGGCGTGGCGGTGGCCAGCACGATCAGATCGATATCCTGCGCCAGCACCCCGGCGGCGGCGAGCGCGGCCTTGCTGGCGTCGGCCGCAAGCGTCGCCGTGGTCTCGTCGGGCCCGGCGATATGGCGGAAGCGGATGCCGGTACGCTCGACGATCCATTCGTCGGTCGTGTCGACCTGCTCGGCCAGTTCGGCGTTCGACACGCGGCGGGCGGGCAAGGCCGATCCGGTGCCGACCATCACGCTGCGCAGCACGGCGGGCCGGTTCATGCCGCTTCCTCGAAATTACCCAGATCGTCGGCGATACGCCGAATCAGATCGTTGCGCACCATCTTGGCGGCATTACCCATCGCAGTCGCCACGCCACGCTCGTTGGCGCCGCCATGGCTCTTCACGACGATGCCGCCCAGCCCAAGAAACACCGCGCCGTTGTGATTGTTGGGATCGAGATGATCGCGCAGCAATTCGGTCGCCGGGCGCGAGATCAGGAAGCCGATCTTGGACCGCGCCGAGCTGCTGAACGCACGCTTGAGCAGGTCGCCGACGAATCGTGCGGTGCCTTCGGCGGTCTTCAGCGCGATATTGCCCGAGAAACCGTCGCACACGATCACGTCGACCTCGCCGCGCGACAGCCGGTCGCCCTCGATGAAGCCGTCGAACGTCATCGGGATGTGAGTCGCCGCCTTCAGGCGCGCCGCGGCGTCCTTGATCTCGCCGGTGCCCTTCTGATCCTCGCTGCCGATGTTGAGCAGCGCGACGCGGGGCGAGGCGAGATCGAGCGTAGCGCGCGCATAGGCCGCCCCCATCACCGCAAACTGGACGAGATTGTTGGCGTCGCACTCAGTGTTGGCGCCCAGATCGAGCATCACCACGTCGTTGGCGCCGAGCGTCGGCAGCAGCGCGGCGAGCGCCGGCCGGTCGATCCCCGGCAGCATCCGCAACGACAATTTGGCCATCGCCATCAGCGCGCCGGTATTGCCGCTGGAAACGGCCGCGGCGGCACGCCCCTGCTTTACCAGATCGATCGCGATCCCCATCGAGGTCGTCTTGGCGCGGCGGATCGCCTGGCTCGGCTTGTCGCTCGGGCCGACCACTTCGGGCGCGTGGACGATCTCGCTGCTGCGCGTGAGGTTGGGATGCGCCTTGAGCCCGGCTGCGATCCGCTCCTCGTCGCCGACGAGCAGGAAGCGCATGTCATCGAACCGGCGCCGCGCACGTGCGACCCCGGCGAGCATCACGGCCAGCCCATCGTCTCCACCCATCGCATCGACGGCGATCCAGGCGTTGTCGGACACGGCCGGCGATCCTTTTTCAGTGGAGGGCGTCAGGCCTCGACCGAGACGATCTCGCGGCCATTATAATGGCCGCAGGAGTTGCACAGGTGATGCGGGCGCTTCAGCTCGCCGCAGTTCGGGCATTCCTGGAACGAAGCCACGGTCAGCGAATCATGCCCACGGCGCATGCCGCGCTTGGAGGGCGAAGTCTTTCTTTTGGGGACGGCCATTTCGGCACCTTGTTCTTCGGGATTCGAATACAGGAAGCCCCCGACCCGACGCTTTCGGCAACCGGTGGAGACAACCACCGGCCGCGTGAGTGCCTGTTGGCCGGAGGCTTCGCGAAGCGTGGCGCTATAGCGATTCCCGCCGCCGTTGCAAGCGCGCGGAACCGGTGGCAGGGCGTTCGTACCGTTGAAGGAGTTCGTGCCGCATGATCCTGCCCGTCACCCTGACCATTGCGGCGGCCCTGGCGGTCGTCAACCTGTGGCTCGCGTTCCGGATCGTGCCGACTCGGCTGCGCGACAAGGTGCTGGTGGGCGACAATGGCGATGCGCGGCTGCACGCACGGATGCGCGCGCAGGCCAATCTGGTCGAATATGCGCCGTTCGTGCTGATCCTGCTGGCGCTGATCGAACTGGGCGGAGGATCGCCGATGGGCCTGTGGATCCTGGGGATGGCGTTCGTGATCGCCCGCATCCTGCACGGCTTCGGCATGGACCGGCTGCAATCCAATCCGCTGCGGGCGGGCGGCGCGCTCGCCACCTGGGTGATCCTCGCGGTGCTGGCGGGCTGGGCGCTGGCGATGGCTTATGGCGCGCGCGAAGCCGGATTGCCGGGAACGCTGGTCGTCGCACCGGTGGCGCACGCATGATCCGCCACGCGCTCCTCGCCGCCGCCGCGCTCGTCGCCGCCGCTCCCGTCACCGCGCAGACGATCGCGCCCGAGCGCCTGTCCGCCGACGTGCGCACGCTCGCTTCGGATCCGTTCGAGGGTCGCTCGCCGGGAACGCCGGGCGAGACGAAGACGATCGACTGGCTCGTCACGCAGTTCAAGACGATGGGACTTGAACCCGGCGGCCCGGACGGCGCCTGGACGCAGGCGGTGCCGCTCGTCCACACCCGGATGGGCATGGGCCAGGTGCGCGCAGGCGACGCGCCGCTGGAACAGGGCCGTGACGTCTATCTCAGCACGGTGCGGCCGGTGGACCGCGTCGCCATCGCCGACGCGCCGATGGTATTCGTCGGCTATGGCGTCTCGGCGCCCGAGCGCGGGTGGGACGATTTCAAGGGCGTCGACCTGCACGGCAAGGTGGCGGTGATCCTCGTCAACGACCCCGATTTCGCCGCGGTGACGGGTGACGATTCGTTCGGCCGGTTCGGCGGCCGGCGGATGACCTATTATGGCCGCTGGACGTACAAATATGAGGAAGCCGCACGGCGCGGCGCGATCGGGGCGCTGATCGTCCACGACACCGCGGGCGCGGGCTATGGCTGGAGCACGGTCACCGCGCCGGGCGGCGAGAATTACGATATCGTGCGCGGGGCCGGCGACGTGCCCGTGCTGCTGCAGGGCTGGTTGCAGGAGGATGCGGCGACCAGGCTGCTGGCCGCATCGGGGCTCGATCTCGCGAAGCTGCGGGTGGCGGCGCGGCGCAAGGATTTCCGCCCCGTCCCGCTTCGCCAGCGCTTTTCAGCCACGCTGCCCGTGACGCAGGACCGCGTCGCCAGCCGCAACGTGCTGGCGAAGCTGCCCGGCACGAAGCATCCCGACGAGGTGGTGATGTTCGGCGCGCACTGGGATGCCTACGGCATCGGCAAGCCCGATGCGCAGGGCCGCACCATCCGCCCGGGCGCGAACGACGACGCGCTGGGCGCCGCCGGCGTGCTCGAACTCGCGCGCGCGTTCAAGGCGGGCCCGCCGCCCGCGCGCAGCCTGGTCTTCGCGCTGTGGAGCGGCGAGGAGCGCGGCCTGCTCGGATCGCAGACCTATGCCGAGCATCCCGTCTATCCCGCCGCCAAGACGGTCGCGAACCTGACGCTCGACATCCTCCAGACCGCCGGCCCCTCGCACGACGTGCTGCTGGTGGGGCAAGGGCAGGACAGCCTGGAACCGATGCTGGCCGCGGCCGCGCGGGCGCAGGGCCGCACCGTCACACCCGAGGCGCTGCCCGAGCGCGGGCTGTTCTACCGCGCCGACCATTTCTCGCTGGCGCGCAAGGGCGTGCCGACGCTGCTGCTGATGGCGATCAGCGGCGCGCCCGATCTGGTGGCCGGCGGCCGCACCGCGGGGCAGGCGTGGCTCGACGGCTATATGAAATGCTATCACCAGACCTGCGATGCCTGGAGCCCCGATTGGGACCTGCGCGGCGCGGCGCAGGATGTGGGGCTGTTCTACACGGTGGGACGTGCGCTCGCCGATTCGCGCGACTGGCCGACCTGGAATGCGGGATCGGAGTTCAAGGCGGTGCGCGACGCGAGCGCGGGTGCGCGCCGCTGACCGTCAGCCGGAAAGCACCGCGTCGCCGACGAAGGGATTGCCGGCACGCTCCTGCGCGAAGCTGCTCATCGGGCCGTGGCCGGGGATGAAGGCGGTATCCCCGCCCATCGGCCAGAGCGTCTCGACGATGCTGCGCACCAGCGTAGCGTGGTCGCCCTGCGCCATGTCGGTGCGGCCGACCGAACCCGCGAACAGCACGTCGCCGACCAGCGCCAGCTTCGACGCCGGATGGTGGAACGTCACGCTGCCCGCGGTGTGGCCGGGGGTTTCGTGGACGTCGAGCGACAGGTTGCCGATCGTCACCGTGTCGCCCGTCACCAGCCAGCGACCGGGTTCGAACACCACACCGCGAATGCCGTAATTGCGGCCGTCCTCGTCCAGCCGCGCGAGCCAGAAGCGATCCGCCTCGTGCGGCCCCTCGATCCCCACACCCAGTTCGTCGGCGAGCGGCTTGGCCTCGCCCGCATGATCGATATGGCCATGGGTCAGCAGGATCTTCTCGACGGTGACGCCCGCCTTGGCGATCGCCGCGCGGATCCGGGGCAGATCCCCGCCGGGATCGACCACCGCCGCCTTCATCGTGGCGGTGCACCAGACGATGCTGCAATTCTGCTGGAGCGGGGTGACGGGCACGATCGCCGCGCGAAGGGGGGGCTGGGTCATGCCGCCACCGTCTAGGCACCCGGCGACGTGGCCGCAATCGGCGCTTGCGGCGGGGCGGTGGCGGCTGGCATGCCGGCCAAATGCTTGAAGCGCCTTTCGTACTCCTCGACGATGCCTGGCATGGCGGCGCGCCGGCGCGGCTCTATCGGTCGCCGGTGCGGATCGTCACGGCGGACACACCCGAGGCGGTCGCGCCGGCGCTCGACGCGCTGCGCGCGGGCCAAAGCGCCGGGCTGCACGCGGCGGGCTATCTCACCTACGAGGCAGGCGCGGCGTTCGTGGAGGGCGTCGCGCTGCCGCGGGGCGACGGACCGCTGCTGTGGTTCGGCCTGTTCGACACGTACGAACCGGTGGCGGATGTGGCCGCGCTGCTGCCCGATCCGGCCGGCGCCAGGGCCGGCGCGCCCGCGCCCGACATCGACCGCGCCGCCTATGACGAGCGGATCGTGGAGATACTCGCGCTGATCGCGGCGGGCGACATCTACCAGGCGAACCTCACTTTCGCAGCCACCGTGCCGCATGCGGGCGATCCGCTCGCGCTCTATGCGCGGCTGCGGCGGCAGGCGAAGGCCGGGCATGCCGCGCTGGTCGACACGGGTGCGGTGCGGCTGTTGTCGCTGTCGCCTGAACTGTTCTTCGCGCTGGAAGGCGATGCGCTCACCTGCCGCCCGATGAAGGGCACGCTGCGCCGCGTGGCCGGCGATGACGGCGCCGCCGCGCTCGCCGCCGATCCCAAGCAGTGCGCCGAAAATCTGATGATCGTCGATCTGATGCGCAACGATCTGGCCCGTGTCGCGGTGCCGGGCAGCGTCGCGGTGCCCGAATTGTTCCGCATCGAGAGCTATCCGAGCATCCACCAGATGACCTCGACCGTCACCGCCACGCTCGCGCCCGGTCGCGACGCCTGCGATGCGGTCGCCGCGCTGTTCCCCTGTGGATCGATCACCGGCGCGCCCAAGCGCCGCGCGATGCAGGTGATCGCCACAGTCGAGCAGCGCGCGCGCGGCGCCTATTGCGGATCGATCGGGCGGATCGATGCCGACGGATCGGCGCGGTTCAACGTGGCGATCCGCACGCTGGAATGGCGCGGCGACACGGTCCGGCTGGGCGTCGGCGGGGGGATCGTCGCCGATTCGAACGCCGGGGCCGAATGGGACGAGGCGCTGGCCAAGGCGGCCTTCGTCACCGCGGGCGGGCGCGGGTTCGATTTGATCGAGACGATGGCGTTCGATCCGCTGGCGGGCATCGCCCTGCTCGAGCGCCATGTCGCACGGATGCGCGCCAGCGCCGAGGCGCTGGGCTTCGTCTTCGATCGCCACGCCGCGCGCAACGAGCTTCAGGCGGCGACCTTTCGCCTGCGCCGGTCCGCCCGCGTCCGCCTCCTGCTCGCCGCATCGGGCGCGATCGCCGTGGAGATCGCGCCACTTCCCGTCCCTCCCGATGCGCCGGTTGAGGTGGCCGTCGTGCCGCTGCCCGTCGCGGCCGCCGATATCCGCCTGCGCCACAAGACGAGCGACCGCGGCTTCTACGACGCGGCGCGGATCGCCGCCGGCACGTTCGAGGTGGTGTTCGAAACGGACGGTTTGTTGAGCGAAGGCAGCTTTACGTCGCTCTTCGTGCCGCGCGGCGACAGGCTCGTCACGCCCCCGCTCACCCACGGGCTGTTGCCCGGCGTGCTGCGTGCCGAGCTGATCGCGGCCGGGCGCGCGGTGGAGGGCCAGGTGCGCGCGGCGGATCTGGCGGACGGCTTCTTCGTCGGCAATGCAGTGCGCGGGCTGATCCCCGCCGTGCTGGCGGTTGCGCACTAGGGCCACGCCGGGCATAGGCGACGCGCCTCCAAGGGAAAGGCCCTGCCCATGCACGCTTCCGCCGCGCTCGATCGCATCAGCCCGTCGCCCACGCTCGCGATCACCGCGCGCGTCTTCGAGCTGAAGCGCAAGGGCGTCGACGTGATCGGCCTGGGCGCGGGCGAGCCCGATTTCGATACGCCCGATTTCATCAAGGACGCCGCGATCAAGGCGATCCGCGACGGCAAGACGAAATACACCAATGTCGACGGCACGCCCGAGCTGAAATCGGCGATCGTCGAGAAGTTCGCACGCGACAACCAGCTGATCTACGGCATGAACCAGATCAGCGTGAACGTCGGCGGCAAGCACACGCTGTTCAACGCGATGGTTGCCACGATCGATGCCGGTGACGAGGTGGTGATCCCCGCGCCCTACTGGGTGAGCTATCCGGACGTGGTGCAGTTCGCCGGCGGCGTGCCGGTGATCGTGCCCTGCGGCCCCGAGGCGGCCTACAAGCTGACGCCCGAGGCGCTCGACGCGGCGATCACCCCCAGGACGAAATGGGTGATCCTCAATTCGCCCTCCAACCCGACCGGGGCGGCGTACACGGTCGACGAGCTGAAGGCACTGGGCGAGGTGTTCGCGCGCCACCCCCATGTCTGGGTGTTCGCCGACGACATGTACGAGCACATCACCTATGACGGCTTCCGCTTCGCGACGATCGCCGATGTCTGCCCGGATCTGTACGATCGCACGCTGACGGTGAACGGTTGTTCCAAGGCCTATGCGATGACCGGCTGGCGGATCGGCTTTGCCGGGGGCGCGCCCTGGCTGATCCAGGCGATGGCCAAGCTCCAGTCGCAATCCACATCCAACCCCTGCTCGATCGCGCAGGCCGCCGCCGTCGCCGCGCTCAACGGCGACCAGTCGTTCCTGAAGGAGCGCGCCGCCGCGTTCCAGGTGCGGCGCGATCTGGTCGTCGGCATGCTCAACGCGATCCCCGGCATGCACTGCCCGACGCCGGAAGGCGCGTTCTACGTGTATCCCTCCTTCCCCGAACTGATCGGCAAGACGACGCCGAACGGCCGCACGATCGATAGCGACGAGGCGTTCGTCGGCTATCTGCTCGACGATGCGAAGGTGGCGGCGGTGCAGGGCACGGCGTTCGGGCTCAGTCCCGCGATGCGGATCAGCTATGCCACGTCGGACGCGCTGCTGACCGAGGCATGCACCCGGATCCAGGATGCGTGCGCCGCTCTGCGGTGAACGCATCCGTCATGCTGCCGTCCACCGAGCGTTAATCCAACGTTTCTAGAAACGCGATTGCAGGCGCGGTGCATCGATCCGATGGCTCGCCCGTAGCTTCGGCGTGCGCGGGACCATCCGCGTCCGCCACCCTCGTTAGGACACGGCATGCGCAGCATCGTGAAATCCAGTTTCCTGTGGCAGTTCGCCATCGGCTTCGCGCTCGGCGCGGTGGGGCTCGTCACGTTGGAGCCGACCGATGCGCGCCACGCGCTGGCGGGCCACTTCATTCCCACGTTCCACGGCCAGCGCTGACCGCTTGGTTCGGCGGAAAAGCGCATTATATCATGAACATGACCCGCATCGCCATCGCAGCCCTTGCCACCGTCGCCTTCGGCGCGCTCGCCCTTCAGACCGGCGCGGCGCGCGCTGAACGCGCGGTGCCGATCCCAGTCGCCAAAGCCGACGTGCCGGCCGCTGCGGGACTGCAGACCGCGGTGCTGGCCGGCGGCTGTTTCTGGGGCATGGAGGCGGTGTTCGAGCGGGTGAAGGGCGTACACGCGGTCACCGCGGGCTATGCCGGTGGGAGCGCGGGCACCGCGACCTACGACATGGTCTCCAGCGAAACGACGCGCCATGCCGAGGCGATCCGCATCACCTATGATCCGCGTCAGGTGAGCTATGCCACGCTGCTCCGCGTCTATTTCTCGATCGCGCACGATCCGACCGAGCTGAACCGGCAGGGCCCCGACAGCGGCACCAGCTATCGCTCGGCGATCTTTCCGCAGACGCCCGATCAGGCGCGAGTGGCCCGTGCTTATATCGCGCAGATCGGCGCGGCGCATGCCTATCCCAAGCCGATCGTCACCCGGATCGAGACCGGCGGCTTCTATCCCGCCGAGGCATATCACCAGAATTTCTATGACCGCAACCCGACCTATCCCTATATCGTGATGTGGGACAAGCCGATGGTCGCGGCGTTCAAGGCCGCCTACCCCGCACTCGCTAAATAGGCGGTCGTCGCGCCGGCCGCGATCAGGCCGCGAGCGGAAAGCGCAGCATCCGCGTCTCGACCGGTATCAGCGCCTGCGCCTTCGACCCCACCGCGCGCACGATCGCGGGATGATCCGCGTCGAGCCCGCCGGTCAGCGCGCCGAACGCCGGTAGGATCAGCTTGGTGTCGGTGGCGACGTAGCAGCGCCGCGCCACCGGCTTGCCGCGCACGCGCAGCCGCAGCTTGGGGTGGAAATGCCCCGACATCTCGGGCCGCGGCTCGGCGGGATCCGCCTCGTGGCGCAGCACGATCCCGTCGACGACCGCTTCGTCCACCACCGCTCCGCCGCAGCGATCGACGATCGCCGGATCGTGATTGCCGGTGATCCACGTCCAGCGCATGGCCTGCGTCAGCGTGCGCAGCATCGACCGCGCGCGTTCGGGCAGGCGCGTGCAACCGTCGACGTCGTGGAAACTGTCGCCCAGGCACCAGATCTCGCGCGCGCCGCTCGCCGCCGCCAGCGCCGACAGATCGGCGAGCGTGGCGATCGAATCATAGGGCGGCAGCATCTGCCCGCCGCGCGCGAACCAGCTCGCCTTCTCGAAATGCAGGTCCGCCACCAGCAGCGCGGCACGCGCGGGCCAGAACAGCGCGCCCTGCCCCAGCGCGAGGAAATCATGTCCGCCGAACGAAAAGGGAACCATTGCGCCGCCATGACGCCGTAACCGGCCCGAGGCAAGCCCGCCGACGGGCAGCGATTCCCGTTGCATGCCGTAACAATCGGCGTACAGCGCGCCGTCCGCTCTCGGGGTCCTACCCGCCATGTCTGCCGTCTCGATCGATCAAGCGCCCGCCGAACATGTCGGCGATCTGTCGGACGACCGGCATCCGGGCATGCGCGCGCTCACGATCGGGGCGATCGGCGTGGTGTTCGGCGATATCGGCACCAGCCCGCTCTATGCGTTTCGCGACGCGCTGACGCCGGCGGCGGGCGACGGCATCGATCCGTCCGAGATCCTGGGCGTGCTGAGCCTCGCGCTCTGGGCGCTCTTCCTCGTCGTCACCGTCAAATATGTGCTGTTCCTGATGCGCGCCGACAACCAGGGCGAGGGCGGCGTGCTGGCGCTCACCGCGCTGGCCAGGCGGGCGCTCGGCTGGCGGTCGCGCACGGCGCTGCTGCTGGGCGCCGCGGGCGCGGCGCTGTTCTACGGCGATGCGATCATCACCCCCGCGCTCTCGGTGCTGTCGGCGGTCGAGGGGATGCAGACGATCCCGTCCACCGCGGCGTTCTTCGACCAGAATACGGTGCTCGCGGTGACGATCGTCATTCTCGTCGCGCTGTTCATGATCCAGGCGCGCGGCACCGCGGACATCGCCAAGCTGTTCGGCCCGATCTGCATCCTGTGGTTCCTCACGATCGGCGGCCTCGGCCTGTGGCACATCGCCGACGAGCTTTCGATCTTCCGCGTGCTCAGCCCCACCTATGGCATCAGCCTGCTGATGACGCACGGCGTCACCGGGCTGTTCGTGCTGGGCGCGGTGTTCCTCACGGTGACGGGCGCCGAGGCGCTCACCGCCGATATGGGGCATTTCGGGATCAAGCCGATCCGCATCGGCTGGTTCTTCCTCGTCGCGCCCGCGCTCGTGCTCAACTATCTCGGCCAGGGCGCCTTTGCTCTGTCGGCGCTGGAAAAGGCGCATGCGGCGCATGTGCCCTTCGTCAACCAGAGCTGGTTCTTTCTGATGGCGCCCGAGCCGGTGCGCGCCGGGCTGATCGTCTTGGCGGGCTTCGCCACGATCATCGCCAGCCAGGCGGTCATCACCGGTGCCTATTCGCTGACGCAGCAGGCAATCCAGCTCGGCCTTCTGCCCCGTCTGCGCATCCGCAACACCTCGGCGACGAGCTCGGGGCAGATCTATCTGCCCGCGATCAACTGGCTGCTGATGATCGGCGTGCTGGTGCTGGTCGTTCAGTTCCGGACCTCGTCGGCGATGGCGGCGGCGTACGGCATCGCGGTGACGGGCACGATGGTCATCACCACCTGCCTCGCCTATGTCGTCGTGCGGCATCGCTGGAGCTGGTCGCGACCGCTCGCCATCGCGGTGATCCTGCCGTTCCTGCTGCTCGACCTCGTCTTCTTCGGCGCCAACATCCTGCGCGTGGTGGAGGGCGGCTGGGTGCCGCTGGTGGTGGCCGCCGCGATTGGGCTGGTGATCTACACCTGGGTGCGCGGGCGCGGGATCGTCGGCGCGTTCGAACGCGGGCAGAGCATCCCGCTCGTCGACCTTGCCGCCGCGCTCGCCAAGCGCCCGCCGGAGCGCGTCGAGGGAACCGCGGTGTTCCTGACCGGCAACCCCACCGCGGCACCGGGCGCGCTGCTCCACAATCTGAAGCACAACAAGGTGCTTCACGCGCGCAACCTGATCGTCAGCGTGCGCACCACCGATCGCCCGATCGTGCCGGCCGAGGATCGCGGCCGGGCGGAGCGGATCGACGACAATTTCTCGGTGATCGTGCTCACCTACGGCTTCATGGAATCGCCCGACGTGCCGCGCGACCTGGGCCTCGGCGCAAAAGCGGTGCGCAAGGAGCTCGATCCGATGAAGACCTCCTATTTCATCGGCCGCAGCACGATCAAACCCGATGCGGAAAAGGGCATGCCGCCCTGGCAGGACCGGCTGTTCATGTTCCTCCAGCGCAACGCCAGCGACCCGACCGAATTCCTCCACATCCCCCCCGGCAAGGTGCTGGAACTCGGCGAGCAGGTCACCGTTTAGGAAACGCTCCTCCCGATCGGGAGGAGCGCGCTGCGTCAGCCCGCATAGGCCTTGACCAGATCGTAGAGATAGTCGCGTCCGTCATAGAGCGAGGCGATGCGGATCCGCTCGTTCAGGCCGTGGATGCCGCCCATGTCCTTGTCGATGAACACGCCCGGCGCGCCATAGACCGGGATGCCGATCGTCTCGAGAAAGATGCCGTCGGTCGCGCCGGTGGACATCAGCGGCAGCAGCGGCACGCCGGGGAAATGCTTCGCCGCCACCGCCCGCGCAGGCTCCACGATCTTGGGATCGAGCGTCGGCGGGATCGCGGTGGGGCGGATCGGCTGGTTGGCGGTGACGGTCACCTTGGTTCCCGCCAGTCGCTTCAGTTCGCTAAGCGTGCCTTCCACCGTCTCGCCTGGGAAAATCCGGCAGTTGATGTTGGCGGTCGCGCGCTGCGGCAACGCGTTTTCGGCATGGCCCGCGCTCAGCAGCGTCGCGACGCAGGTGGTGCGCAGCGTCGAGTGCAGCGCCTTGTCCTGGCTGACGATCGCGTCGGCCGCCTTGTCGTTCGGATTGGCGAGCAGCGCGCGGATCGCGTCGGCCAGCGGCTTGGGAGATCCCGCCGCGGTGGCGGTGAAGAAGGCGCGCGTCGTGTCGGTGAACTTCACCGGAAATTCGTGGCCGCGCACCGCCTCGAGCGCGTCCGCCAGTTCGTAGATCGCATTGGCCCGTGTCGGCGCGGAGCTGTGGCCGCCGGGGTTGGTGGCGAGGAACGTGTAGTTCTGCGCCGCCTTCTCGCCCACCTGGAGCGCCAGCAACTGGCGCTTGCCGCTGTCGTCGGTGCGCCCGCCACCGCCCTCGTTCAGCGCGAATTCGGCGGCGATCAACTCGGGCCGGTTCTTCGCCAGCCATTCCGCGCCGTCGAACGCATAGGTGGTCTCCTCGCCGCAGGTGAGCGCCAGCTTGATCGTGCGCCGTGGCACATAGCCCGCCTGTTTGAAGCGGATCAGCATGTCGGCCCAGATCGCGGCCTGCGCCTTGTCGTCCACGGTGCCGCGGCCGTAATAATAGCCGCCTTCCTCCACCAGCTTGAACGGATCGCGCACCCAATCCTCGCGCTTGGCCTCGACCACGTCGAGATGGCCGAGCAGCAGCATCGGCTTCACGCCGGCGTCGCTGCCTTTCAGCACTGCGACCAGGCCGCCCTCCTTGGGATGATCGGGCACCGAGAAGGGCGTGATGTCGCCATCCTTGAAGCCCGCTGCCTTCAGCCGCCCGGCGATCTGCGCCGCAGCCTGGGTGCAGCTTCCCGACGACAGCGTCGTGTTGGTTTCGACCAGCTCCTTGTAGAGCCCGAAGAACGCCTTCTGATCGGGCCGCGCCTGCGCCATCGCCACCCCAGGTAGCGCGATCGCCGCCACCGCTGCCAACATCCGTCCGATCATCGTGATTCCCCTTTGTTTCGGGGAATAGAGCGCCAAACCGGTGGGTTGGCAACGCCGCTCAGCGCAGGCCCGGCGGCAGCGGCGCGATCCGCCCGCGCGGCAGCAGGAAACGGATCTCGCGATTGGCGAAATCGATCTGCACGGTGCGGAACAGGCGCAGCACGTCCATCCCCAGCAGCAGCGCGGGCCGCGCATCGATCCCGAACCGGCGAAATGGCGGTGCATCGGCAACGGCCACGCGCACGTCGCGAAGCGGCACGCCGCCGATCTCCAGCGCGTCGAGCGCGAAGGCGTCCGTGACGAGCATGCCGCCCGTCACCGAGGTGAGCTGAAGCGGCCCGAGGGGGCGCGCCGCATGGGCCAGCGCGCGCAGCAGGGCCGGGTTGCCGATCGTGACGGGCGAACCGGTATCGACCACCACGGCGATCCGCGTGCCGCGGCAACGGGCGTCGGCGACGATCAGCTGGCCGAAGCGCGACCGGGCGACGACGACGATCTCGTCCGCCGCCGCCGCCACATGGCCGCCGCGCCGGTGCGCCATACGCAGCGTCATGCGCTGATGGTCGAAGTCGATCGAAACGCTGCGATCCTGCAAGGCGTCGATCCCGAGCAGGCCCAGCGCGCCGAGATCGCGCATCGCCAGCGTCGGTGCCTGGATCGCGGCGTGGGCGATCGTGCCCGTCGACAGGGCCGGCAGGATCACGGTCGGCACGGCGACGGTGCCCGTCATCGCGGTCACCCGCACGTCGGACGATGCCGGCAGCCCCAGCACGCCCGCCAGCTCGCGCGCGATGACGGTGCGTTCGGCGCCGGTATCGACGACAAAATTCCATGGACCGCTTCCGGCGATCGTCACCGGCACCGTCATCCGCGTTTTCGCAGTGCCGAACGCGAGCAGCGATTCGTCGGCGAGCGGCAGCGGCGCCGGGCTCGGATCGGCAACCCTGAGCTGCGCGCCGGCCGGCGCGGCCAGCAGCGCGACGAGCGACGCGAGAGCCCCCTTCATGCCCGCAAGACTGCGCCCGGCGACGCACCTTGGCAAGGACCGGCCTCAATCGAGCCGCATCGCCTCGGCCGCCAGCGCTTCCGCCTCGATCAGCAGCGCGTCGTCGGCGGTGCCCGTCGCCACCTTCTCGCGCCCGATCAGCGTCAGCACCGGGACGGCGAGCGGGGTCACGCGCGGCAGGTCGATATGCAGCATCGTCTCGGCGGCGCGGTCGAGCAGGCCGGCGAGCCGCCCCACATCCGTCATCCGCGCGCGCGCATCCGCCCAGGCGGCCTCCAGCAGCAGATGCCCCGGTTCGTAGCGGCGCAGCACGTCGTAGATCAGGTCGGTCGAGAAGGTCACCTGCCGCCCGGTCTTGCGCTTGCCGGGGTGCTGGCGCTCGACCAGGCCGCCGATCACCGCCACCTCGCGAAAGGCGCGCTTCAGCAGGGCGGATTGCTGCACCCAATCGACGAATTCATGTTCGAGGATGTCGGCGGAAAAGAGCGCCGCCGGATCGGTGACCTTCTCGATCGAATAGGTGGCCAAGGCATAGTCGTTCGAGACGAACCCTAAAGGCTTCAGCCCGAGCGTCTCCATCCGCCGGGTGACGAGCATGCCGAGCGACTGGTGCGCGTTCCACCCCTCGAAGCTGTACGCCACCATGTAATGGCGCCCCTCGCGCGGGAAGGTCTCGACCAGCAGCTGCCCCGGCTGCGGCAGCACCGACCGCGCGCGCTGGAATTCGAGCCATTCGCGAACGTCGTCGGGAAAGCGCGCCCATTGCGAACCATCCGCCAGGAACCCGCGGACGCGGTCCGCCAGATTGGTGGAAAGCGGCATGCGCGATCCGCCATAGGTGGGGATGCGCGCGGGCTTCGCGGTCGCGCGCACCACCAGATCCTCGGTATCCATCTTCTCGACCTCGAGGCTGAGGCCGGCGAAGAAGAAGGTGTCGCCCGGCGCCAGGGTGGCGGCGAAGCCCTCCTCCACCTTGCCGAGCGCGCGGCCGTTGCGGAAGCGCACCGTCAGCATCGTGGCCTCGACGATGATCCCGGCATTGAGGCGGTGCTGCGTGGTGAAGCGCGGATGGCTGATCCGCCACGTCCCGTCCGCCTCCTGCGTCAGCCGCTTGAACCGGTCATAGGCCTTCAGGCTATAGCCGCCATCCGCGATGAAGCCGAGCACGCGGGCGAAGGTCTCGGCGGTCAGCGCCGAATAGGGCAGCGCCGAGCGCACCTCGCCCAGCAGATCCGCCTCGCGGAACGGCGCGGCACAGGCGCAGGCCATCACATGCTGCGCCAGCACGTCGAGCGCGCCGGGCCGGAACAGGTCGGGATCCAGCTCGCCGGCCTCCACCGCATCCAGCGCGGCGCGCGCTTCCAGATATTCGAAACGGTTGCCGGGCACGAGGATCGCCTCCGACGCCTCGTCGAGCCGGTGGTTGGCGCGGCCGATCCGCTGGAGCAGGCGCGACGAACCCTTGGGCGCGCCCATCTGGATCACGCAATCGACATCGCCCCAGTCGACGCCCAGATCCAGGCTGGCGGTGGCGACGAGCGCACGCAGCCGCCCGTCCGCCATCGCACCCTCCACCTTGCGCCGCGCCTCCAGCGCCAGGCTGCCATGGTGGACGCCGATCGGCAGGTTCATCGCGTTGACCTTCCACAGATCCTGGAAGATCAGCTCGGCCAGGCTACGCGTGTTGCAGAAGACGATCGTGGTGCGGTGGGTCTCGATCTCGGCCATCACCTGTTCGGCGGCATAGCGGCCCGAATGGCCCGACCAGGGCACGCGCCCTTCGGGCAGCAGGATCGCGATGTCGGGATCCGCGCCCGGCTCGCCGCGCACCAGCGCGACGGCGTCGATATCGCCGTCGGGCGCCAGCCAGGCGCGATAGCCATCGGCATCCGCGACCGTGGCCGACAGCGCCACGCGCCGCATGGCGGGGGCGATCCGCTGCAGGCGCGCCATGCACAGCGAGAGCAGGTCGCCGCGCTTGCCGGTGGCGAAGGCATGGACCTCGTCGACGACGATGGTGCGCAGCCCCTCGAACATCGTCATGCTGTCCGGATAGCTGAGCAGCAGCGACAGCGATTCGGGCGTGGTCAACAGGATCTGCGGCGGCCGGACGCGCTGGCGCGCCTTGCGATCGGACGGGGTGTCGCCGGTGCGCGTCTCGACGCGGATGTCGAGCCCCATCTCCTCGATCGGCCCCAGCAGGTTGCGCTGGATATCCACCGCCAGCGCCTTCAGCGGCGAGACGTAGAGCGTGTGGAGCCCCTGGGTGGGTGCCTCGATCAATTCGACCAGGGTCGGCAGGAAGCCGGCGAGCGTCTTGCCCGCGCCCGTCGTCGCGACCAGCAGCGCGTGGTGGCCGGCGCGCCCTTCCACCAGCATGTCGCGCTGGTGGCGGCGCGGCTGCCAGCCGCGGCCCGCGAACCACGTCTCCAGGATCGGGGGCAGATCGGTCATGGCGGGTTCACGCATCGGGATCGCATATGGGATGGATACGCACGCTCCGCCATGGAGCGAGGAGAGAGTGATGCCGATCCGCTTTGCCCTGTTGCTGCCCCTGCTCGCGATCGCCGCCGCGCCGGCACCCCGCACGTTCGTCGGCGCCGGCGGCCTCGTCCACCTGACCTATCCCGCGACGTTGCGGCCGACGACCGACTTTTCGGGCAAGTCGCTGATGACGGCGGGCTGGCGCCTGTCCTGGGACGGCGCCCCCGTCGGGCCCGGCACCGGGATCGTCCGCTTCGCCCAGGATGCGCGGCCCGCCCGCGGAGAAGGCATGGTCACCGAGCTGGTGCAGCTGGGCATGAGCCGCAATCCCGGCGTCGTCGCACACTGCGGCACCACGGGCGCGCTCGGCCCCAGCGGCAAGCGGCTGCCCAACCGGATGCTCGGCGGCCATCGCTGGACCGCGTACCGGAACGGCGATGCGGGGATGAGCCAGCAGATCACCGCCACCGATTGGCGCACCGTGGTGAACGGCGCCTGCTACGCGATCGACCGCGTGACCTATGCCGTCACCGCCGCCGAGCCGCTACCCGCAAGCGCGCCGACGCAGAAAGCCGCGGCGGCGCGGATGGATGCGATCCTCGCCAGCATCCGGGTCGGGCGGTAGCCTTTCGCGTCCTCGTGCGTAATCTCCCCATGGCGAAACTCGGCGATTGGCTCGAACCCCATCCGCACGGCATCTATGTGAAGCCGGCCGATGCGTGGATCGATCCCTCCATCCCCTCGGCACGCGCGCTGGTCACGCACGGCCATGCGGATCACGCGCGCGGCGGGCACGAGGCGGTCTGGGCGACGCCCGAGACGCTCGCGATCATGGAGGCGCGCTACGGGCCGCAGGCGGGGCACCCGGTCGCCTATGGCGAGACGATGCGGATGGGGGACGTCGAGGTGGGCTTCGTTCCCGCCGGCCATGTGCTGGGCTCCGCGCAGATCGTGCTCGACCACCGCGGCGAACGCGTCGTGGTGTCGGGCGATTACAAGCGTCGCGCGGACCCGACCTGCACGCCGTTCCAGCCGGTCGCCTGCGACGTGTTCGTCACCGAGGCGACGTTCGGGCTGCCGGTGTTCCGCCATCCCGACACGGGCGACGAGATCGACAAGCTGATCGCCGCGCTCCACGCCAATCCCGATCGCTGCGTGCTGGTCGGCGCCTATGCGCTGGGCAAGGCGCAGCGGGTGATCGCCGAACTGCGCGAACGGGGCCACGAGGCGCCGATCTTCCTCCACGGCGCGCTGCAACGGCTTTGCGATCTCTATGCCGATCACGGCGTGCGGCTGGGCGCGCTGCGCCCCGTGGCGGACGCCGCCAAGGCGGAGATGGCGGGGCATGTCGTGATGTGCCCGCCGGGCGCGCTCAACGATCGCTGGTCGCGGCGGCTGCCCGATCCGATCACCGCGATGGCCAGCGGCTGGATGCGGGTGCGCCAGCGCGCCCGGCAGAAGCTGGTCGAGCTGCCGCTGATCCTGTCCGACCATGCCGACTGGGACGAACTGACCACGACGCTCACCGAGATCGCGCCCCGGGAAGTCTGGGTGACGCATGGCCGCGAGGATGCGCTGATCCACTGGTGCATGACTCGCCAGATCAAGGCGCGCGCGCTCGCGCTGGTGGGATTCGAGGACGAAGACGACTGACGACATTTTGTTGCGAAGTGGAGGAAGTGGAGGAAGTGGAGGCGTGTGGCGTGTTTCCACTTCGCGTGCACGTCTCCGACGGACGGCCGCTTGCGCGGCGCGAACGGATCGAGATGATTGACGGGTCAAAGAGCGTCGCGACCCTCTCACGAACCCCGGCTGTAGGACAGGCCTTGCGTGGCCGCCGGCTTGTCGCAATGATGCGGGCATCGCCAATTCCCGAGGAATTTCCGTGCCCTCCATGCCCAAGCTCGCCGCGCTGCTGCTCCTTGCCCTTTCCTCCACGTCACCTGCGCAGGATGCGCCCAAGCGCGAGAAGCCGGCCGAGAGCAACGCCGAGCGGATGAAGGCCGAGGCCGAGGCGGGCACCGCGAACCCGCCCGTCGCCGAACAGGCCTTCACCCACCGCGACAGCGTGACCGTGGGCGGGCGGACCCTGCCCTACACCGCGACCGCCGGCACGCTCACGCTGCGCGATGCGGAGGGCAAGCCCAATGCGAGCATGTTCTACACTGCCTATACGCTCGACGGCACCAAGCCCGGCACGAAGCGGCCGATCACCTTCTTCTACAATGGCGGCCCCGGCAGCCCCAGCTTCTGGCTGCACATGGGATCGTTCGCGCCCGTCCGGCTGCGCACCGCCAACCCCGAATATATCAAGCCCGCGCCCTATGACTTCGGGCCCAATCCCGACACGCTGCTCGACAAGACCGACATGGTGTTCCTCGACGCGATCGGCACCGGCTATTCGCGGCCGCTGGGCGATACCAAGCCGTCCGCCTTCTACGGCACCGACGAGGATGCCGACGCCTTCGCGCGCGGCATCCTGCGCTACGCCACGCGCTATGGCCGGTGGAACAGCCCCAAATTCCTGTTCGGCGAAAGCTATGGCACCACGCGGTCAGGCGCGCTCGCCTATCAGCTGCAGGATCGCGGCATGGCGCTGAACGGCGTCGTGCTGCTCTCGTCGATCATGAACTATGGCTATCGCCAGCCCGGCCTCGACGAGGTGTATCTGAACTATCTGCCGAGCTATGCGGCGACCGCCTGGTATCACAACCGCATACCCAACCGGCCGGCCGACGTGGCGACGATCGTGGCGCAGGCGCGCGCGTTTGCCACCGGCCCCTATGCCGCCGCGCTCGCCAAAGGGCAGACCATCCCGGATGCCGAACGCGATGCGGTGGCGCAGCAGATGAGCCAGCTGATCGGCATCTCGCCCGACTTCATCAAGCGATCCAACCTGCGCATCGATCTCGCGCGCTTCCAGAAGGAGCTGCTGCGCGACCGGCGGCTGACGATCGGCCGGTTCGATTCGCGCTACACCGGCGTCGACGTCGATGCCGCGGGCGAGCGGCCCGAGACGGACGCGTCCGACACCGCGATCTCGGGCGCGTTCATCGCCACGTTCAGCGATTATGTGACGCATACGCTCGGCTACAAGACCGAGATGCCCTATCGCCTCAGCGCGCGCGACGCGCCGGGCTGGACGTGGAACTGGAAGCACGAGGCGCCGGGCCGCGGCGGCCAGCAGAACAACCCGAACACCGCGGTCGATCTGGCGGCGGCGATGCGCGAGAACCCCTATCTCAACGTCCTGTCGCTGAACGGCTGGTTCGACATGGCGACGCCGTTCTTCGGCACCGAGAACGATCTCGGCCATATGATGCTGGAGCCGGCGCAGCAGCGGAACCTCCAGTTCCGCTATTATCCGTCGGGCCATATGGCGTATCTGAACCCCGAGGCGCTGCGCGCGATGAAGGCGGATCTGTCGCGCTGGTACGATCAGGCGGTGGGCGAGGCGAAGAGCCCGACGCCACCGCACGGCGCGAGCCTGTCCGCCGCGCCGCCATCGGGGCAAACGCCGAACTGAGGGGAAGCTTTCGCCAGCGCCGAACCGGGAACGGCGCGGAACCTCGCCGTCGCTCGCGCGCTCCGCACCCGACACGAAGGAGCGCTCCATGAAGATCATCGCTTGCACCGTCCTTGCCGTCGGCGCCGTGTTCGGCTCCGCTGCGCTCGCCGCCAACGCCACGCCGCAGGATCGCGCCTTCGTCGCCAAGGTGTCGCAAGGCGGCATGTTCGAGGTCGCCGCCGGCGAGCTTGCGGCGATGCGCGGCGCCACGCAGGACGTGCGCGACTTCGCGGTCGCCGAGGTGCACGATCATCGGCTGGTCGGCGATCGGCTGAAGGCGATTTCCGGCAGCGAGGCCATTCCTGTCGCGGCCACGCCCAACGCCGAATTTGCAGGCAAGCTTGCGCATCTGCGCAGCCTGTCGGGCCCGGCGTTCGATCAGGCCTATCTCACGGAAATGGCCACGCTCCATGACGGTGACGGCGCGGCTTTCGCCACCGAGGCGACCGCTGGAGGCAGCGCCGCCTTTCGCAGCTTTGGCGCCGAGACGCACCGCATCGTCGAGCGCCACATCGGCGCGATCCGCGCGGTGCCGGCGATACGGAGCATGAACCTGGATAAGAACCCGTTCGTGCCGCCGAAGCGGTAAGACCTACGCCCCCTCCAGCGCCCGTGCGCGCCGCCGCTGCACCGAGCTGCCGATGCCGATCGCCTCGCGGTATTTGGCGACGGTGCGCCGCGCGATGTCGAAGCCCTTGGCGTTCAGCAGTTCGACCAGGGTGTCGTCCGACAGGATCGTCGCGCCCTCGTTCGCGATCAGGCCGCGAATCGCGTTCTTCACCGCCTCCGCCGACACCGCCTCGCCGCCGTCCGCCGCCTGGATCGCGCTGGTGAAGAAATATTTCAGCTCGTAGAGCCCGCGCGCGCAGGACAGATATTTGTTGCTCGTCACCCGGCTGACGGTCGATTCGTGCATCCCGATCGCCTCGGCCACGCGCGCGAGCGTCAGCGGGCGGAGATGCGCGACTCCCTGTTCGAAGAACGCCTGTTGCTGCTTCACGATCTCGGTCGCGACCTTGATGATCGTGCGCTGGCGCTGGTCGAGCGCCTTCACCAGCCAGTTCGCGCTGGCCAGCGCGTCGGACAGCCACGCCTTGGACGCCTTGTCCTGCGGCCCGTGGCTCAGCTCGGCATAATAGCTGCGGTTGACGAGCACGCGCGGCAGCGTGGCGGAATTGATCTCGATCGCCCAGCCGCCTTTGGTGCGCGCGACGAACAGGTCGGGCACCACCGCCTGCGCGGGTTCGCCGCCGAAGCGCAGCCCGGGCTTGGGATCGTAACCGCGCAGCTCGCGGATCATGTCGGCCATGTCCTCGTCATCCACCTGGCACATCCGCTTCAGCCGGCCGAGCTCGCCGCGCGCGAGCAGCTCCAGATGGTCGATCAGCTTGGCCATGCAGGGATCGTAGCGGTCCGCCTCCTTCGCCTGCAGCGCCAGGCATTCGGCGAGATCGCGCGCGCCAACGCCAGTCGGATCGAAGGTCTGGATCGTGGCGAGCACCGCCTCGGCGCGGGCGAGCGGCACGCCCAGCCGGCCGGCGACCTCCAGCAGCGGGACGCCCAGATAGCCCGCCTCGTCGATCTGGTCGATCAGATGCGCGGCGATCGCCAGATCGGCGCCGTCCAGCACCGATCCCGCCTGCGCCATCAGATGATCGGCCAGATTGGCGGCCGCCGCGGCGAAGGCGTCGAGATCGGGGCCGTCCTCGCTGCCGCCGCCCGTCCCGCCGCTGCTGCCGGTCATCGACAGGCCGCCGTCGATCCCGGCGCCGCCATCCGCCACGCTGTCCTGATGATGGCTTTCGGTGGCGTAATCGACGTCGAGCGGCTCGGCGGCGGTGCCCGCCACCAGCTCGTCGGCGCTCGGCGGCTCGTCGCGCTCGGGCTTGCGTTCGGGCGCCTCGCCCTCGTTCGCCGCCTCGAGCAGCGGGTTGCGCTCGATCTCCTCGGCGAGAAAGCCCTCGATCTCGAGGTTGGACAGCGCCAGCAGCTTGATCGCCTGCTGCAATTGCGGCGTCATCACCAGCGATTGCGACTGGCGCAGGTCGAGGCGGGGGGCGAGGCTCATCGTGCTAGAGCGAGAAGGTCTCGCCGAGGTAGAGCCGCCGGACGTTCGCATCCGCCACCAGCTCGGCGGGACTTCCCGAGAACAGCACGCGCCCGTCATAGATGATATAGGCGCGATCGACGATATCGAGCGTCTCGCGCACATTGTGGTCGGTGATGAGCACGCCGATCGAACGCCGCTTCAGATCCTTCACCAGATCGCGGATGTCGGCGATCGAGATGGGATCGATACCGGCGAACGGCTCGTCGAGCAGCATGATCGACGGATCCGCCGCCAGCGCGCGCGCGATCTCGGCGCGGCGGCGTTCGCCGCCCGACAGCGCCATCGCAGGCGCGGTGCGCAGCCGCGTCAGGCCGAATTCGTCGAGCAGCCGGTCGAGCTTGGCCTGGCGCGCGGCCTTGTCGGGCTCGGACAGTTCGAGCACCGTCAGGATGTTGCGCTCGATCGACAGGCCGCGGAAGATCGAGGTCTCCTGCGGCAGATATCCCAGGCCCAGGATCGCACGGCGGTACATGGGCAGCCCGGTGATATCCTCGCCGTCGAGCAGGATGCGCCCCGAATCGGGCTTCACCAGCCCCATCACCGAATAGAAGCAGGTCGTCTTGCCGGCGCCATTGGGGCCGAGCAGCCCGACCACCTCGCCCTGCCCCACCGTCACCGACACGTCGGTCAGCACGGTGCGCTTGTCATAGGATTTGGCGATCGAGACCACCTGCAGCCCGGTCGCCACCAGCGGTTCGGGGGCGGGTTCGTGCAGGCCGGACTGGAGAGTGACTGCATCCATGGATGGGGTGCCTTGGCCGGTGATGGGTTGCGCACACCTTAGCGGATGGCCGCTTGGCAGGAAACCTGCATGATGCGGGCAGGGGTGATCCTGCTACCGCCCGCGGGCTCAGTTGCGCTTGGGCACCGAGAAGGTGCCGGTCACCCGGCCGCCGCTCTGCGTCACGGTGCCGCCGCCGGCGCCCGCGCCGCCCGGCACCGACGATCCGTCGATCACCGCGCGGCCGGTGTCGAGGTTCATCGTCAGCCGCGATCCGTTGACGGTGTTGGTGCCCTGCGTCAGCGTGACGCCGCCCAGCATCGTGATGACGCGGCGGTTGAGATCGTAGATGCCGTACTGGCCCCGCGCGACCTGATCGGGCCGCGTGACGACGACGTTGCCCGCCGCGTCGAACCGCGAGACCTGCGGCGATCCGTCCACCACCTGGCCGGTATAGGCGACCGTCATGCGCTGCGCGTTGAGCGTCATCTCGGCCTGTTTCAGCGTCACGTTCCCGGTCAGCAGGACGCGATTCGCCTTGTCCTGCAATTCGATATGGTCGGCGCCGAAATTGACCGGCGCGTTCGAATCGTGATGCCCCTGCGCCATCAGCGGCGCGGCGAGGAGGATGGCGAGGATCGGGAGCGCGCGCATGCCCGCTATCTCGTACGCTTCGGCACGATCCGCAAGCGCGCATTGCCGTCGAGCTTGACCACGCGGTTCTCCAGATCGGCATGGAGGCTGTTGGCGCTGAACACGCCTTGCGGCAGCGACCCCGTCACCGCGCCGCCGCTCTGCATCTGGCGCGTCTTCATGTCGATCGTGGCGTCGTGCGTCTTCAGGTCATAGCCGTTGGCGGCGGTGAAATCGAGCGGACCGTCGAGCCGAACCTGCTCGCTGTCCATGTCGTAGCGGCCGGTCTGCGCGGCGATGTGCGCCGGGCCGTCGGTGAGCTGCAGCGCGGCGTCGAGCGTCTTGAGATGCACGATCGGCTCGGCCGAGCTGCGCTGGATCGCGGATTGCGCGGTGAGCGTGAAGGGCTGGCCCTTCTGATCCTCGCCGCGATAGGTCGCCGCCTGGATCTTCAGCCGCTCGTGCGCGACCGCCACCTTCTTCTTGTCGAGCACGAACGACACGTCGCCGCCCGCGGTCAGCGGCGCCATCACCAGGAATGCGGCGAGCACGCCGATGCCCACCGGCAGCCCGACGCGCATGAGCGCGACGATCCGGTCGTGCCCGCTGCCCGGCGCCGCCCAGCGCTCGCGCGCGGTGCGTTCGGCGCGCGCCGCCTCAGACATGCGCGAAGATGTCGACCTCGGGCCAGCCCGCCAGATCCAGCGCCGCGCGCGCGGGCAGGAAATCGAAGCATGCCTGCGCCAGCTCCATCCGCCCCTCGCGAAGCAGCCGCTTGTCGAGTTCCGCCTTCAGCCGGTGGAGGAAGCGCACGTCGGAGGCGGCATAATCCTTCTGCGCGTCGCTCAGATCGGGCGCGCCCCAGTCGGACGATTGCTGCTGCTTGGAAATGTCCTGCCCGAGCAGCTCGCGGACCAGCTCCTTCAGGCCGTGCCGATCGGTATAGGTGCGCACCAGCCGCGAGGCGATCTTCGTGCAATAGACAGGGGCGGCGACGACGCCCAGATAGAAGTCGATCGCGGCGATGTCGAAGCGGCCGAAATGGTAGAGCTTCAGCCGGTCGGGATCCTCCAGCAGCGCCTTCAGCTCGGGCGCGGCATAGTCACTGTCGGGCGCGAAGCGGACGAGATGCTCGTCCGGCCCGCCGTCCGACAGCTGGACGACGCAGAGCCGGTCGCGCGGGGTCAGCAGCCCCATCGTCTCGGTGTCGACGGCGATGGCGGCGCCGGGCGCGAAGAGCCCCGCGGGGATGTCTTCCTCGTGGAAATGGACGGTCATGCCGCCCGCCTAGCCGCAACCGCCGCTTCGCTCAATGGGCGAGCCGACTCGGGGGCGCCGCTTCGGCGGGATCGCCCTCCTGAAGCGACGCCGGGCGTCCCATTCTTCGCTCCGGTGTGCCGTTCGGGCAACGCTCCTGCCCGAAAGCGATGCAGTTCGATTGACTTCGGCGGCGATTTCATTCGCGGGGCCTTGCCAAATGCGCTATGGAGAAGGCCGTGGCGCAAAGGGTTTCGCGCCGCGAAGGCCTGCGTTCGTCGTCCGACGCCAAGGTTCTTGAGAGGATTGGTTGGGCGAACCGGGAAGACGAACAGGGTTATGAGTTTCGACAAAGGTGGCCGCGGGAACCGTGGCGGACGTGGCCGCGACAAGCGTGATGGCTTCGGCGGCGGAGACAGCGAATTCGGCGGCGGCAGCAGCTTCGGCGGCGGTGATCGCGGCGGCTTCGGCGGCGGCGGTAGCAGCTACGGCGGCGGCGGTGGCAGCAGCTACGGCGGTGGTGGCAGCAGCTTCGGCGGCGGCGGCGATCGCTTCGGCGGTGGCGGCGGTGGCGGCGGCGGTGGTTACCGCGGCGGCGGCGGTGGCGGCGGCTTCAGTGGCGGCGGCGGCGGCGGCGGTGGTCGCGGCATGCCTCCCCAGGTCGTCGGCGAGGGCACCGGCGTGGTCAAGTTCTTCAACGCGCAGAAGGGTTTCGGCTTCGTCGTGCGTGACGATGGCGCCGAGGACGTGTTCGTCCACATCAGCGCCGTCGAGCAGGCCGGTCTGTCGGCGCTCGCCGAGGGTCAGCCGCTCGGCTTCACGCTCGTCGATCGCGGCGGCCGCATTTCGGCCACCGATCTCAAGATCGACGGCGAGCCGATGGCGGCGACCGAGCGTCCGGCCCGCGAGCCCCGCGAAGGCGGCTTCGGCGGCGACCGCGCCGCGCCGCGTGGCGGTGCGGGCGGCTTCGGCGGCGATCGTGGTGGCGACCGCGGCGGTGCGCCGCAGCGTCAGCTCACCGGCGAGAAGGCAACGGGCACGGTGAAGTTCTTCAACGCCATGAAGGGCTTCGGCTTCATCCAGCGCGACGACGGCCAGCCCGATGCGTTCGTTCACATCTCGGCCGTGGAGCGCGCCGGCATGTCGACGCTGAACGAGGGCGACAAGCTCGAGTTCGAGCTCGAGGTCGATCGTCGCGGCAAATACGCCGCGGTGAACCTGACGGCCGCAGGCTGATCGTGGCGCGGCCTCGGCCGCGGACCACCGGCATCACGGGGCCCGGATCGCGTTCGCGCGGTCCGGGCCCTTTGCTTGCGCGGTCCGCGCTTCCCCTTCTGCTGCTCGGCACCGCCGCCGCCACGCCGGTCGCGGCGCCGCTGCAGGTTCATGGCACGCCGCTTCGCACCGCATCCGTCGTGAAACGCTATCCGCACGACAGCAGCGCCTTCACCGAGGGGCTGCTCTGGGCGGACGGCACGCTATACGAGAGCACCGGGATGGAGGGCCAGTCGGACATCCGCCGCGTGCGGCTGTCCGACGGCCATGTGCTGGCGCGCGCGACGATCGATCCCACGCTGTTCGGCGAGGGGATCGGCGCGTGGAAGGGCGCGCTCGTCAGCATGACGTGGCGCAGTGGGATCGGCTATCGCTGGGATCGCGCCACGCTCAAGCGCACCGCCACGTTCCGCTATTCGGGCGAAGGCTGGGGCATGACGACGATGGGCGACGCGCTCGTCCAGTCCGACGGCACCGACGTGCTGCACGTCCGCGATCCCGAGACCTTCGCCGAACGCGGCGCGATCTCGGTGAAGCTGGCCGACGGCACGCCGGTGACGAATCTGAACGAGCTGGAATATGTGAAGGGCGAGATCCTCGCCAATATCTGGCAGACCGCGACGATCGCGCGGATCGACCCCGCCACCGGCCGCGTGAAGCAATTGATCGACCTGCGCGCGCTGCGCACGCAGGTGCAGGCGAGCGGTCGCGACGCGGTGCTGAACGGCATCGCCTATGATGCGCGCGGCGACCATCTGTACGTGACGGGCAAGAACTGGCCGACGCTGTTCGAGATCCGGCTGCCCTGAGCCCACCGGCTCAGGTGCCGATCATGCGTCGCAGCGTCTCCACCCGGTCCGCCTCGGCGGCGGGCTTGTCGGTGCGGATGCGGGCGATGCGCGGGAAACGCATCGCGATGCCCGATTTGTGGCGCTTGGATTCCTGGAGCGCGTCGAACGCGATCTCCAGGACCATCGTCTTCTCGACCTCGCGCACCGGGCCGAAGCGCGCGAGCGTGTTCCGCCGGACGAAGGCGTCGAGCATCCGCAGCTCCTCGTCGGTAATCCCCGAATAGGCCTTGCCCACGGGCAGCAGCTCGCCCGCCTCGGTCCAGCAGCCGAAGGTATAGTCGCTATAATAGGAGGAGCGCCGGCCGCTGCCCCGCTGCGCGTACATCATCACGCAATCGGCGGTGAGCGGATCGCGCTTCCACTTGTACCACAGGCCGGTGCGGCGCCCCGCGACATAGGGCGAATCGCGGCGTTTCAGCATCACGCCCTCGATCGCCGCGTCGCGCGCGGTGGCGCGCACCGCCTCCAGCGCGGTGAAGTCCGCCGCATCGATCACCTGGCTGAGATCGAAGCGATCGGGATCGAGCCGCTCGGCAAAGGCCTCCAGCCGCCCGCGGCGATCGGTCCAGGGCAGCGCACGCAGATCCTCGGGGCCATCGAACAGGATGTCGTACAGCCGCACGAAGGCGGGATAGTCGGCCAGCATCTTCGCCGAGACGGTCTTGCGCCCCAGACGCTGCTGGAGCGCGTTGAAACTCGCGGCGCCACCGCCCTCCTCCAGCGTGCCGCCCTGGTGCGCGCCCTTCACCAGCAATTCGCCATCGACCGTGCCGGGGGTGCGGAAGGCGGCGGCCACGTCGGGGAAGCTGCCGGTCACGTCGTCGCCGGTGCGGCTGTAGAGCCGCGTCTCGCCCGCGACATGGACGATCTGGACGCGGATGCCGTCCCATTTCCATTCGGCGGCATAATCGGCGAGATCGACGCGCAGTTCTTCCAGCGGATGCGCGAGCATGAACGGGCGGAAGACGGGCACATCGGCGGGCGTCGGCTGCTCGCCCCGCCCCTCGCCCCAGGCGAACAGGGTCGGATAGGGCGGCGCAAGACCGTGCCACACCTCCTCCACCGCATCGACGTCGATGCCGAACGCCTCGGCCAGTGCCGTCTTGGCGAGCCGCGCGGACACGCCGACGCGCAACGCGCCCGTCGCCATCTTCAGCAGCGCGAACCGCTCCTCGGCATCGCACCGGTCGAGCATCGCGGCGAGGGCCGCAGGCGCCTCGGCGCGGGGAACGGTCATCAGCCGGTCGATCGCGTCGGCGAGCCCCAGCGGCCGGGGATCGGCGGGCATCGGTGGTTCGGGCCAGAGCAAGGCCACGGTCTCGGCGGTGTCGCCGACGAAATCGCGGCTCATGCGGAACAGCACGGGATCGACGCGCGTCTCGATCAGCGCACGGATGACCGCCGACTTGACGCCCGGCAAGTCGAGATCGCCGGTCAGCGCCGCGATTGCCCAACCCCGATCCGGGTCCGGCGTGGCGCGCAGATAATCGCCGATCAGCTTCAGCTTGGCATTGCGCGAGCGCGTGTAGATCAGCGAATCGAGCAGAGCCGCGAACGCGCGCATCGTCGGAAGGCCGAGCGCGGTGGATCTAGCGCCCGGCGATCCGCTTGCCCGCCATGATGCCCAGCGCAAGGAAGATCACGAACAGCGCGATCGCCACGAAGAACAGGAATTTGGCGATGCCGATGAACGCGCCGCCGATGCCGCCGAAGCCCAGCACCGCGAGCACGACGCCGATGACGAGAAATAAGAAGGCGGCCTTCAACACTGCGATTCTCCTGTTGCGGGATGAACCGGCGGATCGCCCCGCCGGTTCCCGATCAGCCCTTGCGGCTGGCCTCGAACAGGAACCAGGCGCGCTCCTCGGCCTGGTCGGTCCATTCGTCGACGATGCCGCTCGTCGCGTTGTCGCGCGCATCCTCGGCGGCCTGTTTCACGGTGCGGAAGCTTTCGACGAGCTTCCGATTGTCCTCGCGCAATTCGGCCAGCATGTCGGCGGCGCCCACGAACTCCATGTCGTTGTCGGCCAGCGTCTGGCGCCGGGCGATGTCGCCGATCGAGCGCAGCGTCGTGTTGCCCGTCTTGCGGACCCGCTCGGCGATGGCGTCGGTCACCCCCAGGATCTGCACCGCCTGGTCGTCGAGCAGCAGGTGATAGTCGCGGAAATGCGGGCCCGAGACGTGCCAGTGGAAATTCTTCGTCTTGAAATACAGCGCGAAGCAATCCGCCAGCGCGGCGTTGAGCGCCTCGGCCACCGAGCGCGTGTCGTTGCGATTGAGATCGGTGGGCGTTTCGAGCGCGGGATTGGGTTCGGACATGGCGGGCTCTCCGGATAGAACGGTTCGCACGCCACAACGGCCACGCCGCCGAATCGCTCCGCTCAGATCAGCGCGAGGCCCGACAGCCCGAGCACGATCCCGACCACCACGAAGGCCGCGCCGATGGCGATGCGGATCGGCTTCAGCGGCAATGCGGTCCACGCCGTCTCGCCCATCGTCACCGCGGGCACGACGACCGCCAGCGAGCCGAGCGTCGCCCCCACCGCGGCGAGCGCGGGCACCGGGCTGCGCGCGGCGAGCGCCAGCACGATGAACTGCACGCCGTCGCCGAAGGCCAGCACGAAAAGCCCGGTCAGGCCCGTCAGCGCCGCGCCCAGCCGCCAGCCGGCGAGCCGCTCGGGCGGCTTGACCGGAAACAGCGCGCCGCCGCCCTGGAGCACGAGCGCCAGGCCGAGCATCACCGCCTTGGCATTGGGCGCGAGTTTCGGCGCCAGGTAGACGCCCGCCGCCGCGGCCAGCGCGCTGGCACACGCGATGGCGATCGCCGCCGCCGCGATCAGGATCAGCGGCCGGCGGTAGCGATCGGCGAGGATCGCGGCGAGCCAGGCCGTCCGGTCGCCGATCTGCGCCAGCGCCGCGGCGACGATCGCCGCCATCAGCGCGTCCATACGCTCAGGCCGCGAGGCGGACCGAGCAAGCGGCCGCGAAGGTGTTCGCCGCGGCCACGTCCTGCCGCTCGCTCGTCACCGCGTCGCGCAGCATCGCCAGCCAGCCATGGACCAGCGCGCCATGCTCGCCGCGCGACAGCGCCGAATCGAGGAAATGCGTGACGGTGACGGCCGGCGCCATGCCGCTGCGGTGCGCGATCACGCGAATCGCGTCGATGTCGGGCGCCAGCTCGCAGGGCCGCGCATAGGGCGCGCGCACGTCGATCGCTGCGATCCGTGCCGCCAGTTCCGCCTTCACCGCTTCGATGTCCATGCGCCCGCTCCCCTGTCCTGTCCTGTCCTGTCGGCATCTTGCAGCAGGAGCGATGAACGCCGCGTAAAGGGGCGATCGGTTGACTTCGTGCGGCCAATCCGCCATGCGCCGCCCCTGATCGAGCGACGGGCGCAGGCCGGCCGCTCCCCTGTCTATTCAGTTTTCCAGGAATTGGGCTCATGGCCAAGCCGACCACCGTCAAGATCAAGCTCGTCAGCACCGAGAACACCGGCTTCTTCTACGTGACGAAGAAGAACCCGCGCACCAAGACCGAAAAGCTGTCGTTCAAGAAGTACGACCCGGTCGTGCGCAAGCATGTCGAGTTCAAGGAAGCCAAGATCAAGTAAGCCGCGGGCGGCCTAGGCCGCCTGGCGCTACGCGAAGCGCGAACCGCGGGCGGCGACGCCCGCGGTCTTTTCGCGTGCGCGTCGTTTCGAAGTCACACGAGCGAGCCGACCACGTCCATGAAGCGCGCCAGGCTGATCGGCTTGGACACATAGGCGTCCGCCCCCGCCGCGCGGATCCGCTCCTCGTCGTCGCGGCCGGCATAGGCCGTCACCGCCATCACCGGGATCGCGCGCAGCGCCTCGTCGGCCTTCAGCTCCAGGATCAGCTCATAGCCGGTGACGTGGGGCATCTGGATGTCCATCACGATCAGGTCCGGCTGGAACGCCCGCGCGCGCTCCACCGCCTCGCGGCCGTCGCGCACCGGCTCCGCGGCATATTCATGCGCACGCAGCAGATCGCAGAAGAGCTTCAGATTGAGTTCGTTGTCCTCGACAACGAGCACCCTTTTTGCCACGCGTCCGTCCGATCCTTGAGGAAGGCCGACGTTAGGCAATGCGCGCGCAGGACACAAATGGAGAGGCGGCCGATGCGCTCGCGCTACGTGCGCTGGTGTGGACGCTGGCCGAGCCGCAGCGCGCGATGCGGCTGCTCGACACCACGGGCCTTGCGCCCCACGACCTGCGCACCCGGATCGGCGAGCCGTCGGTGCTGGCCGCCGCGCTGCTGTTCCTCGAATCCTACGAACCCGACCTGATCGCCTGCGCCGAGTCGCTGGGCGTTCCCCCTGCCGCGCTCGTCGATGCGCGCGCGACGCTGGAGACCCTATGACCCGCCCCCTGCTGATCTGCGATTGCGACGAAGTGCTGCTCCACATGGTGTCGCATTTCCGCGACTGGTTGGCCGACGCGCACGCGATCGACTTCGCGATCGGCAAGGGCGATTTCGCGCATTGCATGACGCGCCGCGACGGCGGAACGGTGCCCACGCAGCAGGAGATGTGGGATCTGCTCGGCGGCTTCTTTCCGGGCGAGATGCACCGCCAGACGCTGGTGCCGCACGCCGCCGAGGCGCTGGCCGCGCTCGCCGAAACCGCGGACATCGTGATCCTGACCAACCTTCAGGACCAATGCCGCGAACCGCGGATCGAACAGCTCGCGCGGTTCGGCATCCATCACCGCGTGGAGTGCAACACCGGCGGCAAGGGCGAGCCGGTCGCGCGGCTGGTGGCGGAACATGGCGATCCCGTCACCGTGTTCGTCGACGATCTGGGCGTGCATCATGATTCGGTGATGCGCCACGCGCCGCGGGTCCACCGGCTGCAGATGGTGTCGGAGCCGTTGCTCGCGCCCCATGTCGAGGCGGCGCCGGCCGCGAACGCGCGGATCGACGACTGGCCGACCGCGCAGGGCTGGATCGCGGCACGATTCGCCGCTGGCCTGCCCGCCGACCGCTTGACCGCCGACGCTGCGGCGTGTTGAGCAAAGGCATGACCGATCGTATCGCCCGCAAGCTCGAAGAGCTCGGCCTGGCCCTGCCGCAGGCCGCCGCCCCCGTCGCCTCCTACGTCCCCGTGGTCGAGGCGAACGGGATGCTCCACATCTCGGGCCAGCTCCCGTTTCGCGACGGCGCGCTCATCACCGGGCGGCTGGGCGACGGCGTGTCGCTCGAAGAGGGGCAGGAGGCCGCACGCGCCTGCGCGCTGATGCTGGTCGCGCAGATCAAGCAGGCGCTCGGCGGTGATCTGGCGCGCGTCGCCCGCATCGTGAAGCTGGGCGTGTTCGTCAATTCGGCCGCCGACTTCACCGATCAGCCCAAGGTCGCCAATGGCGCGTCGGACCTGATGGTCGCCCTGTTCGGCGAGGCGGGCAAGCATGCGCGCTCGGCGGTGGGCGTGCCCGTGCTGCCGCTCGGCGCCGCGGTCGAGGTGGACGCGGTGGTCGCGGTTTCCGGCTCCTCGCTGGGTTGAGCTGGAAGCCGCGACGCGGTCGTCGCGGCTTCCGGCTCCTTGCTGGGTTGAGCTGGACGCCGCGACGCGGTCGTCGCGGCTTCCGGCTCCTTGCTGGGTTGAGCTGGACGCCGCGACGCGGTCGTCGCGGCTTCCGGCTCCTTGCTGGGTTGAGCCGGGGCCCGCGCGCGCCCATCTAGGGCCGGCATGAGCAAAGCCGTATCCGCCCGAATCGCCGATGGCGCATCCTCGATCGCCCCGGCCGACTGGGATGCCTGTGCCGGCACCGGCAATCCGTTCGTCGGCCACGGCTTTCTCTCCGTGCTGGAGGAATCGGGCAGCGTCGGCGGCCGGTCGGGCTGGCAGCCGCTGCCGATCGTGATCGACGGCGCGGACGGGCGCCCCGCCGCGATCGCGCCGGCTTATGCCAAGAGCCACAGCCAGGGCGAATATGTGTTCGACCATGCCTGGGCCGATGCCTGGGAGCGCGCCGGCGGCCAATATTACCCAAAGCTCCAGATCGCGGCGCCCTTCTCGCCCGTGCCGGGGCCGCGGCTGCTGCTCCGCGATCCGGCGTTGGCGCCCGCACTGATCGGTGCGCTGGAGGCGGTGACCGACCGCAGCGACCTGTCGTCCGCGCACGCCACCTTCATCGCGCCGCACGAAGTGCCGCTGTTCGAGGCGGCGGGCTGGCTGATCCGGCAGGGAACGCAGTTCCAATGGACGAACGACGGCTATGCGACCTTCGACGACTTCCTGGCCGCGCTCGCCAGCCGCAAGCGCAAGGCGATCCGCAAGGAACGCGCCGCCGCGGTGGAGGGGCTGACCATCCGGCATCTGACCGGCGCCGAGATCGAGCCGCGCCACTGGGATGCGTTCTGGGCGTTCTACCAGGATACGGGCAGCCGCAAATGGGGCCAGCCCTATCTGAAGCGCGCCACTTTCCCGATGCTGGGCGCGGCACTGGGGGACCGCGTGCTGCTGATCCTCGCCGAGCGCGACGGCGTGCCGATCGCCGGGGCGCTCAACCTGATCGGCGAGGATACACTCTATGGGCGCTATTGGGGATGCACCGAGGAGGTGCCGTTCCTCCATTTCGAGCTTTGCTATTATCAGGCGATCGACGCCGCGATCGCGCGCGGGCTGAAGACGGTGGAGGCGGGTGCGCAGGGCGAGCACAAGCTGGCCCGCGGCTATGCGCCGGTGCCCACCTGGTCGGCGCATTATATCCCCGATGCGGGCTTTCGCCGCGCCGTCGCCGAGTTTCTGGTGCGCGAGCGCGAGGCGGTGGCCGCCGATCGCGACTATCTCGGCGAGATGACGCCCTTCCGCAAGACGGGCTGAACCCGGCTGTCGATCCGGAAGACGGTGCTGGCCGAATCATGCCACACCGGCGTCAGCCCCGCGACGAGCCGCGGATCGAAGGCGGGCGGCTGGATCATCCAGACATAGTCGAAGGCGCCTCGGGGAAACAGCGCGAGTGCCTTGTTCACCGGGCGCCACCATTCGCCACGGCACTGGCGATCGGTCACCACCTGCGACGGATCGTGCGCGAACCGGCCGGCCGCCGCATAGCGGGTGGTGAGCAACTGCGCCCCCGCCATCGACCATTGGTCGTTGGTATAGGCCTGGCGCCGCTCCAGCGCGAGCGCGGGCACGTGCTCCAGCCGGGTATAGGCCCAGTCGTCGCGGCAGCGCCGGCCGACGAACGACACCAGCCGCGCGCCCTGCGGCACGCGCGTGAGCGCGGCGAGCGTGCGGTCGTAGCTGTCCGCATAGATCCAGTAGCTGACCGTCGTGCCGCCCAGCCGGACGAGACAGAAGGCCAGCCCCAGCGCGGCGATCGTGGTGGCGCCGCGGATCGACACGCGGTTGCGCGGGCGAAGCGCGATCACCGCGATGCCGAGCGCGAAGGGCGCGAGCCGCATGTCCGCATAGGCCGAGCCGAACACCACGCGCGGCAGCAGCAGGAACACCGCCATCAGGAACAGCGCGGAAAGCGCCAGGTTGCGCGAATATTCGATGCTGCGATCGCGCATCCCGCGCACCAGGATCAGGTAGATCACCATCGCCGAGGCGATATCGAACGCCAGCCAGCGGTCGCGCAGGATCATCGCCATCCAGCCGAACTTGTTGCGCCAGTCGAACCAGTCGAACGTCTGCCCGGTGACGTGATCGCCCGACCGCCACACCGCCATCAGCACCAGGGGCAGCGCGAGCGGCAGGCAGCCGAGCCCCGCGCGGATCCAGGCATCGGCCCAATGGCGCACGCCGCGGCCGGCCATCTTGTCGTGCTGGCGGATCATCTCCGCGGAAAAGGCGAGCACGCCCAGCACGCCCCAGCCGAAGGTGTGGCACAGCCAGAGCAGGCACGACAGCGGCACGAACAGCGCCGCGCGGAACCGCAGCCGCCCCAGCCGCCCCAGCCGTAGCCAGAGCGCGAACAGATTGAGCGCGAGGCCCATCGCCAGCGCGAAGTTCACGAAGCCGAACTGCACCGGATAGCAATAGGCGATCGGCAGCGCGAACAGCGCGGTCGGTGGGATCCGCCCATGCACCTCGCGCGCGATCCACAGCAGCCCTCCGACGATCAGGGGCGGGATCGCCATCACGATCAGCTTGACCGCCAGCTCCAGCCCGAACACCGGCGCGAGCGGGACGACGAGCAGATCGATGCCCAGATTGCCGATCAGCGACCAGTGGAAATCATACCAGTTCGCCAGCCACGGATAGGTCGCCCCGTCGAGCTGGACCCGGTAGCGCCCCATATGGCCCGGCAGATCGACCAGCGGCGGGATCGCCGGCCGCAACAGCGGCACCATCGAGGCAAGCGCCGCCAACGCGACGAACAGTCGCGTCTGCCACCAATGGAGTTTCACGGGCGGCATCGGTGTCATCCCGCCTTCTCTAGCCGGGCAGGGGGGCTACCGACAAGCGGCGTGCGCGCCATGCCGCAGGCGGTACACTGCCGAGCGGCCATCGTGCCACACCAGCCGCAGATCCGCGGCCTGCGCGCGGCCTGCGGGAAAGCCGATCGTCCAGACCGACCCATAGGTGCATCGATCGAAGCGAGCGACCGCATCGTCGAAATCGGTCGTCCGGAATTCCCCGTTACGCGGGTAGACGAGTTGCGATGGATCGCTTTCGAACGGTGCCGCTCCGGAGTGAAGTGGGCGGATCGGCTGCTGGCCGGGAAGCGACCATTGTTCGTTCTGGAACACCCGCCGACGGGCGATCGCGATGCCGGCGATATGCGTGAAACGCGGTTGGGACCATTGCCGGCTGGAGGGTTCGTCGACCAGCACCAGCACCCCACCCCCGATTGGCAACGCCGGGAGCGCGCGCAGCACGGCCACCTGACCTTGCGCATAGAACAGGAATGCGATCGTCGTCACCACGGTTCGCGCGATCAGGAAGCCCGTTGCCATGATCGCCAGCCGGCGCGCGATCGTTCGCTCGCCCGGCTTTACCCGGATCGCCAGCAGCGCGAGCGCGACGCTGGCCGGCAGCATGCGCATGTCCACATAGGAACCACCCTGAAACAACCTTGGCAGGATGAGGAACGCGCCGAGCCCGAGCAGGGCGGGTACGCCCAGCAGCGGCGCAAAGCCGAGACGGCGCGATCGCACAGCCGTCCACAACACGCAGGCCATCAGGATGACGCCGCTTACATCCCAGACACGCCAGCGCTCGCGGAGAATCGATGCGATCCATTGCGCCTTGCCCACGCCGTTCAGCCAATCGCCGGTTTCGCCCACCATAGGATCGTCGCTTGCCGCCATGGCGATCAGCGGCAGCGCCATGGGCACACAGAACAATGCGGCGCGCAACGCCGATCGCAAGGGGGATAGGCCCGCCATCCGACCGAGTTGCCATTCCGCGCCGAACACGAAAACGCCCAGCATCGCCCATCCGAAGCTGTGGCACAGCCAGATCACCAGCGCGATCGGGGCAAAGACCAGGACGCGGCAGAACGTCGGCCGCGTCTTCGCCAAACGCAGCCACAGCGCGAGGCCGGCGATGGCCATCGCCTGCGCAAGGCAGAAGTTCACGAAGCCGAGCTGGAAGGGATAGGCATAGGCCAGCGGCAGGGCCAAGGCGGCTCCAGCCGGCAGCCGGCCATGCGCCTCGCGCGCGGCCCAGAGCATCGCCATCACGGTCGCAAGTGGGATCAGCGTCACGATCAACCGCGCCGCCGGTTCGACGTCGAGCCAAGGATGAAGACCCACCACCAGCAGATCGACACCCAGATTGCCGATCAAGGACCAATGTACCGCCCAGTGTCGGGCCAGCGGAGCCTGCCCCGCCTCCACCAGGATCCGGTAGCGTCCGATATGGCCGGGCAGATCGACCAGGGGAGGCACGGCGGGTATCAGCAACGGAGCCACCGCGCAGAATGCGACGAACAGCAGGAACCCCCTGCCTTGCCACCACGCGCGGCTGGTTTGAGAGAGCCGCGCGATGGTTGCGGGGGCGGGCTGGTCAGTGCGCGACATGACGGACGATGAAGAGGTGAACACCGATCCCGGGCGCGGCAAGCGGTTGCAGCCAAAGCGGCGGCCGGCCTGCCACGATGCGGCTCGCGATTGCATTTGGCGAGGCCGCAAACGCCGCCCCGTCGGCGTCGCACAGAAGAACATATCGCACCCGCCATGTCCCTGCGATCCGCGCGGCCCGATCGGGATCGGCACGGAAGAAGCCGAGCATCGCCCGATTGCCGGCCGTATTGCGGTGATAGGGCCCGGCGACCGGCCGCTGGGATGTGGCGGCGATCGCCCAAGCGCCGACGTCGATCGGCGCCATCAGCGTTCCCGGTGGCAGATCGGCCAAGCGCTGCACGACGATGGGTGCGGTGCACGCCGTCCCCGCGGCGGCCGATCGCTCGCTGGGCATGAACGCTTCGGCCGCGATCGGGTAGACCATGCCCGCAGACATCCCCCAGGCGATCGCCAGCGGCAACACACCATGGCGGCGCGCGGCTGCGATCGTCATCGCGAGCGCCGGCGCGCCGAGTACCGCGCCCACATAGGCACCACGCAATTGTGCCATCGTCGTCGCCATGGCAACGAGTTGAAGGGCCAGCAACATCGCCCAGCCGCGGGATCGCTCCCGCAGAAGCCACCACGCAGTCGCGACCAGCCCTGCGGCCATGATGCCCGCATAGCCGATGGCGGTCGCGGGTGCCGCGTGCAGCAGCGGCTGAGCCTCGCCCACGCGCGCGAGCCACCAGCGCGCGAGTTCGGGATCGACGGCCCCATAGGGCGTCAGACAGCGCGGCGCGACGCGAACCACCGCCAGGCTTAGCGCTGCCCCCGCCGCCGCCGCGAACGCAATGCGCGCGCCCCGCGAAAGCGTCAGCGCGCGACCGATCGACCCGAGCAGCAAAGCCCCGACCGCACCGGCCATGGCGGCTGCCCATGAATCGGCGGTGAAGCCGTCGCAGGCCGCAAAGGCGAAGGCGTCGGGAGCAAGCGTGAGCCTGGCCACCGCCAATGCCATCAGCGCACCGGCCCCCAACCCCATAAGCCGGTCCGCCGAACCCATCCGCGCAGCCACCCAGTCGAGCGTGACGAGGCCGCCGATCGTTACCAGCAAGGGTGTCGTTTCCAGCCCGACAACAAGGCTGGCGGTTGCCGCCACACCGATGACGGCGCCCGATCGCATTCCCCCCGACAACAAGGCGCCGTCACCATCCCGCGCCAGCAACCGGCCGATCGCGATCAGCAGCAGGACCAATTGAAGCCCGTGATGATCGATCCGCCCCGGGAGAAAGATCGTCGTTGCGGGATAGGCGAGCGCCGCGACCACCGTCGCAGTCCCCGCAGACGCGCCGATCGCACGGGCCGTTCGCGCGACGAGCGAAAGCGCCACCGCAAACAGGAGAAGCGGCCAGACGATGACCGCGACCAGTTCGGCGACGTGCGATCCCAACGAACGGAACGCGACGATCAGCAAGGCCGGCCCCAGGTCCCCGAGCCGCGACCAGTGCATCGGCACGCCCGCCCCGAGCCGGTGTTGCGTCAGGTCTGAAAAGCGCTGCCCCGCCAACCAGTCACGCACCTGTTGAAGGCGCATGACATCGTCGGTATCCGGCAACTGGAGCATGCGAAGCGCACTCCAATCGCGGATCGTCCAACCTATGCCCAACACCATCGCGAGTGCGCATGCGACCAGCACGTCGCGGCGAAAATCGGTGCGCTCCATGCCACCGGGTTAGCGGCGGATGGTTAAGCGCGCGTTAGGACAGGCCCCCGCTCACCGATCCCGTCGCCCGAGCAGCCGCAGCCGCAGCGCGTTCAGCTTGATGAAGCCCGCCGCGTCGCGCTGGTCGTAGGCGCCCTGGTCGTCCTCGAACGTCACGACCTTTTCCGAATAGAGCGTGTGCGGCGATTTGCGGCCGACCACATAGACGCCGCCCTTGTAGAGCTTCAGGCGCACCGTGCCCGAGACCTTTTCCTGGCTATGGTCGATCGCGGCCTGCAGCATCTCGCGCTCGGGGCTGAACCAGAAGCCGTTATAGACCAGCTCGGCATAACGCGGCGCGAGTTCGTCCTTCAGGTGCGCGGCGCCGCGGTCGAGCGTGATCTGTTCGATGCCGCGATGCGCCAGATGATAGATGGTGCCGCCCGGCGTCTCGTACATGCCCCGGCTCTTCATGCCGACGAAGCGGTTCTCGACCAGGTCGAGCCGGCCGATGCCGTGGGTGCGGCCATAATCGTTGAGCCTGGCCAGCAGCGCGGCGGGGCTCAGCGCCTCGCCGTTGATCGCGACGCCGTCGCCGCGCTCGAAATCGATCGTGATATATTCGGGCGCGTCGGGCGCGTCCTCGGGGTTGCTGGTGCGCGAATAGACGTAATCGGGCACCTCGTCCCACGGATTTTCCAGCACCAGCCCCTCGGACGAGGTGTGGAGCAGATTGGCGTCGGTCGAGAACGGCGCCTCGCCGCGCTTGTCCTTGCTGACCGGGATCTGGTGCGCCTCGGCGAATTCGATCAGCTTCGTGCGGCTCGTCAGGTCCCATTCGCGCCACGGCGCGATCACCTTGATGTCGGGGGCGAGCGCGTAATAGCCGAGTTCGAAGCGGACCTGGTCGTTGCCCTTGCCGGTGGCGCCATGGCTGACGGCATCGGCGTTCACCATCCGCGCGATCTCGATCTGGCGCTTGGCAATCAGCGGCCGCGCGATCGAGGTGCCGAGCAGGTACAACCCCTCGTAGAGCGCGTTCGAGCGCATCATCGGGAACACGTAATCGCGCACGAATTCCTCGCGCAGATCGTCGATGAAGATGTGCTCGGGCTTCACGCCCATCATCTCGGCCTTGGCACGGGCGGGCTCGAGTTCCTCGCCCTGCCCCAGATCGGCCGTGAAGGTGACGACCTCGCAGCCGTAATTCTGCTGCAGCCATTTCAGGATGACGCTGGTGTCGAGGCCGCCTGAATAGGCGAGCACTACCCGCTTGATGTCGTCGCTCATGGAAATCGGTCCTCGGGCTGCGAAAGAGTCGCCCGCGCCCCTATGCCCAGTCGCGCGTGCGTGCAACGCTCCTGCGCCGACGCGCTCGCGCGTTCACCTCGCATACAAGCGTCGGGCCGCAGGGCCGATGCCGTCCTTTCAACGGAGTTTCCCATGCGCCTCGTCCCCGCCCTTCTCGCCGCCGCCGCGCTCGCCTCCCCTGCGCTCGCGGTGGAAACGCGCGCATCGGCCGCCGCCAAGTTCAAGGCCGAGTTCGCCGCGACCGACACCAACCACGACGGTTCGCTCAGCCGCGCCGAGGTGCAGGCGCGCACTGCGCAGATGAAGACGGGCCAGGCCAATGTCGATCCCACGCATGCCAAGCGGCTGGCCGATCTGTGGTTCGACAATGCCGACGCCAACAAGGACGGCAAGGTGACGCTGGCCGAGGCGCAGGCACTCTTCGCCAAGATGATGGACAAATATGACCGCAACCGCAACGGCCAGATCAGCGCGAACGAAGGCGCCGCCGCCAAGGCCGATCTCGCGCGCGGGCCCCGCTGAGGCCGGTCGCGCGGCGCCGGCTATTCGATGACGTCTAGGCCCGGCGCAGCGCGGCCTCGCCCGCGATCATGTAATCGCGGGTGACGGGCAGCGCGGTGCGGCTGCGTGCGAGCTGCACCTGATAGTTGCAGAGGCCCCCGTGCCGGAACGCCGCGCCCGCACCCGCCAGATAGAATTGCCACATCCGGAAGAACCGCTCGTCGTACAGCGCGACGATGTCGGCCCTGGCGGCCGTCGTCCGGTCGTACCAATGGTCGATCGTCCAGGCATAATGGAGCCGGAGCACCTCGATGTCGGTCGGGAACATCCGCAGCCCTTCATAGCCGCGCACGATCTCCGACAGCGCCGGATTATAGCCGCCCGGAAAAATGTATTTGGTGGTGAAGTCGTCGGTGATGCCGGGGCCGTTCATCCGCCCGATCGTGTGCATCAGCATCACGCCGTCGTCGGTCAGCAGGTCGCGGCACTGGCGGAAGAACGCCTTGTAGTGCGCCGGGCCGACATGTTCGAACATGCCGACCGAGACGATGCGATCGAACCGGCCGGTGACGTGGCGATAGTCGATCAGTTCGAAGCGCACCTTGTCGGCCACGCCCGCCGCCTCGGCACGGGCGCGCGCCACCTTCAACTGTTCTTCGCTGAGCGTCACGCCCAGCACCTCGGCGCCGGTCTTGGCGTGAAGATACAGCGCCATCCCGCCCCAGCCGCAGCCGACGTCGAGCACGCGCATGCCCGGCCGCAACGCGAGCTTGGCGGCGATATGCGCCTTCTTGTCGTCCTGCGCCTGCTCCAGCGTGTTCGCCGGATCGGTGAAATAGGCGCAGCTATATTGCCGGTCGGCATCGAGGAAGAGATCGTACAGACGGTCGGACAGATCGTAATGATGCGCCACGTTACGCTTCGAGCGGCGCGCCATGTTGATCCGGTTCAGGCGGTGCGTGACCGCGGCCACGCTGCGCCGCAAGGGATTGGCCGCGAGCGCGTCCGCCCCGGCCTCCCAGGGATCGTTCGCGGTGAGCAGGTTGACGAGATCGCGGATGTCGCCGCGCTCGACCACCAGGCGGCCGTCCATGAACGCCTCCGCCGCACCCAGCGCCGGATGGCGGACGATGAAGCTCGCCGCGCCGCGATCGGTGAAGCGGATCGCCACGTCCGGAAAAGCGGGATCGGGCGTGCCGAAGCGGAGTGTCTTGCCATCGGCATGCGTGACGGTGAGTTGCCCGCGCTTGACGCGGCGGGCGAGGAAACGATCGATCAAAGCCATTGCAGACCCGACTAGCGCCTAGATTCCAGCATACCAATCGTAATCGACATTGTCCTCCCAATAGCCGCCCTTGCCGCCACCGATGCCGTCAAGGCTGGCGACCGCCCTGATCTCCATGATATATTTGGATTGTTTGTAACCTAGCTGGCGTTCGACACGCAGGCGCAGCGGGGCGCCGTGCACCACCGACAAAGGCTGGTCGTTCATCGCCCAGGCCAGGATCGTCTGCGGATGGAAGGCGTCGATCAGATCGATCGAATCATAATAGGTGCCGCCGAAATCGGCGCAGATGCACACGATGTAGCGCGCGCCGGCGCGCACCCCCGCCGCCTTCAGCAAGGTGCCGAGCAGCGGCCCGTGCCATTTGCCGATCGCGCTCCAGCCCTCGACGCAGTCGTGCCGGGTGATCTGCGTGCGCGCCGGCAGGCTGCGGATCTGCGCGAGCGACAGCGACAGCGGCCGATCCACCAGCCCGTCGATCCGGAGCCGGTAGTCAGCGAAATTGTTCGCCACCAGCGCGTCATATTGCGGCGTGCCGGGATTTTGCGTGCCGTTGCCGCGAAAGATCGGCGACATGTCCGCCGCGGTGAATTCGGGGGCGAGCGCGCCGCGGCCGCCGAGGCGCGTCTGGAGGCTGCGTTGCAGCACGCGGTTCGCGGTCTCGCCGGTGAACAGGAGTTTGCGCGCGGCGGGGATCTGCGCCACCTGGTCGCAGCCCGCGAGCAGCAGCCCGGCGCCGCCGACCAGCGCGGTCCGACGGTCGATCATGCGCCATGCTCCCGGTGCGGGGGTTCGTCGGGCACGCGCCACCAGCCGGTGAGGATCGAGCGCAATTCATTGCCCGCCCCCGCCAGAATCACGAGCACGAGGTGGAGCACGGCGAAGCCGCCGACCGCGCAGGCGCAGATGAAATGGATCGAACGCGCGGACTGGCGCCCGCCGAAGATGTCGAGCAGCCATGGCCAGGCCGCGTCCATGCCGGGCGAGAGCGCGAGCCCGGTGAAGATCATCAGTGGGATCAGCCCGAAGATCACGACGGCATAGGCCAGTTTCTGAAGGATGTTGTAGGCGATCGGCCGATCGGGATCGTGGAAGCGGAACGCCAGATGCGCCTTGACGTCGGCCCGGAGATGGCGGGGCGCGAGCTCGCGCGCGCGGATCGTCAGGTCGCGCTGGAAATGGCGGTTGAGGAGCCCCGCCACCAGAAAGGCGAGCAGCGAGAAGGCCAGCACCAGCGCGAAGAACAGGTGCCAGCGCCGCGACAGCGCGAGATTGTAGGTCGTGGGAATGGTGATCCAGCCGGGCATGAACGGCGGATTCGCCCAGGCGTGATCGAAATTGGCGCCATATTTGCCCCAATAGAGATGCGGATGCGCGTTCGAGATGCCGAGGCCCGATCCAAGCAGGATCAGGATCGCCACCGCATTCGCCCAATGCCAGAGCCGCGTCGCCAGGCGATGCCGGTGGACCAAACTGCCGGGGGTCGGGGGAACGTCCATGCCTGTCCTTCGCTTCTGGCCACAGCATAGCAGGAACGAACCGCATGACCGAATGGCATTTCTACGAGCCCGCGCAAGGCCATGGCCTGCCGCACGATCCGCTGAACGCGATCGTCGCCCCGCGGCCGATCGGCTGGATCAGCACGGTCTCGAAGGACGGCGTCGCCAATCTCGCGCCCTACAGCTTCTTCAACGCGCTGAACTACAGCCCGCCGCTGATCGGCTTTTCCTCGATGGGCTGGAAGGACAGCGTGGCCAATGCGGAAGCGACGGGCGAGTTCGTGTGGAATCTGGCCACCCGCCCGTTGGCCGAGGCGATGAACGCCAGCTCGGCGGGCGTCGACGCCGCGGTGGACGAATTCGCGCTGGCGGGGCTGGAAACGGCGCCCTCGCGCCTCGTCGCGCCCCCGCGCGTGGCGGCGAGCCCGGTGAGCTTCGAATGCCGGCTGACGCAGTTGATCCGGCTGGAGACGAAGGAGGGTCGCGCGCTCGACCAGTGGCTGGTGATCGGCGAGGCGATCGGCGTCCATATCGACACCGCGATGCTGGAGGACGGCGTGTACCAGACGGCGCGCGCGCGGCCGATCACGCGCGGCGGCGGCCCGGCCGATTACTTCGAGATCACCGAGGATGCGCTGTTCCGAATGCGCCGGCCGGGCTGATCGTGACGGCTGCGCAACCGCAGGGCGGATCGCGGCGTTGGAAGGTCGAACGGAGATCGCCTATGCGCACGCAGTTGACGGGATTGTTGGTGGCCGCGCTGGCCCTGTCGGCGTGCCACAAATCGACCGAGGATACCGCCGCGGCCGGCAATGCCGCAGTGGCGGCCGGCTTCGTGCCGCCCGAGGTTAAGCCCGCCACGCCGCTGCCCGGCCAGACGCAGACCACGCCGATCACCGCCTATGTCGGCCACTATCCGTCGGATGCGGTGGACGGCGTGGCGTTCTTCGATCGCACCGAAGTGGCGAGCGCGCTCAACGGCGCGGTGATCGACCCCAAGGTGCGCCGGATCATCGTGAACGGCGGCGGACCGCAGACGCCGATCTTCGCCGATCGCGGACGGATCGCGAGCTGGGGCTGCGAGGCGCATGATTGCGGCGACCATGATTGGACGCTCTTCGTCGATCCCAAGACACGCAAGGGCGAGGCCTGCTATCACGACGCCGCGACGATGGGTGCCACCTCGCGCTGGTATGCGGGCGCGGCGCCGGCGACCCGCGCCGGCGATTGCCCATCGGGCGACGGCGCACCGCGCGATCCCGCCCGCACCGGAGCCGGCAACGGCAGCGCCGCGGCGGCCGGCTGATGCTGGAACATATTCCCGGCTGGCTCGGCCAGGCGCTCTCGGGCTGGCGCGCGGGCGCCGATACGCTGGCGATCGCCAAGCTCGGCAACGGCTTTGCGACGTTCGGCCTGACGAGCCCCGCCTTCGCCGACGGCGCGCGCCTGCCCGAACGCTTCACCGCGGACGGCGCGGGGGTCTCGCCGCCGCTACTGTGGGAGGCGCCGCCCGCCGGCACCGCGCGGCTGGCGCTGCTCGTCGAGGATGCGGACGCGCCCGCGCCTTCGCCACTGGTGCATGCGATCGTCTGGGGCCTCGCGCCCGAAATCGGTCGGCTGGCCGAAGGCGCGATCGTGGCGGACGGCGACGGCGATTCATCCGGCCGCGATGTCGGCCGCAATTCGTTCCTGCGCGAGGGCTGGTTGCCGCCCGATCCGCCGACAGGGCATGGCACGCATCGTTATGCCTTCCAGCTTTTCGCGCTGGGTGCAGGCGCGACCGATCCCGGCGCGACCCCCGGACGGTCGGCGCTGGTCGAGGCGATGCAGGGGCATGTGCTGGCCGCCGCGCTGCTGATCGGCACCTATTCGCGGGGCGAAGCGGTGCCTGCGGGGCCGATCGGTGCGGGCGTACCCGCCTGACGGTTCAGCCGAGCGCGGTCCCGCCGGTGCCGAACAGGACGAGGATGGAGGTCGCGAACGAAGCGAGTGCGATGAGGAGCGTGGGGCGCATCGGAGATCTCCCGGACAGGCTCGGCGCTCAGGCGACCGGGAGGACGGGGACGGCGGCGCTGACGAACAGCGCGGCGAAGACGAGCGCGCCCGACAGCGTGAGGGCGAAGCGTTGGGCGGCGGCGAAACGGAGCGACATGGTGGGTTCCTTCGGCTTCTGCCACCGGATCATCCGGTGACCCCAGACGCTTTGCAGGCCCCGTGCCAAATCGCTAAATGGCTGGTTTCGCTCGTTTCTTTGTTTTGGCGGGATCGATAGTGGCGATTTCCGCCATCTTCGTCCATGAAATCGCGCCAGCTTGTGGCGCGTTCGTTCAGCCGGCGCTCACGCGATCCCGGCCGGCAGCCTTGGCCGCATAAAGCAGCCGGTCGGCGCGGGCGAAGGCGGTTTCCGCCGTCTCGCTCTTGCGCACCGCCGTCACGCCGGCGGAAAAGGTGACCTCGCCCAGCGGCTGGCCGGTTTCGCGGCTGCGGAAGCGCTTGCCCGCGATCTCGCCACGCGCCGCATCCAACACCTCGGCGGCCTGGGCGAGCGCGACGCCGCGCAGCAGCACGGCGAATTCCTCGCCGCCATGGCGCACCACCAGATGGCCCGCGCACATTTCGGTCAGCACCTTGCCGATCGCGCTCAGCACGCGGTCGCCCACCGCATGGCCGTGCGCATCGTTCACCTGCTTGAAGCGATCGACGTCGATCACCGCCAGGCACCACGGGCCGTCGCTCGCATCGCGTGCCGCAAAGGCTTCCTCGAACGCGCGCCGGTTGGGCAGGCCGGTCAGCGCGTCATGCCGCGCGGCGTTGCGGGCCTCGGCCAGCTTGCTGCGCAACGCCTCGGTCTCGCGCGTCGCCTGGGCGAGCCGGCTTTCGGTTTCGCGGACGCGAGCGACCATTGCGCTCGCGACGCGCGCGATCCGCTCGATCCCCGCCTGTTCCTGGGAGCGCTGGATCGACGCGGCGCTCTGCGCGAGATCGGCGCCGAAATCGCGCGTTTCCTCGCGGATCGCCTGCATCATCGTGGCGAAGCCATCCACCTGCGCCGCGGTTTCGGCGACGAGACGCTCCGCCTCGTCGTCACCCGGCGCGCGCGCGCGGACCGGCGGCTGGCGGGTCGAGACCGATCCGCCGAGCCGCTCGATATCCTGGCGCGTCAGTCGCACGCCATCCAACGTCAGCCGTGCCACCGCCTGCCCCACCAGGCTCTCCGGATCGGCGAGCGCGGCATAGGCGAAGCGGTAATGCTCGGGCTCGGCACTCAGCCCCTGGGTCGCCAGAAACAGGCCGATGCGATCGTACAGATCGTCCGCCTCCTTTGGCCGTCCCTGCGCCTTTCCCATCGCTCCCTCCGTTCCCCCTGCCCTGCTGACACGAAATGGTTAGGATAAGATTGCCCGCGCGCCGTAAATCCTCAGCGGTGGGTGATCTTCTCCACCGCCGCCAGCGTCATCGCGACGTGATCGGCCGGGTTCATGTCGTCGTGCACGAACGCCACCTTGCCGTCGGGGGCGATCACATAGCTGGTGCGCGTGGTGGCGTCATGGCCCATCACCTGGCGGCCGAGGCTCACGTCATAGCCCTTGATGACCGCAGGACCCGCGCTCGCCACCGCGAACTTGCCCGCGCATTTCTCGGCGGAGAATTTGACCAGCGTGTCGACCGGATCACCCGACATGCCGATGACCGTCGCACCCGCCTTCTGGAACTGCGGGATCGCCTCGGCAAAGGCGTGCGCTTCGGCGTTGCAGCCGCCGGTATAGGCCGCCGGGAAGAAATACAGCACGACCGGGCCCTTCTTCAGCTGGTCGGCGAGATGGACGCTGAACACCTTGCCCGCGATCGCGCCGCGCGTGGTGAAATCGGGTGCCTTGGCGCCCGGTGCGAGCGTTGCCATGGCGGGGGCCGCGAGCAAAAGGGCGGCGAGCAGGGTCAGGCGGCGCATCGGGGACATCCTTGTATGATCGAGCCCCATCCTAGCGCGCGCCGCGGCGTTGCGATAGGCACCGGCGCATGCCCGTTTCCCGCGCCGACATCGAACTCGCGCTCCGCCTCGCCGATGCGGCGGGTGCCGCGATCCGCCCCTATTTCCGCGCCGAACAGGGGCTGGAGATCAAGGCGGACCGCTCCCCCGTCACCCGCGCCGACCGCGAGGCCGAGGCGGCGATGCGCCGGCTGCTCGACGCCGAGCGATCGGGCGACGGGATCGTGGGCGAGGAATATGGCGAGAAGCCGGGCATCACCGGGCGGCAATGGGTGCTGGATCCGATCGACGGCACGCGCAGCTTCACCGTCGGCCGGGCGATCTTCGGCACGCTGATCGCCCTGGTGGAGGATGGCTGGCCGGTGCTGGGCATCATCGACCAGCCGGTGCAGCGCGAGCGCTGGCTGGGCGTGGCGGGGCGGCCGACGACGCTGAACGGCGTGGCGACGCGGACGCGGACCTGCGCGCAGCTCGACGGCGCGATCGTCGCCACCACCAGCCCGCATCTGTTCGGCGAGGGCGACGTGCCGCATTTCCTCGCGCTCGTGGCCGCCGTCTCGGGCGGGCAGCCGCGCCAGGGACCGGTCTATGGCGGCGATTGCTACAATTACGGGCTGCTCGCGAGCGGCCATCTCGACATCGTGTGCGAATCCGGCCTGCAACTCTATGATTTCGCCGCGCTGGTGCCCGTGGTCGAGGGCGCGGGCGGGCGGATGTGCGACTGGAACGGCGATCCGCTGACCGCGGCGAGCGCGGGCCATGTGCTCGCGATCGGCGATCCGGCGCGCACCGACGACGTGCTGGAGGCGATCCACGGCGTGAACGACCAAGACGCCGTGCCGCGGGCAGGCTAGTCCATCCCCGCCCGCAGCGCCGCCGCCGCCACGAAGGGGCCACCCGCCAGCAGCAGCAGCGACACCGCGGCGAGCAGCTTGATCGCGCCCGCCCCGCCATCGATCGCCCCCGCGCCGAAGATCAGCAAAGGCACCGCGAGCGGCAGCATCACCAGCCCGGCCACCGCCCCCGCCGGACGCAGGCCAGCCACCAGCGCGCCCGTCGCCACCGCCAGCGCGGCGAGGCCGGGCGTCCCGATCGCCAGCCCGAGCTCGACGCGCGCGAGCGTCGCGCCCGGCAGCCCCAGCAACCCCGCCGCGATCACCGCCGCCAGCATCAAGGGCGGCCCGAAGCTCAGCCAATGCGCCAGCGTGCGCGCAGCGGCGACGAGCGCGAGCGCGATCCCGCGCACCGCGAACTGGTCGATCACCCCCGCTTCCAGGTCCGGCGCGAAAAGGCGGTCCACGGGAAGCAGCGCCGCGAGCAGCGCCGCCGCCCAGATCACGCCGCCGCCGACCCGCGCGAGCAACGCCGTGTCCGGCCCGACTGCGAAGGGGAACAGGATCGCGACGAGCAGGAAGAAGGCGATCGGCCAGCCCGCCCCGCCGCCGGCCCAGGCGTGGCGCAGGTCGCGCCCGACGAGCGTGGCGAACGCCCTCATCCGAGCCGCACCGCCGTCGCGCCGGGCAGCGCCATCGGCAGGTGCGTCGCCACCATGACGGCACCGCCCGCCGCGCGATGGCCCGCGATCAGCGCCTCGACGAGCGCCAGCCCGGGCGCATCGAGGCCGTTCGCGGGTTCGTCGAGCAGCCACAGCCACGCGTCGCCGGCGACGATGCGCGCGAGCGTGGCACGACGGCGCTGGCCGGTCGAAAGCAGCCGCACCGGCACCGCGGCCAGACGATCGAGCGCCAGCGCCGCCAGTGCGGCCTCCCCGGCATCGAGCCGCGCCCAGAATCCCAATGCGTCGCACAGCCGCCGTTCGGGATCGAGCGCATGGCGTTCGTCCAGCAACGCGACGCCGCCCTCGCATCGCGCCTGCCCGTGCGATGGCGCGAGCAGACCCGCCACGATCCGCAACAGGCTCGATTTGCCCGCACCGTTGGGGCCGGTCACCAGCACCGCCTGGCCTGCGCCGAGCGCGAGGTCGAGCCCTTCGAACAGCATCCGGCCGCCCCGCGTGCAGGCGACGCCCGTCAGGGCCAGCGCGCCGTGCCGATCGGTGAAAGTCGCTTGCCCCGCCATCCCCGCCGCCATACCCGTGGCGTCGCGGCCACGGCAAGCGGGCGAGCGAGGGGAGGCGAACGGTGATCGAGGCGCTGAACGAGACGGAACGGGCCGAGGCGCTCGATGGACTGCCCGACTGGGATTATGACGAGGCGCGCGACGCGATCACGCGCGACGTGGTCTTCGCCGATTTCGCCGAGGCGTTCGGCTTCATGGCGCGCGTCGCGCTGATCGCGGAAAAGGCCGACCATCACCCGGAATGGACGAACGTGTGGAACCGCGTGGCCATCCTGCTGACGACGCACGATGCCGGCGGCCTGTCGCCGCGCGACATCGAGATGGCGACCGCGATCGACGCGATCCTCGACCGCTAGCGCCGCCGCTGGCGCATGCGCTTGCGCAGCGATCCGGGCATCCAGCGCGCGGCGAACGCCAGCCGGTGGGCGGTGCGGCCGACCAGCGTCTGCAGCCGATCGCCGTGGACCGCGTCCCACGCGGCCTGCGCCACCCGCTCGACCGGGGTGATCTCCATGCCGGCATCGCTCACCACGGTGCGGATCGAGCGGTTCGAGCCTTCGGGCGGCGCGTCGATCAGCGGCGTGTCGATAAAGGCGGGCACCAGCCCGCGCACCTTGATCCCGTCCGCGGCCCATTCTCCGTCCAGCGCCTCGGTCAGCGCGCGCACCGCGAATTTGGTGGCGGAATAGGTGGCGAGCCCGGCCGAGCCATAGATCGCCGACGCCGATGCGGTGTTGAGCAGGCACGAGCCCGGCGTCCGCGCCAGATACGCATGGCCGATCCGCGCGCCGTTCAGCACGCCCATGAAGTTGATCGCGACGACCCGGTCGATCGCGTCGAACGGCGCCTCGGCGAGCGGCCCGCCGAGGCCGATGCCGGCATTGTTGAACAGCACGTCGAGCCGCCCCGTCATCGCCGTGAACGCGTCCAGCGCCTCGACCCAGGCATCGCGGTCGCGCACGTCCATCACATAGGTGGTCGCAAGGCCCCGGGGGATCGTCGCGGCGGTTTCGACGAGCATCGCCGGGTTCACATCGGCGAGCGCGACGCGCCAGCCGCGGCCGGCGAACAGTTGCGCGGTGGCCCGCCCGATTCCCGATGCGCCGCCGGTGATGAAGATCGCCCGTTCGTTCGCCATGATCTCTCCTCTTTGCGCGCAGCATGCGCGGGGCCGGCCGCGCTGTCGAGGGTCAGGCGGGCAGCGTCAGCACGACGCGCAATCCGCCGAGTCCGGCCGCGGGTTCGAGCGTGAGCGTGCCGCCGTTCAGTTCGGCCAGCTCCACCGCGATCGGCAGGCCGAAGCCATGCCCGTCGCCGCGCTCGTCCAACCGGCGGCCGGGCACCAGCGCCTCGACGCGCGCGCCCTGATCGAGCCCCGCGCCGTCGTCCTCGATCGCCAGCACCATGACGGCACCCGCGCGCACCGCCGCGATCCGCACCGCGCCGCGCGCGTGGCGCCAGGCATTGTCGAGCAGATTGCCGAGCATCTCGTCCAGATCCTGCCGGTCCACCGCGACCGTCAGATCGTCCGCTACCGCGATCGTCGCCGTCACCGCGCGATCGGCATGGATGCGCGCCAGCACCGCCGCCAGATCCGCGACGGCGGGCCCCAGCGGGGTGCGCACGCGCTGCCCGCCGCCGGGCGCGGCCGCACGGGCGCGGCCGAGATGATGGCGAACCTGCGCGTCGATGCGCGCGACCATCCGCCCGAGCGTACCGTCGGGATCGCGCCCCTCCTCGGCCAGTGCCAGCCCCAGCGCGGCAAGCGGCGTCTTCAGGCCGTGGGCGAGATTGGCGACATGACGCCGGGCATGGTCGAGCCGCTCGCTATTCTGGTCGATCAGCGCATTGAGCTCGGCGGCGAGCGGTGCGATCTCGGCGGGCTGGTCCGCGGGGATGTGCCGCGCCCGCCCCGCGCGCACCGCGCCCAGCGAACCGGCGAGCCGGCGCAGCGGGCGCAGCCCCAGCCGCAACTGGAGCGCGGTCGCGGCCGCCAGCCCCAGCCCCAGCACCGCCAGCGACGTGAGCAGCGGGACCAGCGCCTCGTACAAGGGCGCCAACGCGATCCGGGCCGGGGCATTGGCGGCGATCGTCACCGGTCCGGCGCCAGTCGCGACCGTCACGCTACGCAGATGGACGCGCTCGCCCCCCAGCGCCCGCGCCTCGCCGGGATGCGGACCGCCATGTCGCCGGGGCCCCGGGCCGTCCGGCGCTTGCGCGGGCGGCACATCCGCCGCATCGCCGCGCACCCAGTGGCGCATGGGCGAATCGACGCGCCAGCCCCAGCCCGGCTCGGCATCGGCGAAGGCCGGCAGGTCGACGATCCGACCGGGCATCAGCACGCCGTCGGGGCGCACCGCGCGCGCGAGCATCCCGGTCTCGGCATCGAGCTGCTGGTCGAGCCCGCGCACCACGAACCGTTCGAGCACGCGCCCGATCGCCACGCCCGCAAAGGCCAGCGCGATCAGCGTCGTGATCGCGGAAATGCCCAGCAGCCGGCCGTACAGCGACCGCGGCACGATCCTCACGCCCAGGTCCTCACGCCCAGATTCTCACGCCCAGATTCTCACGCCCAGATCCTCACGCCCGGCCGTCCGCGGTGAGGCGGTAGCCGCGCCCACGCACCGTCTCGATCAGCGTCGCGCCGATCTTGCGGCGCAGGCGGCCGACGATCACCTCGATCGAATTGGAATCGACGTCCGCATCGCCTTCGTAGACGCGCTCGATCAGGTCGGCGCGCTCCACCACCACCTCGCGGCGCAGCATCAGTTGCGACAGCACGCGCCATTCGAAGGCGGTGAGCTTCAGCGGCAGCCCGTCCAGCTCGAACGTGCCGAGTTGCGCATCGAACGCGAGCGGACCGCAAACGACTCTGGCCGATGCATGGCCTGCCGCGCGGCGCACCAGCGCGCGCAGCCGCATCACCACCTCCTCGATGCGGAACGGCTTGGTGAGGTAATCGTCGGCCCCCGCCTTGAAGCCCTCGACCTTTTCCGACCAGCCGTCGCGCGCGGTCAGGATCAGCACCGGCAGATCGCGCCCAGCCGCGCGCCAGCCGCGCAGCACCGCGATCCCGTCGCGCTTGGGCAGGCCGATGTCGAGCACCGCGGCGTCGTAGCGCTCGGTTTCGCCCAGATGCGCGCCATCCTCGCCGTCCGTGGCGACGTCGACCGCGAAATTCTGCGCCCGCAGCGCCCGCGCGAGCCCGTCGCCGAGCGCGGCATCGTCCTCCACCACCAAGATGCGCATGGCCGTCCTCCTGCCCCGACCGCTATCGCCCCCGACCAAACCGAAGCTGAACGGCGCGGTTCAGTGGGGGTCGGGATGGCAGCGATAGAAGGGCATCGTCAACTCGAGGAGTAACCATCATGACCGATTCGTCCCGCTCCATCCCCCCCCGCTCCATCCGCCCCCGCTCCATCAGCCCCCGCTCCATCAGCCATCGCCTCGGCCGCCGCGGCACGATCGCCGCGGTCGCGGCCGGCATGCTCGTCCTCGGCGGCGGCGCCGGTGCGCTCGCGGTCGAGGCGACGCGGCCCAGCGTCACCATGGCGCCCGCCACCCCGGTCGCGATCCGCTCGCTCAGCGACGACGGCATCGTCACCATCCGCGGCCGCGTCGTCGAGGTCTTCGGCAACAAGTTCGTGATGGCCGATTCCACCGGCCGCGCGCTGGTCGATACCGGCCGCCAGGGCGAAGACGGCGGGCTCATCCGCCCGAGCGAGGCGGTGACCGTGCAGGGCCGGTTCGATCGCGGCTTCCTCCATGCCGCCTTCCTCGTCGGCCCCGATGGCAAGGTGACCGCGCTGGAGCCGCTCGGCGGGCCGCATGGCCGCCACGGTCCCCATGGCGACGGCCCGGATCACGGCCCCGGCCCCGACGACCGCGCCGCGCCGCCGCCCCCGCCGCCCGCAGCGGTCGCCGCACCCTCGGTGACGCCTGTCGCAACGGCGGTGCCCGCCGCGCGCTGAGTTACCGGTTTGACCAGCCCTCGGCCATCGCCCATGCTTTCGGGCGATGGCAGACCCGCAAGGCCCCGCGATCGCCTTCGACGGCGTGACGAAACGCTTCGGCGAGGGCGCGCCCGCGGTCGATGGCGTGTCGCTGGCGATCGCCGGCGGCACGTTCGTCGCGCTGGTCGGCACGTCGGGATCGGGAAAATCGACGCTGCTGAAGACGATCAACCGGCTGGTCGTGCCGAGCGCGGGCCGCGTGACGATCGACGGGGTCGATGTCGCCGCCGGCCCCGCGCCGGCGCTGCGCCGGCGGATCGGCTATGTCTTTCAGGAGATCGGCCTGTTCCCGCATATGACGGTCGCCGAGAATGTGGCGATCGGCCTGCGCATCGCCGGCCGTGCCGACGCGCCGGTGGAAGCGCTGCTCGAACAGGTCGAGCTGCCCCCCGCGCTCGCCGGGCGCATGCCCGGCCAGCTTTCGGGCGGCCAGCGCCAGCGGGTGGGCATCGCGCGCGCGCTGGCGCCGGGCGGCCGGCTGCTGCTGCTCGACGAAGCGTTCGGCGCGCTCGATCCGGTGACGCGCGACGCGCTCGGCCGGTCGATCCGCGCGCTGCACGACCGGCTGGGGCTCACCACCATCCTCGTCACGCACGACATGGCGGAGGCGCTGCTGCTCGCCGACCGCGTGCTGGTGATGAAGGCCGGGCGGATCGTCGCCGATGAAACGCCGGCCGCGCTTCTGTCGGGCCGGGGCGGGGATGCGGCGCAGGCGCTCGTCGCGGTGCCGCGCGACCAGGCGGAACGGCTGCGGGAGCGCACGCCGTGAGCGCGTTCTGGGATGCCATGGCGCGCGTGCCGCCGTTGCTCGCCGGGCATGTGCTGCTCGCCGGCAGCGCGCTGCTGCTCGGCATCGTCATCAGCCTGCCGCTGGGTATGTGGTCGGCGCGGCGGCCCGCGGTCGCGCGGGTCGCGCTGGGCTTTGCCAGCCTCGTCCAGACCATCCCCAGCCTCGCGCTGCTGGCGCTTTTCTATCCGCTGCTGCTGATCCTCTCGTCGCTGGTGGGCGGCGGCATCCCCGCGCTCGGCTTTCTGCCGTCGCTGATCGCGCTGACGCTCTATGCCTTGCTCCCGATCCTGCGCAACGCGGTCGCGGGGCTGCACGGGCTCGATCCCGCGGTGATCGCCGCGGCGGATGCGGTGGGGATGACGCCCGCGCAGAAACTGCGCCTGGTCGAGGCGCCGCTCGTCGCCCCCGTGCTGATCGCGGGCATCCGCACCGCCGCGGTGTGGACGATCGGCGCCGCCACGCTGTCGACCACGGTCGGCTATGCGAGTCTCGGCGACCTGATCTTCGCGGGGCTCCAGACCCAGGCCTGGGCGCTGGTGCTGGCCGGCTGCGTCGCCTCCGCGGCGCTCGCGCTCGCGGTCGATCTGCTGATCGGGCTGATCGAGCGCGGGCTGACGGAGCGGCGGCGCTGGATGATCGTCGCCGGCGTGGCGGCGCTCCTCGGCGGCGCGCTGCTGTCGACCGCGCCGCTCTGGGCGCACCGTGCCGGATCGCGCGACATCGTGGTGGGCGCCAAGAACTTCTCGGAGCAATATATTCTGTCGCGCCTGATCGGCGACCGGCTCACGCGCGCGGGCTACCATGTCACTTATCGCGACGGCCTGGGCTCGGCAGTGATCTTCGGCGCGGTCGCGAGCGGTGCGGTCGACGTGTATGTCGATTATGCGGGCACGATCTGGACCGCGGAGATGAAGCGCACCGACGTGCCCGATCATGCCGCGATGGTGGCAGCGATCCGCGACTGGGCGGCGCGCGCGCACGGCGTCGCGCTCGTCGGGCCGCTCGGTTTCGAGAACGCCTATGCCTTTGCGATGCGCGAGGAGGATGCGCGGGCGCGGGGGATCGCGACGCTCGCCGATCTGGCGCGCGCCTCGCCCGCGCTGCGGCTCGGCTCCGATCTCGAATTTCTCGACCGGCCCGAATGGGCGGCGGTGAAGCGCGCCTATCCGATGCGGTTCGCCGCGACGACGCCGTACAGCCCCACCTTCATGTACCGCGCGCTGGAGAGCGGCCGGGCGGATGCGATCTCGGCCTTTTCCTCCGACGGGCGGATCGCCGCCGATCACCTGCGCGTCCTGAGCGATCCCGCACGCGCGATCCCCGGCTATGACGCGATCCTGCTCGTCGCACCCGCGCATGCGCATGATGCTCGGCTGCTGGCGACGCTGCGCCCGCTCGTCGGGCGCGTGCCGGTGGCGGCGATGCGCGCGGCGAACTACCGCGTCGACCGCGACTCCGACAAGCAGAGCCCGGAAGCGGCCGCGCGCTGGCTGGCCAGGACGATCGGCCTCTAGAAGAACAGCTTGCGAATCGTGAAGCGCACGGTGCGGCCGAGCGGATCGAGATAGTCGGGCTGATAGCTGACCGGCGTCGCCCCCGTCGCGTCGGTCACGCGCTGGCGGCTGTCGAGGATGTTTTCGACCGACAGGCTGAGCCGCATGCCACGCACCCAGGGGTGCGCCTTCAGCAGATCGAGCCGCTGTCCCAGATCGGCGAACAGGCGCAGATTGGCGGTGGCGAGCCCGCCGAAGTTCAGCGTCTCCGGCGCGGCCGTCGTGCCGCCGTTCACGCGCGTGCCGCTGGCGTAGTTGACCGACAGCCGCGCCCCCAGCCCGTTGTTGGTGATCCCGGCCTGGCCTTCCACCTCGTGGCGCGCCTGGCCGCCGCCCGATCCGACGGTGTCGCCGTTCAGCAGATCGAGCGACGGGCCGCCCTGCTGCACGAGCACGCGATCGGTGAAGTGCCAGGTGTGATAGACCGCGAACTGGATCCGCCCACCGCCCTGCCCGCCACGGCCACCGGGACCGCCGCCGCCACCACCGAAGCCGCGCCCGCCGCCGCCGCCGGGACCACCACCACCGGGCCCACCGCCGCCCGGGGCTCCGCCCGGCCCGCCACCGGGAGGCGGCCCCTCGCCGCCCGGCCCGCGCTCGCCCGGCCGTCCGGGAAAGTTCAGCCCCGCAAAGGGATTCGGGCCGAGCCCGGCGCGGAACGCCGCGATCTCCTTCTGGATCTTGGATTTGAGCGGGTGCGAGAAGTTGATTCCCCAGCGCAGTTGCGAGCTGCGGCTTTCGGCGAAGTTGATCGGGCGCGAATCGACGCGGAGCAACTGCCCGTCGGCGTCGCGCGTGAAGCGGCCGGGGAACGCCGCCTCGATCGCTGCGGTGGCGCTCGGGAAGGAGGCGATCGGATTCTCGATCCGGCTCGCCACATAATCCGCGGTGAGCGTCAGGTCCTTCGCCTTCCACGGCTTCAGCGTCATCGAGATCTTGGTGACGTGGCGATCGTCCGCGACGAGATTCGGGTTGCCGCCGGTCAGCGTCGTGACGGTCGCGGTGGTACCGGCGATATAGTCGAATACGCGGACATTGGGCGTCGTCACCTGCGGGTTGCCGAGCTGCGCCGCGGTCGGCGCCTCGTCCTGATCGGTGTGCGAGACGAGGAAGCGCAGCGCCTCGATCGGCGACCAGTTCGCGCCATAGCCAAGCGTCTGGAGCGTGCCGAAATCGGAGAGATGGTCCTCCGCCAGGTTGAAGTTGGCCGACAGATTGCCGACCGCCGACAGGAAATTCTTCGACCGGCTGGTGATCGGCACGTCGATGTTCACCTGGCCGTTGACGATGTCGCGCGACACGTCGCCGCTCTGCGTCAGGCCTGAGCGATAGGAGCGGCTGGTGAAATCGCTCGCCGACGCGCCGACGCGCACGCTGGTGCCGATCGCGCCCGCTGGCAGATCGAACAGCGTGCCGTTGAACAGCGCATCGGCGCCGCCGACATTGGAAGTGGAGCGCGCGCTGTTCACGCCGAGCGCATCGAAGTCGCCGACGTTCAGCGGTCCGCGCGGATTGGCGGTCGGATCGCCCGCGTTCAGCCGCGCCTGATAGGCGCTGGCATCGAATCCGGTGGCGGTGAAGGTCTTGCTGTCGACCCGGTCGTAATTGCCCGTGAGCGACCAGCGCCAATGGCCGAGATCGCCGTTGAACGTCGTGCCGGCGTGATAGGTGATGGCCTCGTTCGTCTGCGTCAGCGGATCGGTGCCGAGCGTCCGCACCACGGTGCCGGTGCCCGCCGCCGCGAACGGGCTCGTGGCGGGCACGGTGAGCGCGACGGTCGGCAGGCCGAAATCGCCGACCCCTTGCGTCGCCTCGATCCGGGCGTTGAGCGTCGCGCCGATCGTGCCGAAAATGTTGCGCGCGAGGACCGCATTGGTGCTGAAGTCGCGCGCCGAGGGTAGCAGCGTGCGATAGGGGCGCTGGTCGACGCCGTCGAACGTGGTGCCGGCGACGGGCGCGATAGCGCGCTCGGCCTCGGTCAGCGCCGAACTCTCCGTATAATTGACGTGCAGGTTCAACCGCTTGTCGCGCGCGATCTGAAGCAGGTCGATCTGCCCCTGCGGCGTGTTGCGGCCCCCGGCGGTGGCGAGCGTGTCGTTCAGTTCGGGCGTGGCCGCGCGGAAGCGGCGGCGCAGCACGATGTTCACCACCTTCTGGTCGGCGCGATAGCCATATTTCAGCGCGACCTCCTCGGGCAGGATCTCCGCGCGGGCGATCGCCTCGGTCGGGATGTCGCGGATCTCGGCGAAGCTCGAAATGCGGCGGCCGTTGAGCAGCACGACGGGCGCTCCGCTGCCGCGGCCGCTGGTCGTCTGCGGCGACAGCTCGTTCAGCAGGTCCGCGATGGTGCTCACGCCATAGGAGCGGATGTCGGCGGGCCCGAGCACCTGATCGGGGGTGATGTCGCCGATCACCGATCCGGGCGGCGTGCGCGTGCCGCGGACGATGATGTCGGGCTCGTCCGTCGCCTCGTCGGCGGGCGTGGCGCGGGTGGGCGATGTGGTCTTGGGCGCACCGGCCTGCGCCGCCGGCACGTCCTGCGCGGCGGCGATGCCCGGCGCGACGCCCAGCGCCGCGATCAACCCGATTTCGAAACGCATGTTCACCCCTTCACCCGCGCGGCCCGATCCTCCGCGAACGAAATCGATCCGGTGCCGTGCCGCCGCTAGCCGCCAATTGTCGCAGGATTATGCCGGGCGACGCTTCATCCGGACGAGCGCGGCATCGAGCGCGGAGAGAAAGCGCGACCGGTCCGCGGCGGCGAACGGCGCCGGGCCGCCGATCGCGTCGCCGCCCGCGCGCAGATCCGCCATGATCGCGCGCGTGGCGATTGCACCGCCGATCGAGCTGGTCGTGAACGGCTTGCCATTGGGGCCGAGCACCTGCGCGCCCGCCTTCAGGCAGCGGTCGGCGAGCAGGATATCGGCGGTTACGACCACCGCATCCCGGTCGACCGTCTCGGCGATCCAGTCGTCCGCGGCGTCGAACGCGTCGCTCACCACGACGCGCGACACCAGAGGATGGTCGGGGATCCGGATCCGCTGGTTGCTCACGATCGTGACGGCCACGCCGTGCCGCCACGCCACCTTGTACACCTCGTCCTTCACCGGACAGGCGTCCGCGTCGACCAGGATGCGCAGGTTCACCGCGCCGGCTTGCCCTGATACGCGCGCGGCTTGTGCCGCACCGGGGCGGCGTTCGACTGGCGGGGGTTGCGGCGCGGGCCGCTCGCGGCATGGCCGGGATCGCCATCGGCGGGGAGGAACTGCACGCCGCTCTCGTCGTCGGCATTGCTCTTGGCGGTGCGCTTCACCGCATCGGCGAACTTGGCCGCCACCATCCGCGGGATCTCGAACGCGGTTTCGTTCGGGCCGATGCGGATCGCGCCGATCTCGTTCTTGGTGATGTGCCCGCGGCGGCAGATCAGCGGCAGCAGCCAGCGCGGATCGGCATTGTGCCGGCGGCCGACGTCCATCCGGAACCAGACGGTGTCCTCGAATCCGGCGCGCGGCCCCTCGTTGCGATCGCTCTGGCGCGGGGCGCCCGCCTCCATCAGCTCTTCGGCGGCGGGCAGCTTGGCACGATGCGCCTGCACCAAAGCGGCGGCGATCTCTTCGGGCGTGCGCTCGGCGAGCAGGCGTTCGGCCAGCGCGCGATCCTCGTCGTCGATCTCGACGGGCGCGAGCAGCGTCTCGATCAGGCGGTCACGATCCTTCGCGCGGATGTCGTCGGCGGTCGGCGCGTCGATCCACTCGGCGTTGATCCGCGCGCCGCGCAACATGCCCTCGACGCGGCGGCGCTTGGGATAGGGCACGATCAGCACGGCGGTGCCCTTCTTGCCCGCGCGACCGGTGCGGCCCGAACGGTGTTGCAGCGCCTCGGCATCGCGCGGCAGCTCGACATGGACGACGAGGCTGAGCGTCGGCAGATCGATACCGCGTGCCGCCACGTCGGTCGCGACGCACACCCGCGCACGCTGGTCGCGCAGCGCCTGGAGCGCCTGGTTGCGCTCGGACTGCGAATGCTCGCCCGACAGCGCGACCGCGGCGAACCCGCGCTCCAGCAGGCTGGCGTGAAGGTGGCGGACATTGTCGCGCGTGGCGCAGAACAGCATCGCCGTTTCCGCCTCGTGGAAGCGCAGCAGGTTGATGACCGCATGCTCGATCTCGGACGGGCTGACGGTCACCGCCTGATAGGTGATGTCGCCATGCCCGCGATCCTCGCCCACCGTCGAGATCCGCAGCGCGTCGCGCTGGTACCGCTTGGCGAGCGCCACGATCGGCCGCGGCATCGTCGCCGAGAACAGCAGCGTGCGGCGCTGATCGGGCGTGCCGTCGAGAATCTGCTCCAGATCCTCGCGAAAGCCCATGTCGAGCATCTCGTCCGCTTCGTCGAGCACCGCGACGCGCAGCGACGACAGGTCGAGCGCGCCGCGCTCCAGGTGATCGCGCAGGCGGCCAGGCGTGCCGACGACGATATGCGCGCCGTGGCCGAGCGAACGGCGCTCCTTGGAGGCATCCATGCCGCCGACGCAGGTGGAGATGCGCGCACCCGCCTTGCCATAGAGCCACATCAGCTCGCGGCTGACCTGGAGCGCCAGTTCGCGCGTCGGCGCGATGACGAGCGCGAGCGGCTTGGCGGGCGGCGGCAGGCCGTTATCGCCGATGAGCTGGTCCGCCATGGCGAGACCGAAGGCGACGGTCTTGCCCGAACCGGTCTGCGCCGAGACGATCAGGTCGCGGCCATGCGCCTCGGGTTCGAGGACGGCGGCCTGGACGGGGGTGGGTGCTTCATAGCCACGCGCGGTGAGCGCGTCCGACAGGAGCGCGGGGAGTTTCGAGAAAGGCATGATCGGGTCCAAGATGGGGCGCGCCGCCACCACGGGCAAGGCGTGCACAAGTCAAAGGGCCCGGCCCGCGGCCCATCCGCTCGCCCATGCCCATTGGAAGTTGTAGCCGCCGAGCCATCCCGTGACATCGACCGCTTCGCCGACCGCATACAGGTTTTGCACGCGTTTGGCTTCCATTGTTTGCGACGACAGCTCCGCGGTCGAAATCCCGCCGATCGTCACCTCCGCCTTGGCATAGCCTTCGGTGCCGTTCGGCGCGAACCGCCACGCCGCCAGCGCGCGCCCCGCCTCGGCCAGGCGGCGGTCGGTCGCGCCGGCCAGCGGGCCGTCCAGCCCGATCCGATCGGCGAGCGTCTCGGCCAGCCGCGCCGACAGCGCGCCGCCGAGCAGCTTGCGCAACGTGGCGCGCGGTTGCTCGCGCTTGGCGGCGACGAGCCAGTCGGGATCGCGCCCCGGCAGGAAGTCGATCGCGACCGGCTGGCCGTGGCGCCAATAGGACGAGATCTGGAGGATGGCGGGCCCCGACAACCCGCGATGCGTGAACAGCGCCGCCTCGCGGAACCGCGTTTTGCCGCATCCGGCGACCACGTCGGCCGACACGCCCGACAATTCGCGGAACAGCGCCTCGTCCTGCCCCAACGTCAGCGGCACGAGCGCGGGGCGCGGCTCGACCAGCTTCAGCCCGAACTGGCGTGCAAGATCATAGGCGAAGCCGGTCGCGCCCATTTTCGGGATTGATGGGCCGCCGGTCGCGATCACCAGCGCGGACGCGTCATGGCTGCGATCGCCGATCGTCACGCGGTAACGGCCATCGGCGTGCGCGACGTTCGTGACCGGGTGGCCGAGCGCGAGCGTCACCCCGCCCTTGGCGCATTCGTCCTCCAGCATGGCGACGATCTGTTTGGCGGAGCCGTCGCAAAAGAGCTGCCCGAGCGTCTTTTCATGCCAGGCGATGCCGTGGCTTTCGACGAGCGTTAGGAAGTCCGCCGCGGTGTAGCGGCCGAGCGCGGATTTGGCGAAATGCGGGTTGGCGGAAAGATAGCGGTCCGCCGCGGTGCCCAGATTGGTGAAGTTGCACCGGCCGCCGCCCGAGATCAGGATCTTCTTGCCCGGCCGATCGGCATGGTCGACCAGCAGCACGCGCCGCCCCCGCTGGCCCGCGACCGCGGCGCACATGAGGCCGGCGGCCCCCGCCCCCAGGATGATCGCGTCATACTCCATGCCGCGCCCTAGCCGATTCGCGCACGATCAGGGAGGGGCGCGAGGAGGTTCATCCGCACCATCGTTCCCCGGCGAAGGCCGGGGAGCTGTTATGTTAGAGGGAAATGCTACGACGCCCCATGCTCAAGCTCTTCTTCGATGGCGGCTGCCGGCCCAATCCCGGCCCGATGGAAACCGCGGTCGTGGCGCGGGGGATCGTGCATCACGCCACCGGGATCGGTATCGGCAGCAACGACCAGGCGGAGTGGCGCGCCGCGCGTCATGCGCTCCGCGTGGCGCGCGACTTGGGTGCGACCGATATCGTGCTCGTCGGCGATTCGGCGCGCGTCGTGGCGCAGGCGAACGGCGCGCCGTGCCGCAGCGCGGCGCTCGCCGCCGAGCGCGACGCGTTCCGCGCGGAGGCCGCGGGCTTCGCGCGCGTCCGCATCCGCCATATCGGCCGCGCGCAGAATCTGGCGGGCACCGCGCTGGAAAAGCGGCATGGCCGGCGCTGATCTCGACCCCTGACACCGCTTGCGGTAAGCGCGCGCGGATGTCCGACCAGCCGATCCGCGTCGCCGCCCTCTACCGGTTCGCGCGCTTTCCCGATCCCGAGGCGCTCCGTGCGCCGATCGAAGCGCTGTGCCGCGCGCACGGCGTGCGCGGCACGCTGCTGCTCGCGGGCGAGGGGCTGAACGGAACGATCGCCGGCGCGCCCGATGCGATCGCGGCGGTGGTCGCGCATCTGCGCACCCTGCCCGGCTGCGCCGCGCTGACGCCCAAATATGCCGATGCCGCAGCGATGCCCTTCCACCGGCTGAAGGTGCGGATGAAGGCCGAGATCGTCACGATGGGCGAGGCGGTCGATCCGCTGGACGAGGCCGGCACCTATGTCGCCCCCGCAGACTGGAACGCGCTGATCGCCGATCCCGACACCGTGCTGATCGATACCCGCAACGCCTATGAGGTGAAAATCGGCAGCTTCGCGGGCGCGGTCGATCCGGGCACCGACAGCTTCCGCGACTTTCCCGCCTGGTTCCGCGCGCATCGCGACGAATGGGCGGGGCGCAAGGTCGCCATGTTCTGCACCGGCGGCATCCGCTGCGAAAAGGCGACGGCGCTGCTGAAGCGCGAAGGCGTGGCGGACGTGTTCCACCTTGATGGCGGCATCCTGAACTATCTCGAAACCGTGCCGCCCGCCGAAAGCCGCTGGGCGGGCGAGTGTTTCGTGTTCGACGAGCGAGTCGCGGTCGGCCACGGGCTCGCCGCCGGCACGCACGTCCTGTGCCGCGGCTGCCGGATGCCGGTATCGCCCGAGGATCGCGCCTCGCCGCTCTACGAGGACGGCGTCGCCTGCCCGGCCTGCCACGGCACGCGCGACGATGCGGCCCGCGCGGGCTATGCCGAGCGCCACCGCCAGGCCCGGCTCGCCGAGGCGCGCGGGCAGGCCCATGTCGGCGCGACCTATGATCCACCCGGTCGCTGATCCCGCCGACCCGCGGATCGCCGCGTACCGCGACATTCGCGAGCGCGATCTGGTCGGCCGCGAAGGGCTGTTCGTGGCGGAGGGCCGCGTGGTGCTGGCGATGCTGCTCGCCTCACCGCGCTTCGCCGCCCAGTCGCTGCTGATCGCCGCGCACCGGATCGCGGGCCTTGGCGACCTGCTCGCGGACGTGCCCGACGCCGTGCCGGTCTATGCCGCCGAACAGCCGGTGCTCGATGCGATCGCGGGCTTTCCGCTCCACCGCGGCATCCTTGCCATCGGACGGCGGATCGTGGCGCCGGATGCGGACGCGCTGCTGGCCGGACTGCCCGAACGCGCCCGCGTGGTGGCGCTGTCCGCAATCGCCAATCACGACAATATGGGCGGCATCTTCCGCAACGCCGCCGCGTTCGGTGCGGATGCGGTGCTGCTCGATGCGGATTGCTGCGACCCGCTCTACCGCAAGGCGATCCGCGTTTCGGTGGGCGCCGCACTCACCGTGCCGTTCGCCAGGCTGGCGCGCGGCGAGGACATGGTCGGGCAACTCCAGGCGCATGGCTTCACCGTGCTGGCGCTGAGCCTCACCGGCGCGCACACCCTCGCCGAGATCGTACCGGGCGCGCGCATGGCGGCGCTGTTCGGGGCGGAGGGGCCGGGCCTGCCCGACACGATCGTCGCGCGCGCGACGGGGGTGCGGATCCCGATGGCGCCGGGTTTCGACTCGCTCAACGTCGCGACGACGAGCGGAATCGTGCTGCACCATCTGATGCAGGGGTGATCCCCGTTCCCCGACGAAGGCCAGGGAACGAGAGAAAGTCGCGCCGCGCTACTTCTTCGCGGTCCAGCGATCCATCCAGCCGAGCACCTCGCCATACCATTGGCGGCTGTTCAGCGGCTTCAACACCCAGTGATTCTCGTTGGGGTTCACCACCAGCCGCGACGGAATGCCGCGCCGCTGGAGCGCGGTGAACGCCGCCAGCCCCTGCGTGTAGGGAATGCGGAAATCCTTCTCGCCGGTGATGACGAGCATCGGCGTCTTCCACTGCGCGACATAGTTCACCGGGTTGTAGCGTTCGAACGCCTGCGGGTCCTGATAATAGGCCTTCCCGCCATGCTCCCATTCGTCGAACCACAGTTCGTCCGTCTCATAGGCCATGGCGCGCGCGTCGAACACGCCGTCATGCTGGACGATGCACTTGAACCGATCGGGCCAATTGCCCTCGATCCAGTTCATCATATAGCCGCCATAGGACGCGCCCAGCGCACAGGCATCGTCCGCATCGAGCCAGCCGAACCGGTCGGTCGCCGCCTTCAGCCCGGCCTTCAGATCCTCGAGCGGCGCGCCGCCCCAATCGTTGCTGATCGCATCGGTGAAGGCCTGGCCGTAACCGGTCGACCCGTGAAAATCGATCGCCACCAGTCCGTAGCCGGCGCCCGCGAACACCGCGGGGTTCCAGCGATAGGACCAGCTGTCGTTGCTCGACCCCTGCGGCCCGCCATGCACCATGAACGCGATCGGCACCTTGGCCGGAGAGCCGTGCGGCCGGACCGCATAGCCCCAGACGGTGTCGCCCTTCGCGCCCTTGAAGCTGAAGCGCGTCACGCTGGGCAGATCGATCCCGGCGAGCCTGGTCGCGTTCACCGCGGTCAGCCGCCGCGGCGCGCGCTTGCCCTCCACCATGTAGAAATCGTCGGGCGCGACGAGGCTGTCGATCGCGACCAGCACCCCGCGCGGCGTCGGCACCGCAGCGGCGATATTGCCCGCCCCCGTCAGCCGCGTCACGGCGCCGCTGGCGGGATCGACCGACCAGAGCGGATTGTCCTGAACGTCCTCGGCGGTGACGTAGATCCGCCGGGAATCGGGGCTCCACGCGATCGATCCGATCGAGCGATCCCAGCCTTCGGTCAGCGCGCGCACCCGGCCGCTCGCCAGATCGCGCAGCATCAGCACCTGCCGGTCCGCCTCGAACCCCGGCCGCTTCATCGCGACATAGGCGAGCGTGCGGCCGTCGGGCGAGACGGTCGGCAGCGTGTCGGTCGCCTGGTTGGCCGCGGTGAGGTTCACCGGCGCGGCGGATCCGTCGGCGGGCGCGGCGAAGATGTCGAGATTGGTCGAGAGCGCCTCGATCCGCCCCGCCTCGCGCAGCGCGAAATAGACGGTGCGGCCGTCCGCGCTCCACGCCACCTCCTCGCCGCCGCCATTGGGCCGCGACGGCGTGTCGCCGATCAACCCGTGTTCGATCGCGACCCCGTCGCCGGGCGCTCCGTCGCGGCCGAGCGGCAGCACGAAGAGCTGCGACCGGGTGCCGTCCGCCCATGTGTCCCAGTGGCGCACGAAGAGCTGGTCATAGGTCCGCGCCTGACCGGCTTGGGGGTCCTTCTTCGTCACCGCGGGCGCAAGGCTCGGCGCGCCGGGCTTGCGGTCCGCCCAGATCAGCAGCCGGTCGCCGGTCGGCGCGACCTTGAAGCCGCCGAACCCGCCCTGAAAGCCGGTCAGCTTGCGCGCGCCGCCGCCGGTGACGGGAATCGCCCAGACCGCATCGTCGCCGCCCTTGTCGCTCTGGAAATAGACGGTTGTCCCGTCGTTGGAGAATTGCGGGCTCGTCTCGTTGACGTCGGCCTCGGCGGCGAGCGGCTCGGGCTTGGCGCCCTTGCGCGTCAGGTCGAGCCGCCAGAGATCGTAGCGGCCCTTGTCGGCGGCCAGATCGGTTTCGCGCTGTTGCCACACCAGCCAATGCCCGTCCTTCGACACGGCGGGCGAGGAAACGCGCGACAGCATCGTGACGTCGGCGATGGTGAGCGGGCGGGCGGACGCGGGCGTGGCGGCGAACGCCAGTGCGGCCAGGCTGGTGGCGAGCAGTATCTTCATGGGGCGGGGTTAAAGCCCAATCGCGCATCGCTGGCAATCGGGCGGCTGCGGGTCCACATTGACGGTTTACCCAAGGAACCGGAATCATGGACGCACGTCTCGCCACCGACTGGATCGCCGCGGGAGAGGCCGAACTGGCCGACACGATCGCACTGCGCCGCGCGATCCACGCCGACCCCGAAGTGGGGCTGCACTGCCCGCGCACCACGGAAAAGGCGAAGGCCGCGCTCGCCGGGCTGCCGCTGGAGATCCGCGAGGGGCCGTCCACCACGGGCTTCGTCGCGATCCTGCGCGGCGGCGGCAGCGACGACGCAGCCGGGTCGGGCAGCAACGGCCGCACGGTGCTGCTGCGCGGCGACATGGACGCGCTGCCGCTCACCGAAGAGACGGGCCTGCCCTTCGCCTCGCGCACGCCGGGTGCGATGCACGCGTGCGGCCATGACGCGCATACCGCGATGCTGGTGGGCGCGGCCAAGGCGCTGTGCGCGCGGCGCGAGCAGCTGACCGGCACGATCGTCTTCATGTTCCAGCCGGGCGAGGAGGGCCATCACGGCGCACGCCACATGATCGCCGACGGCCTGCTGGCCGAGCCGCGGCCCGAGGCGGCGTTCGCGCTGCACATCTCGCCCAACATCGCCGCGGGCGCGGTCGTCAGCCGCGCGGGCGCGCTGCTGGCGTCGACCGACACGCTGCATGCCACGATCCGCGGGCGCGGCGGCCATGCCGCCATGCCGCACGAATGCCTCGATCCGATCCCGGTCGCGTGCGAGATCGTCGGCGCGCTCCAGACCTTCCTCGCGCGGCAGGTGCCGGTGGCCGATCCGGCGGTGCTGTCGATCACCAAAATCGAGGGCGGCTTCGCGCACAACGTGGTGCCCGACACGGTGACGATGCTCGGCACGTTGCGCACCCTGTCCGAACCGACGCGGCGGTTGATGCGCGCGGCGTTCCTCCGCATCGTCGAGAATGTCGCCGCCGCGCACGGCCTGACCGGCGAGGCGCGGATCGAGGAAGGCTATCCGGTCACCGCCAACGACGCGCGCGCGACCGCGCTGATGACCGCCTGCGCCACCGCGATCGGCGGCGCGGGCGGCTATGCGACGATGCCCGCGCCGATGATGGGCGGCGAGGATTTCTCCTATGTGCTGCGCGAGATACCCGGCGCGATGGCGTTCATCGGCACCGCGCCCGAGGGCAGCGACCCCGCGACCAACCCGCCGCTGCACAACACGCGGATGACGATCGCCGAGGGGGTGATGGCACGCGGGATCGCGATGCATTGCAGCGTGGCGGAGCGGTTCTTGGAACGCGGTCTGGCCGAATAGGCGGCGGCGGCGGCCGGGCGAAGCGTCGCGGATGACGGGATGGCGGGAACGCGCGCGGCCCGCCGCCCGTTTGCGCCTCCGATCCCACGGAGATAGGCCCCATGAAGACGCTCGACCCCGCCACCACCGCGCTCGTCCTGATCGATCTGCAGAACGGCATCCTCGCCATGGACCTCGCGCCCTATCCCGCGAATCTGGTGGTCGAACGCTCGAAGGACCTCGCGGCGCGGTTCCGGGCGGCGGGTTCGCCCGTGGTGCTCGTCCATGTCCGCTTCGGCGAGGGCGAGCGGCCGAGCGCCGAGGCGGACAAGCCGATGGCCGCGCCGGCCGGCGGCTTCCCCGCCGACTGGAGCGACCTGACCGCAGGCTTGCGCGAGCCCGGCGACATCGTCGTCCTGAAGCATCATTGGGGCGCGTTCATCGGCACCGATCTCGATCTCCAGCTGCGCCGGCGCGGGGTGACGACGATCGTGCTGGCGGGCGTCGCGACCAATTTCGGCGTGGAGTCGACCGCCCGCAGCGCCTGGGAACTCGGCTACAACGTGGTGATCGCCGAGGATGCGTGCACCTCGCGCAGCGAAGCGCTGCACCGGTTCGCGATCGACAACATCCTGCCGGCGATCGCACATGTGATCGCCAGCGACGACGTGACGTTGCGGCAGGAGTGATCGGCGCCACGCCCGCATAGGAGGGGTGTGGCGCAAGCGTCGCCGCCCCCGTACAGCGGGCCATGACCACACCCCGCACCCTGCCGATGGCCGCCGACCTCTACGGCGACATCGAACCCAGCCCCAAAGCCACCTGGCGTGGCTATCTGCCGGGCGTCGCGATCGCCGCGCTCGGCACGCTGGCCGCGGGGTTCCTGTCGGATCATTACGGCGCGCCACTGACGCTGATGGCGCTGCTGATCGGGCTGGGGCTGAACTTCCTGTCGGCGGATGCGCGGCTGACGCCGGGCCTCGCGCTCGCTTCGCGCACGCTGCTGCGCTGGGGCATCGTGCTGGTAGGCGTGCGGATCACCTTCGGGCAGATCGCCGCGCTGGGCCCGGTGGCGCTGCTCGCGGTGGTCGCGATCGTAGCGGCGACGATGGGAATCGGCATCCTCGTCGCGCGGCGGCTGGGGCTCGGACCCGCCTTCGGCACGCTGGCGGGCGGCGCGGTGGCGATCTGCGGCGCATCGGCGGCGATGGCGCTGGCGACGACGCTGGGCGAGAAGCGCGCGGGCCAGGCGCAGCTGACGCTCGTCCTCGTCGGCATCTCGGCGATGAGCGCCACCGCGATGGTGCTCTATCCGCTGATCGGCCACGCGCTGGGGATGAGCGACCTGCGCGCCGGGTTCCTGCTCGGCGCGTCGATCCACGACGTCGCGCAGGCGCTGGGCGCGGGCTATTCCTATTCCAAGGGCGCAGGCGAGATCGCGGCGATCGTGAAGCTCACGCGCGTGGCGCTGCTCGCCCCCGTGCTCGCAGTGGTGGCGCTGTTCCTGCCGCGCGGCGAGGGCGGCGCGCGCGGACCGGGGCTGCCCTGGTTCGTGATCGGCTTCTTCGTGCTGGCCGGCATCAATTCGCTGGGCGTGATCCCGCCGGTGATCGCGAGCGGCGCGGAGCGGACCGCGACCGGGCTGCTCGCCACCGCCGTCACCGCCACCGCGATCCGCTCGCCGCTGGCGCAACTGCTCGAAGCGGGGCCCCGGCCGCTGTTCGTGATCCTGGCCGCCACGGTCGGTGCGCTCGGGCTGGCGCTGCTCGCCGCGCAGTTCCTGATCCACTGAGCCGCATCATCGGCGTTGCGGCGACTGTCGTAGATCGGTAATACAGCGCGATGGCCGATCACGGATATACGCGGATGCCGCCCCCCGATCTGGACGACCGGTTCGAGGGCTGGGACGATCAGCTCGCCCGCTTTCCGACCGATGACGGAACCCCCGCGCCGCGGCGGACGAGCCGGTGGCGGTGGTTCATGCGCGGGCTGGGCGGGCTGATCCTGCTGCTGGTGATCGCCTGCCTGTGGCTGGCGATCACCGCACCGCTGTCCAAATCGCTCCAGCCGCCGACGCCGCCGTCGATCACGCTGCTGGCGAACGACGACCATACGCCGATCGCGCGGCGCGGTGCGATCCTGGGGCCCCGGGTCGATGCGGCAACGCTACCCAAGCATGTGACGCAGGCGTTCCTGGCGATCGAGGACCGCCGCTTCTATTCGCATTGGGGGATCGACCCGCGCGGCGTGGCGCGCGCGGGCTGGCACAATCTGCGCGGCGGCAGCGTGCGCGAGGGCGGCAGCACGATCACGCAGCAGCTCGCCAAGAACGCGTTCCTCGATTCGGACCGCACCGCGGGGCGCAAGATCCGCGAGGCGATGATCGCGTTGTGGCTCGAGGCTTGGCTGTCGAAGAACGAGATCCTGTCGCGCTATCTGTCGAACGTGTATTTCGGCGACAACGTCTATGGCCTGTCGGCCGCGGCGAAACATTATTTCGGGCGGACGCCGGCCACGCTCAACATCGGCCAAGCGGCGATGCTCGCCGGGCTGGTGAAGGCGCCTTCGCGCCTTGCCCCCACGAGCAATCTGGAGGGCGCGCGCGACCGCGAGATGGTGGTGGTACAGGCGATGGTGGCCGCCGGTTTCCTCACCCCGGCGCAGGCCGCGGACGTGCAGCCGCAGCGCGTGCTGGCGCAGGGGCCGCAGCAACTGCCGAGCGGCACGTATTTCGCCGACTGGGTGCTGCCCGAAGCGCGCGACCAGGCGGGGGAGATCAAGACCGAGGCGACGGTGCGCACCACGCTCGATCCCCGGCTGCAACGCGACGCCGAGCGCGCGGTGAAGCGCGCCGGGCTGCGCCAGGCGCAGATCGCGCTGGTGGCGATGAAGCCCGATGGCGAGGTGGTGGCGATGGTGGGCGGCAAGAATTACGCCGCCAGCCCGTTCAACCGCGCCACCCAGGCGCGGCGCCAGCCCGGCTCCACCTTCAAGCTGTTCGTCTATCTGGCGGCGATGCGCGCGGGGATGACGCCGGATTCGACCGTGCTCGACGAACCCGTCACGATCGGCGACTGGAAGCCGCGCAACGCCGATGGCCGGTATCAGGGGCGGATCACGCTGCGACAGGCGTTCGCTCGCTCGTCCAACGTGGCCGCCGCGCGGCTGACGCAGCAGGTGGGCGTGAAGGCCGTCATCAAGGCAGCGCGCGATCTCGGCATCTCGACGCCGATCGCCAACGAGGCGACGATCGGGCTCGGCACCTCGACCGTCTCGCTGCTCGAGCTCACCGCCGCCTATGCCGCGGTCGAGGCGGGCCATTATCCGGTGCAGCCGCGCGGGCTGGAGGATGTGCGGCAGAAGAGCTGGTATCAGTCGCTCACCGGCGGCGCGACGACGATGCCCGACACCATCCATACCGAGATGCTCGACCTGCTGGCCGCCTCGATCCGCAACGGCACCGGGCGGCAGGCGAACATTGCGGTCGACGCGTTCGGCAAGACCGGCACCACGTCGGACAGCAAGGACGCGCTGTTCATGGGCTTCGCGCAGGGGCTCGTCGTCGGCGTGTGGGTCGGCAACGACGACAACAGCGCCAATCCCGGGCTGTCGGGCGGCGGCGTGCCCGCCCGCGTGTGGCGCGACTTCATGACGCAGGCGCTGAACCTCGCGCCCGCCGCGCCGCCGCCGACCGTGGACGACGAGGCGGTCGACCCCGATTCGATCCAGACCGATGTCGACAATGCCGCGGGCAGTATCGCCGGTGCGGTGCAGGGCCTCGGCCTCGATCTGCATCTGGGCAATGACGGCAGCATCACGCTGGGCCGTGGGCGCGAACGGGACCGCGACCGCGAAGGACCCCCGCCCGAGGATCGCCGCCCGGAGGACGGACCGCCCGACCGCGAGTGAAGCCCACCGACGCGCGTTGACGGCGCCCCCTCCGCCTCTCTACGCATCCGGCCATGCGCTTCTTTTCCGACAACGCCGCCGCCGTTCACCCGCACGTGATGGACGCCATCGCCGCCGCGAACACGCTCGACACCGCCTATGACGGCGATCAGTGGAGCAAGGCGCTCGACGGCCGCCTGTCGGAGACGTTCGAGACCGCGGTGCGCGTGCTGTGGGTGCCGACCGGCACGGCCGCCAATTGCCTCGCGCTTGCCGCTTTGTGCCCGCCTTATGGCGGCGTGGTGTGCCACCGCGACGCGCATATCCAGAACGACGAGGGCGGCGCGCCCGAATTCTATACCCACGGCGCCAAGCTGATGCTGGCCGAGGGCGATGGCGCGAAGCTGACGCCCGACGGGATCGCGGCAGTGATCGATGCGGTGGCCGACGACGTGCACCGCGTCCAGCCGCACGCGATCTCGATCACCAACGCCACCGAATATGGCCTCGTCTACGATCCCGACGAGGTCGCCGCGATCGGCGCGCTGGCCAAGTCGCGCGGGCTGGGGCTGCACATGGACGGCGCGCGATTCGCCAACGCCGTCGCCAGCGCCGGCTGCACGCCCGCCGAGGTGACGTGGCGCGCGGGCGTCGATGTGCTGAGCTTCGGCTTCGTCAAGAACGGCGCGATGAGCGCGGAGGCGCTGGTGTTCTTCCGCACCGACCTCGCCGATGCAACGCTGCGGCGGCGCAAGCGGGCGGGGCTGCTGCTGTCCAAGGGCCGCTATCTGGCGGCGCAGATCCTCGCGATGCTCGACGACGATCTGTGGATCGAGAATGGCCGTGCCGCCAATGCGCGCGCGGCTACGCTGGGAGCGCAGGCGGGCGGCCGGCTCGTCCATCCGGTGCAGGCAAACGAGCTGTTCCTGCGCGCCACCCCCGCCGAGGCCGCGGCGTTGCGGGCGAAAGGCTTCGATTTCTACGATTGGGCGCCGGGCGAGATCCGGCTCGTCACCGCCTGGGACAGCCCGGTGGACGCGGTGGCGGCGCTGGCCGAGGCGATCGGCGCGCTGTGAGCGGTTCGCCGCCGCCCCGTTCCGCGCAGGCGGCGATCCTGATCCCGTTCGGCATCGTCACGCTGATCTGGGGATCGACCTGGCTCGTGATCCGCGACCAGATCGCGGTGGTGCCGCCGAGCTGGTCGGTCAGCTATCGCTTCCTCGTCGGCGGTCTCGCGATGGCGGCGGTTGCGCTGGCGCGGCGCGAGCGGCTCGGCTTCGATGCGCGCGGATGGGGCTTCGCAGTGCTCCTGGGCGTCAGCCAGTTCTGCCTCAACTTCAACTTCGTCTACCGCGCGGAGGCGTTCATCACCTCGGGCCTGGTGGCGCTCGTCTATGCGCTGCTGCTGGTGCCCAATGCGGTGCTGGCGCGCGTGTTTCTCGGGCAGCGCATGGGGCGGCAGCTGATCGTCGGCTCCGCGGTGGCGATGGGCGGCGTGGCGCTGCTGTTCGTCCATGAGGCCCGATCCGCGACCGCCGGGCCCGGCGCGGCGCTCACCGGCATCGGCCTCACCCTGTGCGGGATTGCCGCGGCCTCCACCGCCAATGTGATGCAGGCGACCCAGACCGCAAAGCGTTACCCCATGGCGGCGATGCTGGCGGTGGCGATGCTGATCGGTGCGGCGCTCGATGCCGGCGTCGCCTATGCGCTGACCGGGCCGCCGGTGATCGAGCTGCGTCTCGGCTATTTCGCCGGCATCCTCTATCTCGGGCTGTTCGGATCGGCGGTCGCCTTCACGCTCTATTTCCAGGTGCTGCGCGCGATCGGGCCGGCCAAGGCGGCCTATTCGGGCGTGATCGTGCCCGTGATCGCGATGCTGCTCTCCACCCTCTTCGAGGGCTATCGCTGGTCGCCGCTCGCGGTGGGTGGCGCGGTGCTCGCGGCGATCGGGCTCGTGATCGCGCTCAGGGCGCGCAGGCCGGCACGGTAATCGGGATAACGCGGCGCCCAGCCGAGCACGCGCTTCGCCTTGCCCGCCGCCACCCGCCGATTCTCGCGGTAGAAGCCGCGCGCCATCGGCGACAGCGTCTCCAGCGCCACCACCGGCGGCGGCGGCAATCCCAGCAGGCGCGCGGCGAAGACCATGACGTCGTCCTGCGAAGACGGCCGGTCGTCCGCCAGATTATAGGCGCCGGGGGGCGCCGCGAACCCCGCCACCACGCCGCTTGCCAGATCGTCGACATGGATGCGGCTGAAGACCTGTTCGGGCAGGCCGACGCGGTGCGCGGTGCCCGCCGCGACGCGCTCCAGCGCGGACCGGCCGGGGCCATAGATGCCGGGCAGGCGGAACACGTGTGCGTCGATTGCGCACCATGCCGCATCCGCCGCGGTTCGCGCCGGACGCCGGCCGCCAAGCGGTGCCGTCTCGTCCACCCACGCGCCGCCCGCATCGCCATAGACGCCGGTGGACGACAGATAGCCCAGCCACGCGCCGCTCCGCGCGATTGCATCGCCGTAGCGCGCCAGCACGGGATCGGTGTTGCCGTCGGGGGGAACCGAGGAGAGAATGTGAGTCGCCCGCGCGAGTTCGCCGAAAACCGCGGCATCGTCGTCGAAGCGGAGCAGCCCGGCTCCGCCGCTCCGCGTCGTGCCGCCGACGGATCCGCCCTGCGCGGCGACGCGATCGGCGATGCGGCGTGCGCTATATCCCATGCCGAAGACGAACAGATGGATCATGGCTCAATCCTTAGCCGGTTTTCCGCCGTGCGCGATCCCGGGCGTTTGTTCACGCGAACATCTCCATGCAAGCTTTGGCTGGCGGCGCGACGGGCTTGGCCTATATCGAGACGATGCTCGACGCCCGCCACCACTTCGCCCAGCCCGCCGTCACGCAGCGTGAAGATTACCGACCGCCCGAATGGCTGGTGCCGACCGTTGCGCTCGACTTCGACCTGGATGCGGCGAACACGCGCGTCACGGCCGCGCTGACGGTCACGCGCAACGGCGCGCACGACGCCCCGCTGCGCCTCGACGGCGCCGGGCAGCAGCCACTCGCCGTCCGCGTCGACGGCGTGGCGGTGAACGATTGGCGGATCGAGGGCGACCAGCTCGTGATCCCGCTCGCCGGCGACCGGCACCGCATCGAGACCGAGGTGCGCATCGCGCCCGATCGCAACACCCAGTTGATGGGCCTCTACGCCAGCGGCGGAAACCTGTGCACCCAGTGCGAGGCGGAGGGCTTTCGCCGGATCACCTTCTTCCCCGATCGCCCCGACGTGCTGAGCGTCTACACCGTGCGGATGACGGCCGATGCCGCGCGCTATCCGGTGCTGCTCGCGAACGGCGACCCGGTCGCGCAGGGCGATGCGGGAGACGGCCGCCACTGGGCGGAATGGCACGACCCCTTCCCCAAGCCGAGCTACCTCTTCGCGCTCGTCGCGGGCGACCTCGCCGAGAACCGCGCCGAATTCGTCACGCGCTCGGGCCGCCGCGTGCGGCTCGGCATCTGGGTGCGCGCCGCCGATCTGGCCAAGACCGCGCACGCGCTCGATGCGCTGAAACTGGCGATGGCGTGGGACGAGCGCGTCTATGGCCGCGAATATGATCTCGACGTGTTCAACATCGTCGCCGTGGACGATTTCAACTTCGGCGCGATGGAGAACAAGGGGCTGAACATCTTCAACAGCCGCTACATCCTCGCCGATCCCGACACCGCGACCGATTATGATTACGACGCGATCGCCGCCGTCGTCGCGCACGAGTATTTCCATAACTGGTCGGGCAACCGGATCACCTGCCGCGACTGGTTCCAGTTGAGCCTCAAGGAAGGCTTCACCGTCTATCGCGACCAGGGCTTCTCCGCCGACCAGGGCTCGCCCGCGGTCAAGCGGATCGAGGATGTGCGCGGCCTGCGCGCGGCGCAGTTCCCGGAGGATGCCGGCCCGCTCGCGCACCCGGTGCGCCCCGACAGCTATCAGGAGATCAGCAACTTCTACACCGCTACCATCTACAACAAGGGCGCCGAGCTTATTCGGATGATGGCGACGATGCTGGGGCCAGTGAAGTTCCGCGCGGCGACCGATCTGTATTTCGACCGGTTCGACGGCACCGCCGCCACCTGCGAGGACTATGTCGCCTGCATGGAGGAGGCAGGCGGGATCGACCTCACGCAGTTCCGCCTCTGGTATGCGCAGGCGGGCACGCCGCGCGTCTCCGCCAGCCTGGTGCAGGAAGGGGAGCGGGCGACGCTCCATCTCGCCCAACATGTGCCGCCGACACCGGGGCAGGAGCGCAAACAGCCCATGGTGCTGCCGCTGAAGATCCGGCTGTTCGGCGCGGAAAGCGGACGCGCGCTGATCGACGAGCGGCTGGTGCTGCTGGATTCGCCGCACGCCGCGATAGCATTCGAGGGGCTGACCGAGCGCGCGGTGCTATCGATCAACCGCGGCTTTTCGGCGCCCGTCGTGATCGAGAGCGATCGAAGCCAGGCGGACCTCGCCTTTCTCGGCGCGCATGACGACGATCCCTTCGCGCGCTACGAGGCGATGCAGCAGCTCATGCTCGATACGTTGGTGACGTCGGCCGCCGGCCGTGCGGCGAATCACCAGCCGGTGATCGATGCGGTGGCGCATACGCTGGCGGACCCCGGCCTCGACCGCGCGTTCGTCGCAGAGGCGGTGATGCTGCCGTCCGAAAGCTTCATCGGCGACCAGATGGCGACCGTCGATCCGCAGGCGATCTTCCACGCGCGTGAGGCGCTGCGCCGCGACCTCGGCCGCGCGCTGGAGGGGCCGTGGCGCCGCGCGCATGCGCTGCCCACGGAACGCCCCTATCGCTACACGCCCGAGGACAAGGGGCTGCGGCGGCTGCGCAGCGTGGCGCTCGGCTATCTGGCGGCGAGCGGCGCGGGCGACGGCGCGGCACTCGCCTTCGCGCAGTTCGAACAGGCGGACAACATGACCGATCGCCAGGGCGCGCTGACCACGCTCGTCGCCGGCCCGTCCGATCTGCGCGAGGCGGCGCTCGATATCTTCTACAACCGCTATCGCGACAATCCGCTGGTGCTGGACAAATGGTTCCAGACGCAGGCGCTGTCGCCGCGCGACGATGCGGGGGCGGTGGTCCGCGCCCTGGCGGAGCACCCCGATTTCACGCTCGCCAACCCCAATCGCGCGCGCGCGCTGATCGGCGCGTTCGGCGCGAACCAGCGCGCGTTCAACGCCGCCGACGGTTCGGGCTATCGCTTCCTTGCGGACGAGATCCTGGCGCTCGACCGGCTGAACCCGCAGACCGCCGCCAAGCTGCTGCCGCCGCTCGCGCGCTGGCGCCGCTTCGATGCCGGGCGTGCGGCGCTGATGCGGGGCGAGCTGGAACGGATCGTCGCCGCACCCGGCGTGTCGAAGGATCTGTTCGAACAGGCGTCGAAAAGCCTCGCCTGACGCAGAAACCGCGCCGCGCTGGCGCGATCAGAAGAGCCGGCCGCCGTTCGGCACCGGCGCGGCGGGCGTCACCAGCACCACCTTGCCCGCGGCATCGGGGAAGCCGAGCGTCAGCACCTCGGACATCATCGGCCCGATCTGTCGCGGCGGAAAATTGACGACCGCCGCCACCTGACGCCCGATCAGCGTCTCGGGCGGATGATGCTCCACGATCTGCGCGGACGATCGCTTCACGCCCACCGTCGGGCCGAAATCGATCGTCAGGATCAGCGCGGGCTTGCGCGCCTTGGCGAAGGGCTCGGCCGCGATCACGGTGCCGACGCGGATGTCGACCTTCAGAAAATCCTCGAAGCCGATCAAATCGGCCGCCGGGGCGGCGGGATCATGCGCGACGTGCATCAGAAATCGACATTGTCGTAATGGGCGGGCGGCCCGATCAGCTCCATCCGTTCGGACAACAGCGGGCGGAAGCTTGGCCGACTCTTGAAGCCGCGATACCAGCGCGCGGTCTGCTCGTGGCTCTTCCAGTCGATGCCGCCCAGATAATCCGCCACCGAGATCTGCGCCGCCGCCGCCAGATCGGCGAGGCTCATCGTCGCGCCGCCCAGCCAGTTGCGGTGATCGAGCAGATAATCGGTGTAATCGAGATGCCCGACGGCCGCCTTCATCGCCTCGCGCAGCCCCTTGGCATCGGGCGCGGCGCGGTGGGCGAGCCGTTTCACCATGCGTTCGTGGAGCAGCGGGCCGGTGACGTCGCGGTAGAATTGCGTGTCGAACCAGGTGACGAGCCGGCGGATCTCGGCACGGTTGGCGGCGGGGCCGTTGATCATCGCCGCCTTGTCGACCGTCTCCTCGAGATATTCGCAGATCGCCATCGAATCGATCAGCAACAGGCCGCGCGCCGCGTCGGTCATCACCGGGGTCTGCCCGGCGGGGTTCATGTCAAGAAATTCGTCGCGCCGGTCCCAGGGCGATTCGCGCACCAATTCATAGCCGACGCTCTTCTCCCCCAGCAGGAGACGCACCTTGCGGCTGAACGGGCAGAGCGGGAATTGGTAGAGTTGCCACATCCCGCCCGTGTAGGCCCGCCGGACGGCCTATGCCAAGCGCTACTCCGCCGCGACGAGCGCCTCGGCGTCATCCAGCGGATGCGCCAGCCGCGTCAGCATTTCCTTTGGCACCACCTGCCAGAAATCACCCGCGACACGGTCCCAATCCTCGATCAGCCCGCGCGACCATTTGCTGTCCGTGGCGCGCGCGTGCTCGCGCACCAGATCCTGCAGCACGCTCGCCCAGTGGAGCGATGCGAGGCGCTGCCACACGATTCCCTCGGGATTGGCGCGGCGCGCGAACGCACCGTGCGGATCGTAGACGAATGCCATCCCGCCCGTCATCCCAGCGCCGAAATTCGTGCCGACCTGCCCCAGCACGACGGCGATGCCGCCGGTCATATATTCGCAGCCATTGGCGCCGCAGCCCTCGACCACCACGGTCGCGCCCGAATTGCGCACCGCGAACCGCTCGCCCGCCTGGCCCGCCGCGAACAGCCGGCCGCTCGTCGCGCCATAGAGCACGGTGTTGCCGATAATCGTGTTGTCCTGGCTGGCGAGCGGCGACGACACCGCGGGCCGCACGATGATGGTGCCGCCCGACAGCCCCTTGCCGACATAGTCGTTGGCGTCGCCGAACACCTCGAGCGTCACGCCCTTGCACAGGAACGCGCCGAGCGACTGCCCCGCACTGCCGCGCAGCCGCACCGTGACGTGCCCGTCGGCGAGCGCGCTCATCCCGAAGGTGCGCGTGATCTCGCCCGACAGGCTGGTGCCGACCGCCCGGTGCGTGTTGCGCACCGAATAGGTGAGCTGCATCTTCTCGCCGCGGCTGAACACGGCGGCGGCGTCCTTGATGATCTGCGCATCCAGGCTGTCGGGCACCGCATTGCGGAAGGTCGCAAGTGAGAAGCGCCGTTCGGCGTCCGTGGCATCCACCTTGGCGAGGATCGGATTCAGATCGAGATCGTCGAGATGCTCGGCGCCGCGGCTTACCTGGCGCAGCAACTGCGTCTGCCCGATCACCTCGTCCAGGCTGCGGAAGCCGAGCCGGGCGAGAATGTCGCGCACCTCCTCGGCGATGAAGGTCATCAGGTTGATGACCTTTTCGGGCGTGCCCGTGAATTTGGCGCGCAGCCGCTCGTCCTGCACGCACACGCCCACCGGGCAGGTGTTGGAATGGCATTGCCGCACCATGATGCAGCCCATCGCAACGAGCGAGAGCGTGCCGATACCGAACTCCTCGGCACCCAGGATCGCGGCGATCACGATGTCGCGCCCGGTCTTCAGACCGCCATCGGCGCGCAGCCGGATCCGACCGCGCAGGCCGTTGAGCGTCAGCGTCTGGTTGACCTCGCTGAGGCCCATTTCCCACGGCGTGCCGGCATATTTGATGCTGGTCTGCGGCGACGCCCCGGTGCCGCCGACATGGCCCGAGACGAGGATCACGTCCGCATGCGCCTTGGCCACGCCCGCCGCGACGGTGCCGATCCCCGCCGAGCTGACGAGCTTCACACACACACGCGCACGCGGGTTGATCTGCTTCAGATCATAGATGAGCTGCGCCAGATCCTCGATCGAATAGATGTCGTGATGCGGCGGCGGGCTGATGAGCGTCACGCCCGGAGTTGCGTGGCGCAACTTCGCGATGAATTCGGTCACCTTGAACCCGGGCAACTGCCCGCCCTCGCCGGGCTTGGCGCCCTGCGCCACCTTGATCTCGATCTCCTCGCAGGCGTTCAGATATTCCGCGGTGACGCCGAAGCGCCCGCTGGCGATCTGCTTCACGCCCGAATTGGCGTTGTCGCCGTTGGCATAGGGCTTGTAGCGCAGCACGTCCTCGCCGCCCTCGCCCGACACCGCCTTGGCGCCGATCCGGTTCATGGCGATCGCCAGCGTCTCGTGCGCCTCGGGCGACAGCGCGCCGAGCGACATGCCGGGCGTGACGAAGCGCTTGCGGATTTCGGTGATCGCCTCGACCTGGTCGACGGGCACGCCCTCGGCCGGAAAGTTGAACTGTAGCAGGTCGCGCAGATAGACCGGCGGCATATCCGCCACGCCGCGCGCGAACTGCAGATATTGCGAATAGCTGTCGGTCGCCACCGCGCTTTGCAGCAGGTGCATCAGTTGCGCGGAATAGGCGTGCGTCTCCCCGGTGTGCCGCTGGCGATAGAAGCCGCCGATCGGCAGCGTCGCGACCGCCGCGTCGAACGCCGCCTCGTGGCGCAGTGCGGCATTCAGATGGAGCGAGGCATAGCCCTCGCCGCTGATCTTGGCCGGCATGCCGGGGAACAGATCGTTCACCAGCGCGCGGCTGAGCCCCACCGCCTCGAAATTATAGCCGCCGCGGTAGGACGAGATCACCGCGATGCCCATTTTCGAGATGATCTTGAGCAGCCCGTCCTCGATCGCGGTGCGGTGCCGTGCCAGGCACTGGTCGAACGCCAGATCGCCGAACAGCCCGCGCGCATGGCGGTCCGCGATCGCGGCTTCGGCCAGATAGGCGTTCACCGTCGTCGCGCCCACGCCGATCAGCACCGCATAATAATGCGTGTCGAGGCATTCGGCGCTGCGCACGTTGATGCTGGCGTACGACCGCAGGCCGCGCCGCACGAGATGCGTGTGCACCGCGGCCGCGGCGAGCACGCCAGCGATCGCCACCCGGTCTTCGCAGACCTGCTCGTCGGTGAGGAACAATTCGCTCTTGCCCTGGCGCACCGCCTGTTCGGCCTCGTTGCGAATCCGCTGGATCGCCGCGCGCAGCCGTTCGGGGCCGCCCCCGGCATCGAAGGTGCAGTCGATCGTCGCGGCGCTGCCGGCGAAATGCGCCTTCAGCCGATCCCAGTCCGCACAGGTCAGCACGGGCGAATCGAGCACCAGCACGCGCGTGCGCCGATCCTCGGTATCGAGGATGTTGGCCAGATTGCCGAACCGCGTCTTCAGCGACATCACATGGCGTTCCCGCAGCGAATCGATTGGCGGGTTGGTCACCTGGCTGAAATTCTGGCGGAAGAACTGGCTGATGAGCCGCGGCTTGTCGGAAATGACCGCGAGCGGCGTGTCGTCGCCCATCGATCCGATCGCTTCCTTGGCGCCATCGATCATCGGCGACAGGATCAGCTCCATGTCTTCGACGGTCTGCCCCGCCGCGACCTGCCGCCGCGTCAGTTCGGCGCGCGGATAGCGCATGACGGTGTCGCTGGCCGGCAGATCGCCGATCGTCAGGAACGCACCGGTCATCGCGGCATAATCCGCCTCGCCCGCGATCCGGTCCTTCACGGCGCGATCCTCAAGCACCACGCCCTCGTCGAGATCGACCGCGATCATCTGCCCCGGCCCCAGCCGGCCCTTGGCGACGATCGTGCTTTCGGGGACCACCACCATGCCGCTCTCGGAGCCGACGATCAGCAGCCCATCCGACGTGCGGGTGTAGCGCAGCGGGCGCAGCGCGTTGCGGTCCATCCCCGCGACCGCCCAGCGGCCATCGGTCATGGCCAGCGCGGCGGGGCCATCCCACGGCTCCATGACGCTCGCATAATAACGATACATCGCGGCATGCGCGTCGGGCGTGTCGCCGCGCTCGTCCAGCGCTTCGGGCACCAGCATCAGCTTGGCGGTGGGGGCGTCGCGGCCCGACCGGCAGATCGCCTCGAACACCGCGTCGAGCGCCGCGGTGTCGGAGGCGCCCGCCGGGATCACCGGCTTGATGTCCTCCGAATCCTCGCCGAAGGCGAGGCTCGCCATGCGGATCTCGTGGCTGAGCATCCAGTTCTTGTTGCCGCGGATCGTGTTGATCTCGCCGTTATGCGCCAGGCAGCGGAACGGCTGCGCCAGCCACCATTGCGGGAAGGTGTTGGTCGAATAACGCTGGTGGAAGATCGCGACACGCGATTCGAAGCGCCGGTCGGTCAGGTCGGGGTAGAAGATCGACAGCGATTCGGCGAGGAACAGCCCCTTGTAGACGATCGAGCGGCACGACAGGCTGCAGATATAGAAGCCCTGCAACTGCGCCGCGATGACGCGCTTTTCGATGCGGCGGCGGACGAGATAGAGATTCTTCTCGAATTCGCCCGCATCCTGATCCTCGGGCAGCGGGCCGGCAATCATGATCTGCTCGATCTCGGGACGCGTCGCCTGCCCCTTCATGCCGATCACCGACACATCGACCGGCACCTGGCGCCAGCCATAGATGGTGTAGCCCGCCTCGATGATCGCCGATTCGACGATCGTGCGGCAGGATTCCTGCGCGCCCAGATCGGTGCGCGGCAGGAAGATCATGCCGACCGCCAGCCGGTTCGGCCGCACCTTATGGCCGGACCCTGCGATCGCATCGTCGAAGAACCGATGCGGCAGATCGACGTGGAGCCCCGCGCCGTCGCCCGTCTTGCCGTCGGCATCGACCGCGCCGCGGTGCCACACCGCCTTCAGCGCATCGATCGCGGACTGCACGACGCGGCGCGACGCCTTGCCGTCGGTCGCGGCGACGAGGCCGACGCCACACGCGTCGGATTCATAGTCGGGGCGATACATGCCGTGTTCGGCAAGGCGGGTGCGTTCGTCGGTCATGGCAGCAATCCCCGAGCGGCGATGCGCGTTCGCGGCACCGCGTAAGTTGTCGTCAGCCGCTGCATCGCGGCCCAGGTGTCGTTCACCCGATCGACCTGTTCGCTTTCCGCGATCGGATATTCGCGGACCGGGCGGTTCCACAGCTCGACGGCGTCGATCCACTCGTCGGCATCATCGACGATCCCCATCTTCTCGAGCTGGCTCGCCTGATCGCGTCTGGTCGTCGCGCGCACATCCTCCGCCTCCCAGCTCAGATACGCGCGGAACAGACCGCCCAGCATGTCCTGCAACTGCTCGTAACGCTTCAGCATCGCGATGGACGCGATACGCTCGAGCAGCGGCGACTGGCTGAGATCATCATCCGTCGCCGGCAGGATCGGGGCGAGGATGGGCCGCACGTCCTCGATGCCGGCAACGATCCGGTCGCAGCGCGCAACCGACGCCCGGATCACCTCCTCGACCGTCACGGCAGCGGCACCGCATCCAGGGCGACGAGTCGCGCGAACGCGGACGGCGTGCTGCCGCGCTCGATCAACACGACATCGACCTTCTGCTCGTCGATGTGGCGGAACAATGCATCGCGATAGGCCCCGACGCGCCGCCACTCGGCCCGATCGTCGCGGTCGGCTTCGATGAGCAGATCGATATCGCCGCCGCGCAGATCGTCGCGTACGCGGCTGCCGACCAGCCGGACGGTCGCGGACGCGCCGAAGGTTTCGGACGTGGCCCGCTTGATGGCATCGATGTCGCGTTGCTTCAGCCTCACGCCGCCACCCGTTCGCGCGCCGCCTTGGTCTTAAGCCAGGCCTGCATCGTCGCGGCCACGTCGCGGCCGTCGCGGATCGCCCACACGACCAGGCTCGCGCCGCGCACGATGTCGCCCGCGGCGAACACGCCGTCGAGGCTCGTCATCAGCGTGCGGCCGTCGACCAGCACGGTGCCCCAGCGGCTCACGCCCAGATCGGGTGCGCCGAACAGCGTCGGCAGATCCTCCGCGTCGAAGCCCAGCGCCTTGATGACGAGATCGGCGTGGAGCGTCTCGTCGCCCGCCGGATCGGGCTCGGGCGCGCGCCGGCCGCTCGCATCGGGCGCGCCGAGCCGCATGCGGCGGACGCGCACCGACGACACCGCGCCCTCGCCCTCGAAGGCGGCGGGGGCGGAGAGCCAGACGAATTCGACGCCCTCGTCTTCGGCATTGGCGACCTCGCGCTGCGAGCCCGGCATGTTGGCGCGGTCGCGGCGGTAGAGGCATTTCACCGATCGCGCGCCCTGCCGCTTGGCGGTGCGTACGCAATCCATCGCGGTGTCGCCGCCGCCGATCACGATCACGTCGCGGCCATAGGCGTCAAGCGAACCGTCGTCGAAGGCGGGCACCGCATCGCCGAAGCCCTTCCGGTTCGACGCGACCAGATAATCGAGCGCCGCGACCACGCCGGCCGAGTCTGCGCCGCTCACGTCCACCGCACGGGCGCGGTAGACGCCCGTCGCGATCAGGATGGCATCGTGGCGCGCGCGCAATTCGTCGAGACCCGCATCCTCGCCCACCGCGAAGCCGTGATGGAAGACGATCCCGCCGGCCTTCAGCCGGTCGATGCGCCGCGTCACGACGGGCTTTTCCAGCTTGAAGCCAGGAATCCCATAGGTGAGCAGACCACCCGCGCGGTCGTACCGGTCATAGACGTGCACGTCATAGCCGGCCGCGCGCAGATATTCCGCCGCTGTCAGCCCGGCGGGCCCGGCGCCGATCACACCCACCGACTGACCGCGCGGCCGGCCGGGCACGAGCGGCTCGACCCAGCCCTCTTCCCACGCCGTATCGGTGATGAACTTCTCGACCGAGCCGATCGTCACTGCGCCATGCCCTGAGAATTCGATCACGCAATTGCCCTCGCACAGCCGGTCCTGCGGGCAGATCCGGCCGCAGATCTCGGGCATGGTCGACGTCGCGTTGCTCAGCTCATAGGCTTCACGCAGCCGCCCCTCGGCGGTCAGGCGCAGCCAATCGGGGATGTGATTGTGCAGCGGACAATGCACCGAGCAATAGGGCACGCCGCATTGCGAGCAGCGCCCGGCCTGATCCTCCGCCGAGGGCACCGCGTAGCGATCCGCGATCTCGCGGAAATCGGCGGCGCGGTCGCCAGCAGCCCGTTTGCCGGGATAGGCCTGCTCACGCTCGACAAATTGCAGCATTCGATCGTTCGCCATGACGGACCTCCGCCATGGCCATTAGTTGCGTTTTACTCCGGAGTCACGCACGAATTGCTAGTATAGGCAGCAATACTGCCATAATTGGCGCCAGTTTTTCGATAGCCGTGCCAAAAACGACCGCTATCCGAAGAACAGGGTCCGCCGTGGCCCTAACGTGTCAAGAGCCACACCAGCGCACCACCACCGGCAAGGATCCGGTAGATCGCGAACGGCACGAAGCCATGTTTCGTGACGATCCCCACGAACCAGCGCACCACGAGCAGCGCGACGACGAACGCCACCGCCGCACCGATCGCGATCGCCGCCAGCCCCACGCCCTGCCCGCCTGCCAGCACGTGGCGATCCTTGAACAGTTCGAGCGCGCTCGCGCCCAGCATCGTCGGGATGGCGAGGAAGAAGCTGAACTCGGCCGCGGTGCGCCGTTCGACCCCCAATGCCAGCGCGCCGAGGATCGTCGCGCCCGAGCGGCTGACGCCCGGCACCATCGCGAGGCACTGGAGAAAGCCGATCCCGACGACCTTGCCGAGCGGAATTTCCGCCACGCCCGAGATTCTTCCCGGCGGCGCGAACCGCTCGACCGCCAGGATCGCGAACCCGCCGACGATCAGCGCGATTGCAACGACGTCCGCATTGCCGAGCAGGGCCTCGATCCGCTTGTGCAGCGCCAGCCCGATCACCGCCGCGGGCAGAAACGCCACCAGCAGGTTGCGCACGAAGCGGATCGAGGCGGGCTCGCGGCGCGCCAACCCCATCAGCACCGCCCAGAAGGTGCGCCAGTACAGCACCACGATCGCGAGGATGGCGCCGAGCTGGATGACGACGTTGAACACCTTCCACGGCTCCGCGTCATAGCCGAGCAGCCGCGTGGCAAGGATCAGATGCCCGGTCGAGGAGACGGGCAGGAACTCCGTCACGCCCTCCACGATCCCGAGGAGGATGACGGTCAGCAGGTCGGTCACGCGATTCTCCGGGAAGGGCCTTCAGGACGAAGCGATCAGGCGGCGAGATCCTCGACGCGGCGGTTGAACCGGCCCTGGCGGCGGAAGCGCACCAGCCAGTCGGGGGCGACGGACGCGAGCGGCGTGGGCACGACGCCCAGCGCGGCCAGCCCCGGCATCCCGTCGGACACGACATTGTCGTGCTGGAGCATCAGCCATTGATCCCAGGTGATCGGCGCGCCGGGCAGCATGCCGGCGCGTGCGATCGCCGAGCCGACGAGATCGGGCACGTCGACGATCGCCACGTCGCGGTGAAGCGCGCCGGCGATCCAGCGCACCAGCGCGCCCATCGCGAGTATGTCGGGTCCGCCCAGCTCATAGGTGTTGCCCATCGTGCCCTGCGGCGCGGTGGCGGCGTTGGCGATGGCGACGCCGACATCGCCGACGAACACCGGCTGGAACTTCGCGGTGGCGCGGATCACCGGCACCACGGGCAGCTTCGCGATCATGCCCGCGAATCGGTTCACGAACGCATCTTCGGGGCCGAACACCACCGAAGGGCGCATGATCGTGGCATCGGCGAAGGCGGCACGCACCGCAGCCTCGCCCTCGCCCTTCGACCGGCCGTAAGCCGACGGGCTGCGTGCATCCGCGCCGATCGCGGAGACGTGGATCAGCGACTCGACGCCCGCCGCGCGCGCCGCCTCGGCGACATGCCGCGCGCCGGCGACATGGATCCGGTCGAAATTGCCGCCGAGGATGCCGACGAGGTTCACCACCGAATCGGACCCCTCGACCGCGCGCGCGACCGTTTCGGGACGGTTCACGTCGATCGCGACGAACTGCGTCTGCCCCAGCCCGCCCTGCGGCCGCAGAAAATACGCCTGCCGCGGATCGCGCTGCGCGATCCGCACGCGCGCGCCCGCCGCCAGCAGCCCCTGCGCCACGTAGCGGCCGAGAAATCCCCCGCCGCCGATCAGCGTCACCAGCCTGTCGTTCATGCCCGTCCTGCCCTCGCTCGTCTCGCGATCGCCCTTGCCCCAGCAAGCGCCCAGTTGACAAGGCCGCCGACCGTCCCCTAGAGGCGCCGGCCTACCCCGTGCCCAGATGGCGGAATTGGTAGACGCACCAGCTTCAGGTGCTGGCGATCGCAAGGTCGTGGAGGTTCGAGTCCTCTTCTGGGCACCATACTCGTGCAAGCGAGTCTTATTGCGGATAAATCCGGGCACCATCACTTAGGTGCCGAACGGGCCGCCCTAGCCGGCTCCGGCTTGACATGTTGGAGAATGTTGCTCGGATGTTCTCGCCGCGTGGGCAGCCGGGCGGCAGATAATCGGCATGTCAGACGACGAACGGCGGCGTGCCTTCTCGATATGGCTGCGAAGCGGCAGGCTGTCATCGCCAAGAAGTGCCGATGGGATCGAACTCAAGTTCAATCGATGGCATGATCCCGAAACCGGACGGTTCACTTTCGTAGATACTGGGCGGCAGTGGGGCGGCGGGTTCTCCGGCGGTGGTGGCGGAAAGGTTGGTTGCGGCGGTGCGACCGAGGCACATGGACCGGTGGCGAGTTTACCGGAGGTGGCGGCGGTAGCTTTGGTGGCGCGGGGGCATCGGGAACATGGGGTCCATCCGAGCCAAGACGTCTTCCGGCCTCCTCACTCGGTTCGGGGATCGTCATCGGGTCTGCGGATCGCTCCGGCGCGACGGGCACGGCATCGCCACGATCTGCAAGCGCGCAAAGCGAGCGATTTCGTACGGTCGTTCGAAACGGCTACACCTATCAAATCGACACGCGAGAACGAACGCGGCATGTTTCCGGCATGTTGACGATTGCCGACACGCCATCGCGGTCTCGTACGTCACAGCGGCAGGCAGGTGGGGCGGAACGCAGGGCGAGCGACGACGGTGGTCATTACGTCGCGGCGCGCTTCAACGGTCCCACCTAGCCTTCAACCATTTCGCACAGATGCGAATTCAACCGGGGCAGCTACCGTCTGCTCGAGAACGAATGGGCGCGGGACAAGCGTGCCGGACGGGCGGTGGCGGTGAAAATCGTTCCGCAATTCAGCGGCCACTCCATTCCGCCGTCGACGATCAATGTGCGGCGGACAATTTGCAAAGAGAAAAGCCAACAATTTTCCAATGAACGATCGGAGAAGCGCCATGGCAGAAACGGAATCGGAAAAGCTGCTGGCTGGGATCGGCGGGTTGCTGATGGCCGACGATCACTATCCGTCGGAGCCAACGCTACTATACGCCCAATTCGATCGCAACGTAACTGGGCAACCGGTCTTCAAGGATCTGGGTAAAACCGCTGGGCGGAAATCGCATATTTCATCAGGGCAACACCTTCGAGGTGGCATATACTAAGCCGATGAGATCGATCCGGACGAGGATGTCATGGACCGGCGCGATCGCATCGTGAAGCGGCATTTCGGCGACATGCCGGTCGTCTACCCCTCTTCTCCGCTGGAGGACGACATCCCCAGCTATGATCTGTGAATGGGCCGGGGGTGGGGCGATCGGCACCGGGCCGATCGCGTTACCGTGGCTGGATACCGGACAGCCAGATCGTCACCCCGCAGGCGCGAAGGAGAAGAGCTGGGTGACGATCGACGCCGGCGCGCCGGGCTTGAACCAATTCGTGTCCTGGATGTGGCTCGCGGTCACGTAGATGCGGCCATCTGGCCCTTCCGAGAAGGTATCGGGCCAGCGCAGGCGGCGATCGGTCAGTACCGGCTCGACATGATCGCCGACGAGGCGGGAGATGCCGTTGTCGGTCGGCGAGGTGATGTAGAGCGTGCCCGCCTTGCTCATCCACAGCCCGTCGGCGACGTGCGTGCGCGCCACCGTCCGCACGCCTGCCGCGCGTGCCGCTTCATCGACCTCCGGGCGCAGCAGCGCGGTGTCGATCGCATAGAGCGTGTTGCCCGTCAGCGCCTGATAATAGAGCGTGCGGCCATCGTTGGAGATCGCGATCCCGTCCGCGGCGAAGGCGGGCTGGCGGCCATCCGGCCGGACGAGCGGCTTGCCGTCGACCGTGACGGTCACCGTCTTGTCGATCTGGGTCGAGGCATGGCCGTCGAGCGCACGGAAGCCCTTGCCGGTTTCCAGATCGACCACGATGATCGCGCCGCGCGTGCCGCTGTCGGTGATGTACCCCGTCTTGCCGTCGGGCGAGAAGCGGATGTCGTTGAGATAGGTGCCCTGGAGCGCCACATCGAGCGGCAGCTTCACGACCTTCGTCACGCGGTTGGTGGCGAGATCGATCCGGACGATCTTGGGCGCACCCTCCAGGATCTTCTCGTTGCCCGGGGCGCCGGGATCGAGCACCCAGAGATGGCCGTGCCCATCGGGCACGATCGACTGGACGCAGACGAAATAGTCGCCGACCGGCAGTTCGTTGGCGCGCGCGTTGCGCCAGCTGTTCCATTTGGCATCGGGATAGGGGCGCAGCGTGCCGTTCTTCAGCACCTCGGCGACCGAGATCGGCGCATCGTCGGTCCACCGCGGGAAGTTGACGAACCGGCGGCCGTCGGCGGTGACGGCGACGCCGGTAACCTGATGATCGAACTGCGCCACCTGCGTCAGCGCGGTCGATCGGGTCTGCGCCTGCGCGACGCCGATCGCCGAAGCGGCGACGACGCCCACCGCGGCGAGGCCGATGAGCAATGGCTTGGTCTTGGTCATGATGAGGCTCCGGTCGGTGGTGTCGGTGAGCGCGGCGGGATCGCCGGTGAACAGGTGAATCAGGTGCCGCGCGACGGCATCGGGCGCTTCGCGCTGCGGGAAATGGCCGACGCCCGAGAGCGTGACGAAGGCGAACGGACCGGTGAACTTCGCGGGCACGCGTTCGCTGGCGGAGGGCGGGTTCACGCCGTCGCGCGCGCCCTGGATATAGAGCGCCGGGAGCGACAGTGCCGGGGTCGCCTTCACCTTCTCCTCCAGCCACAGGCTGCGCGGATCGGGAGCGGCCTCGTCCCAGCGCGCGCGGTAGCTGTGGAGCGTGACGTCGGCCCAGTCGGGATTCTCGAACGCGCGCGCCACCCGGTCGAACGTCGCTTCGTCGAACCAGCCCGGCGGAGACCAGTTCACCCAGTGGATATGCGCGAAGCCCTTGCGATCGTCGCGCACCGCCTGCGCGCCGCGGGCGGTGGCCATGAACCAGTGATACCATTGGCGCTGGGCCTGTTCGAACGGCGGCGTCGGCATGCCGCCCATCCGCGGCGGCGTGGCCAGCATCGCCAGCCGCTCGACTCGATCGGGCCAGCCGACCGCCAGCGCCTCGGCGGCGTTCGAGCCCCAATCATGCCCGGCGACCATGAACCGGTCGATGCCCAGCGCATCCAGCAGCGCGATCGCATCCATCGCCAGGATCGCGCTGTTGCCGGTGCGCGGCGCATCGCCGCGGAACCGGCTTTCGCCGAAGCCGCGGAGCGTCGGCACGATCACGCGCAACCCCGCGTCCGCCAGCGCCGCCGCCACCCGATCCCAGCTCGACGCATCGTCGGGCCAGCCGTGAAGCAGCAGCACCGGGCGGCCGGAGGATGGCCCGAATTCGGAATAGGCGATCGTCAGATCGTCGGTGAGGATGGCGGGCATGCGGCAACACTCGTTCTTGGCAATGTCGCCACCAGAACCCGGTAGATCACGCAGCGTTCCGCCTTAAGCTGTTCCCTGTGATGTGCATCAGTGCTTCCATTTTCAGCGGCGCGACGGGGGAACGAGGCTTTGCCGGCCATGTTTGGGGCCGAAGCGGAAACAGGACATCATCCATGACCATCACGCTTTTACTGGCCGCCGCGTTGCTCGGGGCATCGGGCGCCGCCACCGCGCAATCGCGCTCTTCGACGGACGCGCCACCGCCCCTGCCCCCGCGCATCGCTACGCAGCCACCCGTAGCCGCCGCCGACATGCAGGCGGTGCTGGATCAGCTCGCGCGCCTCGGATCGAAGCCGATCGAGACGCTGACGCCGGCCGAGGCGCGGATCCAGCCCTCTGCGGCGGATGCGGTGCGCGCGGTGATGCGCCGGAAGGGCCTGCCCACCGCGCCCGATCCGGCGGTGACCACGCGCGACCTGCCCTATGGCAGCGATCCGATGCACTATGCGCGGATCTACACACCCGTGGCGGCGACGGGCGCGCCGATGCCCGTGATCGTCTATTATCACGGCGGCGGCTGGGTGCTCGCGGATGTGACCGCCTATGACGCGCTGCCCCGGCTGTTCTCCCGGCAACTGAACGCGATCGTCGTGTCGGTCGAATATCGCCACGCGCCCGAATTCAAGTTTCCGGCGCAGCATGACGACGCGTTCGCCGCCTATCGCTGGGTGTTGCGCAATGCGGCGAGCTGGGGCGGCGACACCGCCAGGCTCGCGCTGGCCGGCGAAGGCGCCGGCGGCAATCTGGCGATCGCCACCGCCATCCGGGCGCGCGACGACGGCCTGACCAGGCCCGTCCATGTCCTGGCGGTCGATCCGATCGCGAACAGCAGCATGGCGCTGCCGTCGCGGATGGATGCCGCTAACGCCCGGCCGCTGAACGGCGCGATGCTGAACTGGTTCGCCTATTACGAAACGAACAGGACGGCCGACCTGCAGGATTCGCGGCTCAATCTGGTCGGCGCCAACCTGCACGGCCTGCCGCCGACGACGATCGTCAACGCACAGATCGATCCGCTCCGCTCGGACGGCGAGACGCTGGCCGCCGCGATGAAGGCCGCAGGCGACACGGTCGAGCAACGCACCTTCCCCGGCGTCACGCACGCGATGTTCGGCATGGGCGCGATCGTTCGCGGCGCCTATGATGCCGATCGCTATGCCATCGCCCGGCTGAGGCGCGCCCTCGGCATTGCCGACTGATCCACGGCGCCTGTGGTCAGGCGGGACTCACCGCCGCGATCGCCTCGCGCACCTTGGCGATGCCGAACTTCCACGCCTGGCCGATCTCAATATGGGGCATCGCCGGGATCTCGTCGGGATCGACGATGGCGTGAAGGATGGCCGGCCCCGGCGATGCGAGGAACGCCTGCACCGTCGCGACCAGCGATGCCGGATCGCGCGCGGTGAAGCCCTGCGCACCGCAGGCGCGGGCGAAGGCGGCGAAATCCATGTTGGGGAAATTCGCGCCCGACGAGGGCGGGTTGCCCGCGCCCTCCATCTCCAGATGGACAAGGCCCCAACTGGCATTGTCGTACACCACCACCTTGATCGGCAGCTTGTGCTCGACCGCGGTCATGAACTCGCCGATCAGCATCGTCATGCCGCCGTCGCCGCTGTGCAGGATCACCTGCCGGTCGCGGTCGAGCGCCTGCGCGCCGTTGGCGATGCCGAGCCCGGTGCCGACGGCGGCGTTGTTGAACGATCCCGTGATCCGCTGGCGACCGGTCTGGCGCATCCAGTTCGCCGCCCACAGCGTCACCTCGCCGGTATCCGTCACGAAGATCGCATCGTCGGCGGCATGATCGCTGATCGCGCGCGCCACCGCCTGGGGGTGGATCCGGTCGCCGCTGCGCGCGGGATCGGCCTTTTCGTCCAGCATCGCGTCCCACGCGTGGCGTGCCTTCGTCGCGGTGGCGAAGAACGCATCGTCTTCGCGCGCGGCGAGCCGGTCGAGCAGCATCCGGAGCGCGGGCTTCACCGAACCGACGATGCCGAGCGCGATCGGCGCGCGGCGGCCGAGCGCGAAGGCGCGTTCGTCGATCTGGATGACGTTGCCGTGCTTGGGCAGGAAATCGACATAGGGGTAATCGGTGCCGAGCATCAGCAGCAGGTCCGCCTTCTGCACCGCATCCACCCCCGCCCGGCCGCCGATCAGCCCCACGCCGCCGATCCAGTGCGGATCATGGTAGGGCAGCAGTTCCTGCGCGCGATAGGTGTGCGTGAGCGGCGCCTTCAGCCGCTCGGACAGCGCGATCAGCTCCGCCTCGGCGCCGCGCGCGCCCGCGCCGCAGAACACCGCGATCGTCTCGGCTTTGTCGATCAGCGCGATCGCCGCAGCGATGTCCTCGGGCGCGGGCGCCACCTCGGGTCGGGGACGCAGCGTCGGGATGCTCGGCACCGCCTTCGACAGCGTGGCCGCGAAGACGTCGGGCGGGATGCACAGATGCGCGACGCCACGCGCGCCATAGGCCTCGGCGATCGCCTGGTGGAACACCGCTGGCGCCTGCTCGGGCGCGCCGAGTGTCTGCGTATAGACCGCGACGTCACGGAACAGCAGGTCGGGGCTGTCCTCCTGGAGATAATCGGTGCCGCGCAGGTTGGACGGCACGCCGCCCGAGATCGCGAGCACCGGCGCATGATCCTTGCGCGCCTCGTATAGGCCGGCGACGAGATGGTTGCCGCCGGGGCCCGTGGTGCCGCAGCAGACGCCCAGCCGCCCGGTCAGCTTGGCCTGCCCCGCCGCGGCCAGCGCCGCGCCCTCTTCGTGGCGCACGCCGATCCATTCGACCCGGTCCTGCCGGCGGATCGCATCGGTGAAGGGGTTGAGCGCGTCGCCCACGATCCCGAAGACCTGGCGGACGCCGATCTCCGCCAAGGTTTCGACGAGCAGTTCGGCGACGGTCGAGGACATGGGCACGCTCCGGTGTTCGGCTGGACAGCGTGAGGACGTGTCAGGCGGACTTTGGTTGCCATGCCGGTGGCTTTGCGTAGACATGGCGGCATCGTTCCGCCCCCGGAGTTCGCAGATGCGCCAGACCCTGATCGCCCTTCTCGCCCTTGCCGCCACGCCGGTGGGCGTCCACGCTCAGGCGATGAAGGACGATCCGTATATCTGGTTGGAGGAGCCCGCCTCGCCGCGCGCGATGGCGTGGGTAGAAAGTCACAACGCCGCCAGCACGAAGCGGCTGGAGGCCGATCCGCGCTATCCCGTGCTTTACCAGGAGGCGCTGGCGATCGCGGGCGCGCGCGACCGGATCCCGATGCCCGGCTTCATCCACGGCGCGATCTACAATTTCTGGCAGGATCCCGAGCATCTGCGCGGGATCTGGCGCAAGACCACGCTGGAGAGCTATCGCACCGCCGATCCGCAATGGACGACGGTGCTCGACATCGATGCGCTGGGCAAGGCCGAGGGCAAGAGCTGGGTCTCGCACGGTTTCGACTGCCTGCCGCCCGATGAGAAACGCTGCCTCGTATCCTTGTCCGACGGCGGCGAGGATGCGGTGGAGGTGCGCGAGTTCGATCTCGACACCATGCGCTTCGTGGCGGGCGGGTTCCACCTGCCGCGCGGCAAGCACCGCGTCGCCTGGGAAGATATCGACCATCTGCTCGTCGCGACCGACTGGATTCCGGGCGAGCTGACGCCGTCCGGCTATCCCTATGTCGTCAAGCGGCTCGCGCGCGGCCAAGCGATGGCGCAGGCGACCGAAGTGTATCGCGGCGGCAAGGACGATGGCGGCTATGGCGTCTCGCCGAGCGTGCTGCGCGATGGCCAGGGCCGCACGCTGGCGGTGATCGAGCGGCCGCTCGACACGTTCCGCCACCAGAGCTTCGTCGTGACGCCCACCGGCACGCGGCAGCTCGCGATTCCCGACAAGGCGAGCGTCGCCGAGCTGGTCGATGGCCGCGTCATCGTGCGGCTGGACGAGGCGTGGCCGGCGCATGGCGCAAGCTTCGTATCGGGCGCGCTCGCCAAGCTGGATCTGGCGGCGGTGAAGGCCACGCCCGATCGGCTGGCGCCCAAATTGGTGTGGACCCCGGGCCCGCGCGACGCGCTGAACGGCACCGCATCGACGCGCGACCATCTGCTGATCGAGACGCTCAGCAACGTGCAGGGCCGCGCGTTCGTCTATGCGCCCAAGCGCGGCGGCGGCTGGACCATGACCCGGCTGGCGCTGCCCGACAATCTGTCGGTCGGCTTCGGATCGACCGACGAGAACAGCAACCGCGCGTTCGTGGTGACCAACGGCTTCCTGACGCCGACGACGGTCGATCTGGCCGACACGACGACGGGCACGCTGCAGACGGTGAAGACGCTGCCGCCCAAATTCGATGCGTCGCGCGACGTGGTCGAGCAGCGCGAGGCCACCTCCACCGATGGCACCAAAATCCCGTATTTCGTCGTCCACCGCAAGGACATCGCCTATGACGGCACCACGCCGACGCTGATGACCGCCTATGGCGGGTTCCAGGTGAGCATGACGCCCTCCTATTCGGGCACGACGGGCAAGCTGTGGCTGGAACGCGGCGGCGCGCTGGTGCTGGCGAACATCCGCGGCGGCGGCGAATTCGGTCCCGCATGGCACGAGGCGGGGCTCGGGACGAAGCGGCAGATCGTCTATGACGATTTCGCGAGCGTCGCGCGCGACCTGATCGCGCGGCGGATCACCAGCCCGCGGCGGCTCGGCATCGAGGGCGGCTCCAATGGCGGGCTGCTGATGGGCGTGCAGTTCACCCAGCATCCCGAACTGTGGAACGCGGTGGTCATCCAGGTGCCGCTGCTCGACATGATCCGCATCTCCAAGATCGCGGCGGGCGCGTCGTGGCAGGGCGAATATGGCGACGTGAACGCCGATCCGGCGGCGATGGCGTTCTGGCAGAAGACCTCGCCCTACCAGAATCTGCGCGCCGGCGTGGCCTATCCGGAGCCGTTCATCTTCACCACCACCAAGGATGACCGCGTCGGCCCCCAGCATGCGCGCAAATTCGCCGCGCGGATGGAGGCGATGAAGCTGCCCTTCTATTATTACGAGAATACCGAGGGCGGGCACGGCTCCGGCGCGGACCTGAAGCAGACCGCGCGTACCACCGCGCTGACGATGACCTACCTCCAGAAGAAACTGATGGAATGACCGACGACGCGCGCCATGCCGACAAGATGCGCCGGATGCAGGCGGCCAAACAGGCGATCATCGCGGACAAGACGATCGAGAAGGGGCTGCTGATCGTCCACACCGGCGCGGGCAAGGGCAAGTCGACCGCCGCCTTCGGCATGGTGGCGCGCGCGATCGGCCACGGCATGACGGTGGGCGTCGTCCAGTTCGTGAAGGGCGCGATGGCCACGGGGGAGAAGGCGGTGTTCGACGCCTTTCCCGATCAAGTGACCTTCAAGCCGATGGGCGAGGGCTTCACCTGGGACACGCAGGACCGCGCCCGCGACATCGCCGTCACCCGCACCGCCTGGGACGAGGTGAAGCGGATGATCGCCGATCCGGCCTATGCGATGGTGGTGGCGGACGAACTCAACATCGTGCTGCGCTACGACTATCTGCCGCTGGACGAGGTGCTGGCGGTGCTCGCCGCCCGCGCGCCGATGAAGCATGTCGTCGTCACCGGCCGCAACGCGCCCGAGGCGCTGATCGCGGCGGCCGACCTCGTCACGGAAATGACGCCGGTGAAGCACCCGTTTCGCGCCGGCGTGAAGGCGCAGGCGGGAATCGAGTTCTGACCACCCGCGCGCGGGTCGCCGTTGACGGCCCCATCGCCCACCGATAGGCCGGCGGCGCGACAGGTTCCCCGGCGACGGGGTGAAAAGGGAACGGGGCTCACCCCGGCTGCCCCTGCAACTGTACGCGGCGAGCCATCGCGCCACAGGCCATTGGGATTCCTCCCGAGAAGGCGGCGCGGACGGTGACGACCCGCGAGCCAGGAGACCTGCCCGTCGCGGTCGTCCTCCGTCCGGCCAGGGTGCGCCGAGCGGGCGGGGTCCGCGTGATCCCGAGCGGCGGCATCGTCGGCCGGCGCCTCGCGTGCCGGCCTGTGCCGTGTCGCGAGGAGATTCCTGTGCCGTTCACCCTATCCCCTATTCCGTGCCGCCCATGCTGATCCCCGTCGAGGACGGCCCGGCGATCGTCGCCTGCTCCACCTGCCGCTCGGGCGATGATGCCACCGGCCCCCGCGGCGGAACGCGGCTGGTCGCGGCGCTGCGCGCGGTCAAGGCATCCGACCCGGCCTATGCCGGCGTCGCGGTGCAGGCGATGCCGTGCCTGTTCGCCTGCCAGGATTCGTGCACCGTCCATCTGCGCGCGCCCGGCAAGATCGGGTACGTGCTCGGCCGGTTCACGCCCGACGAGGCGGCGGCGCGCGCGATCCTGGATCATGCCGTGCTCCATGCCGCGAGCGACGACGGGCAGGTGCCGTACAAAAGCTGGCCCGAGGGCGTCAAAGGCCATTTCCTGACGCGCACGCCGCCCGCCGGATTTGTCGTCGCATGATTGGCTTTTCCAGCGTCGCCGCGTTCGATGCCGCGCTCGCCAGCCTGCCCGCGCCCGACCGGGCCGCGCGCGCCGCCGCCGCCGAGCGTCAGGCGCAACTCACCAAACCGCCGGGGTCGCTCGGCCGGCTGGAGGCGATCGCGATCGATCTCGCCGGCTGGCAGGGCCGCGAGCGCCCCCGGATCGATCGCGGTCGTGCGGTGGTGTTCGCGGGCAATCACGGCGTGGCGGCGCGCGGCGTCAGCGCGTTTCCGCCCGAAGTGACCGCGCAGATGGTCGCCAATTTCGCATCCGGGGGTGCCGCGATCAACGCGCTTGCCGCCGCCTCCGGGCTCGAACTGCGCGTCGTACCGCTCGATCTCGACCGGCCGACCGCCGACTTCACGCGCGGCCCCGCGATGGACGCGGCCGAATGCCTCGCCGCGCTGAACGCGGGCGCGGCCGTCGTGGAGGATGGCATCGACCTGCTCGTGCTCGGCGAGATGGGCATCGGCAATTCGACCGCCGCGGCGGCGCTTTGCGCACGCAGCTTCGGCGGCAGCGGCGCGGAGTGGGTGGGCCCCGGCACGGGCGTGGATGGCGACGGCCTGGCGCGCAAGACCGCCGCGGTCGATGCCGCGCTCGCCCGTCATGCGGAGGCACCGCGCACGCCGTTCGAAACGCTGCGCCGCGTCGGCGGGCGCGAGATCGCGGCGATGGCGGGTGCGGTGGTGGCGGCCCGCACCGCACGGATCGCCGTCGTGCTCGACGGCTTCATCGGCAGCGCCGCGATCGCACCGATCGCCGCGGCTTGGCCCCGGATCGCCGACCACTGCATCGCCGGCCATGTCTCGGCAGAGCCCGGCCATGCTAAGCTGCTCGCGCGGCTGGAGCTGGACCCGCTGCTGGCGCTCGGCATGCGGCTGGGCGAGGGCAGCGGCGCAGCGGTGGCGGCGGGCGTGATCCGTGCGGCGCTGGCGGCGCATGACGGCATGGCGACCTTTGCCGAGGCCGGCGTGGCGGGGGGATGAGCGCGGCCCGCACGCTCCACCTGATGCGCCACGGCGCGCCGGTGCTGGCGGGACGGATGCTCGGCATCACCGACAGCCTCGCGACGCCGGAGGGAATCGCGGCCTGCGTGGCGCGCGGTGCGCCGCTCGCGTTCGACCGGATCGTCACGTCGGACCGGCAACGCGCGCAGGCCTGCGCCGCGGCGATCGGTGCGCGGCACGGCGTGCCGGTCACGATCGATCCGCGGTGGCGCGAGCTCGATTTCGGCGCCTGGGACGGGCTGGCGCCGGACGCGATCGATCCCATGGCACTCGCTGCCTTCTGGCAGAATCCCGATGCCGGTCCGCCGCCCGGCGGCGAGCTGTGGTCGACGCTCGTAGCGCGCGTCGCCGACGCGCTCGGCGCGCTGGACGGCACCACGCTCGTGGTCGCGCATGGCGGATCGATCCGTGCCGCGATCGGCACGCTGTGCGGGTTCGACCGGCGCCAACTTTGGGCGTTCGACCTGCCCTGCGCGGCGCTGCTATCGTTGCGGCTGTGGCCCGATGCCGCGCAGATCACCGGACTTCAGGCATGAAGCCGCTGGTCGCCGCCTTCGGCTTTCTGACGCGGCTGCCGATGCCGTCGGTGGGCGCCACGCGCGACGATTTCGCGCGCGCCATCCGCTGCTATCCGGTCGTGGGGCTTGCGATCGGGGTGATGGTGGCAGCGGCGGGGTGGCTCGGCGGGCGGATCGATCCGTGGACGGGGGCGCTGGCCGCGCTGGTCGCATGGGTCGCGGTGACGGGCGCGCTCCATCTCGATGGGCTGGGCGATCTCGCCGACGGCATCGGCGCGGCGCATGGCGACCGCGCTCGGCTGCTCGCGGTGATGGCGGATTCGCATATCGGCAGCTTCGGCGTCGTCGCGATCGGACTGCAGCTCGTCGCCAAGCTCGTGCTGCTCCACGCCATCGGCGCTGCCGGCTGGGCGCTCGTGCTGGTGCCGTTCGCGGCGAGGATCGGGCCGCTCGCCTGGGCGCGCTGGCTGCCGCCGCTCCATGCCGGGCTGGGTGCGATGGTCGCGCGGGCGGTGCGGCGGCGCGACCTGATCGGCTGGACCGCGCTGCTGGCCGCCGCCTGCACCATCGCGCCCGCGCTGACCGCGGCGCCCTTGATGATCGCGGGTGTCGGGCTGTGGCTGAAGCGGCGCATCGGCGGCGTGACCGGCGATGCGCATGGCGCCGGGATCGAACTGGTCGAAACCGGCCTGCTGCTCGCGATCGCCTCAGTCCGCACGGTCTGACAGCCGGACGATCGCGTCGATATCGACATGGCGTTCGAGCGTGTCGGCAATGGCATCGAGCGCCGCATCGATCGCGACACGGTGATCGGGGCCGCGCCCCGCCACCCCGATCCGCGCCAGCCACGCCTTGCGCTGCGCGGCATGGCCCAGCAGCCCATGGACATAGGTGCCCGCCACCAGCCCGTCCGCGCTCGACGCGCCGTCGCCGCGGCCGTCGTCGAAGCGGACGAGCGGCGCCGCGGTGCCCGGCCCGCGCGTCACCCCCATATGCATCTCGTACCCCTCGAACCGCGCGCCGAGCGCGGTGCCGGTGACGGGCTTCAGCGCCTTCGCGCCGGTCAGCAGCGTCGCAACGTCGAGCAGCCCCAGGCCCGCGACCTGCCCCGCCGGGCCCTCGATGCCATCCGGATCGGCGATCGTCCGCCCCAGCATCTGGTATCCGCCGCACAGGCCGAGCACCGGCCGCCCCTGGCGATGATGCGCGAGGATATCGACGTCCCACCCCTGGCCACGCAGAAAGGCCAGATCGGGGATCGTCGCCTTGCTGCCCGCCAGCACGATCAGCGCGGCGGGCGGGATCGGCGTGCCCGGCGGCACCATGACCAGATCGACGTCGGCCTCCAGCTTCAGCGGATCGAGATCGTCGAAATTGGCGATCCGCGCGGTGATCGGGCAGGCCACGACGGTCCGCCCGCTGGCGGGCCCGCCACGCCGTTCGAGCACGACCGCATCCTCGCTCGGCAACCGCGCCGCCTCGGGCAGCCAGGGCACCACGCCATGGCCGCGCCACCCGGTGCGCTCGGCGATCGCCCGGTAACCGTCGTCGAACAGCGCGGGGTCGCCGCGGAACTTGTTGACGAGGAAGCCGTGGATCATCGCGGCATCCTCGGGCGCGATCACCGCCTGTGTGCCGACGAGTGCGGCGATGACGCCGCCGCGATCGATATCGCCGACGATCAGCACGGGCACGCCGGCGGCGCGCGCGAAGCCCATGTTCGCGATGTCGCCCGCGCGCAGGTTGATCTCCGCCGGGCTGCCCGCGCCCTCGATCACGACGATATCGGCCTCAGCGCGCAACCGGTGATAGCTGGCGAGGATCTCGGCCAGCAGTCCCTCGCGCCCCTGCCGCCAGTTCGCTGCCGCCAGTGTGCCGCGCACGACGCCGCGCACCACGAGCTGCGAGGTCCGGTCGCCCTGCGGCTTCAGCAGCACCGGGTTCATGTCGACGCTGGGCGCCGCCCGCGCGGCGAAGGCCTGCGTCGCCTGCGCGCGGCCGATCTCGCCGCCGTCCGCGGTGACGGCGGCGTTGTTCGACATGTTCTGCGGCTTGAACGGTCGCACGACGAGCCCGCGATTGGCGAGTGCGCGGCACAGCCCGGCCACCAGCACCGACTTGCCGACGTCCGACCCGGTGCCCTGCAGCATCACCGCACCCATGCGAGCACCCCCGTGATCGCCCAAAGGATCAGGCAGGCGCGCGCATGGACCTGGAGCGCGCGGGTGATGTCCGCCGCGTTGGCCGTGGTGCGGCCGTCGCCGATCCAGGGCTTGATCCGGGTGACGCCGTCATAGGCGATCGGCCCGGCGAGCCGGATGCCCAGCACGCCCGCCAGCGCCGCCTCCGGCCAGCCCGCATTGGGCGAGGCGTGGCGGCGCGCGTCGCGGCGCATCGTGGCGAAGCCGCCCCCGCCCGCCACGCACAGCACCAGCCCCGCGATCCGCGCCGGCACCCAGTTCGCGCCATCGTCGGTGCGCGCCGAGGCCCAGCCGAACGCCGCGTAGCGCGGCTCGCGGTGGCCGATCAGGCTGTCCGCGGTGTTGATCGCCTTATACGCCCAGATCCCCGGCAACCCGAGCAGCACCAGCCAGAACAGCGGGGCGACGATGCCGTCGCAAAAGCTTTCGGCGAGGCTTTCGATCGCCGCCCGCGCGACCCCGGCGGTGTCGAGCCGCGCGGTGTCGCGCCCGACGATCCGGGCGACCGCCCGCCGGCTCGCGAACGGATCGCCCGTGGCGAGCGCATCGCGCACCGCCCGCACATGCTGGTGAAGGCTGCGCTGCGCGAGCGCCGGGGCGGCCAGCAGCGCCGTGCCGATCCACGCGTATCGGCCGAGCCACGCCGCCAGCGCCATCTGCACGCCCCAGCCGATCGCCGCGACCGTGCCGACGAGCAGGACCAGCAGCAGCGTACCAAGTGTTCGCCGTCGGGCGGTTGAGCGCGCGGGTGCGTTCCACGCGCGCTCCGCCGCATCGATCGCGCGCGCGAAGCCGCCCACGGGATGGCCGATGCGCGCATAGAGCCAGGCGGGCCAGCCGAACGCCGCATCGATCGCCAGCGCGAGCAGCGCATAAGGCTCAACCACGAAGCGCCCGATCGAGTCGCGCCAGCCCGGCGGCGTCCCCCGGCAGGCCGAAGCGGAGATGCGGCGTGTCCGCAAACGGCCGCGTCAGGATCCCCGCCCGCGCGAGCCGGTCGAACAGGGTGGGCACGTCGCCCCGCGTGACGAGGCGGAACAGCGGGCAGGCCCCGACCGGAACCAGCCCATGTTCGATCAGCACCGTATCGAGATCGCGCGCCATGACGGGCAGGCGCGCCCGCGTCGCCGCGATCCACCCGGCGTCGCGATAGGCGGCGGTGCCGATCGCGATCGCCTGCGCCGAGACCGGCCACGCCCCGAGCCGCGCACGCAACCGGTCGAGCATGGCGGGCGGCCCACACAGAAAGCCGAGCCGCACGCCCGCCACGCCGAAGAACTTGCCGAACGAGCGCAGCACCAGCACCGGATCGTCGGCGGCCAGATGCGGCAGCAGCCCGATCGCGGGATCGGTGTCGGCGAACGCCTCGTCCACCACCAGCCATCCGCCCCGCGCCCCAAGTGCGCGGGCGAGTGCCAGCAGCCGATCGGGCGCGAGCAATCGGCCATCGGGGTTGTTGGGATTGGCGAGCAGGATCGTGCCACCACGCGAGGCGGTGGCATCCAGCGCGTCGACGCCGATCGCCACGCCGTCCGCCCAGATCGCGGCATGCGTGCCGTAAGCGGGCGCGACATGCGCATGCGGCGCGGGCAGATCGAGCCCGGCGAGCGCGCGCAACCCCATCTCGCTGCCGGGCACCGCCGCAACGCGCTCTGCCGCCACTCCGAACAGGGCTGCCGCCGCGGATTCGAGCGCCGCCAGCGCGGCGGGCGACGGCAGCGCGCCGAGATCGACCGGGCCCGCTTCGCCGTCCCAGCGCAGGGGGTTGATCCCGGTCGACAGGTCGAGCCAGGGCCTGGGCGCCGCCGGGAAGCGCGCGGCCGCCACGTCGAGGCGGCCGCCATGTTCGCTCAAGCCCCGCACCTTACGCCCCTCGACACCGCTTCGATCCGCCGCCATCGCCAATCGCACGCGATGCGGCAAGGGCCGGGAGGAAGCGATGGAGTCGTTCGGGCGAAGCCTGTTCGTGATCGGCGGTGCGCGATCGGGCAAGAGCCGCCACGCACAGCGGCTGGCGGAGGCGTGCGGCGAGCCCTGCGTCTTCATCGCCACCGCCCAGGCGTTCGACGACGAGATGACCGATCGAATCGCGCGCCACCGCGCCGATCGCGACGACCACTGGCGCACGGTGGAGGCGCCGATCGACCTGCCGGACGCGATCGGCGAAGCGGGCGCCCGCGGCGGCGTGCTGCTGGTCGATTGCCTGACGCTCTGGGCGTCGAACCTGCTGCTGGCCGATCGGGATGCGTCCGCCGCCACCGATACGCTGCTCGCCGCGATCGCGGCCACGCCGGCGCGCATCGTCCTCGTCGCCAACGAGGTGGGGCTCGGCATCGTGCCCGACAACGCGCTCGCCCGCGCCTTTCGCGATTCGGCGGGCATCATCAATCAGCGCGTCGCCGCCGCGGTCGAGCGGGTGGACCTGATCGTGGCCGGGCTGCCGCTGCGGCTGAAATGACCGCGCGGACGCGCGTCAGTCGCCGCCCTTTTCGGTGAAATCGATCCGGATGCGCACCCAGGCGCCGACCATCGCCTTGCCGCCCACGCGCGGCGGCCGCACGCGGAATTGCCACGCCGCCTCGCGCATCGCCCGCGCCAGCCCCGAGCCGACCGGGGATTCGCCCAGCGAGCGGCAATTCTCGACATGATAATTCTCGATCGTCCGGCACGCGATCTCGGCCCAACTGCCCATCGGCGCGCCGGACGGCGGCATATAACCGGCGATCTCGGCATGGCTCGGCGGGCGAGGATACCAATCCGCATTGTAGAGCCGCTCGCCGCCCGGCCCGGCGCCCGGGCCATAGGTTGAGCCGCTGTCCTTGCCCTGCCCCTGCCCCGCGCCGTCGCTGTCGCCGCCCGCCAATTGCCGATCCTCGGGATGGGCCGGCAGCTTGGCGACATCGGCGGCCTGGAACAGTTCGCGCCCGCCGAGCATGGCCGGGAACGCCGACGGCGGCTGGGTGGAAGGCGGCGCGGTCGGCGGCGCGGGCGGGCGTGGCGCGCGGGGGGCGGCGCCGCCGCTCGGCTGCTTGACCTTCGCGACCCGTGGCACGCGCGGCGACGGGATCGGTGCGGCCTGTGGATCGGGCAGGAGCTGGAACGCCGCCGGGCGCGCATCGGGCTTGCGCTGGACGACCGCTGTGGGCGTGAGGTGCAGCAGCAGCAGGATGATCAGGATATGCGCCACGATCGTGAGCGCGAACGACACCGCACGCCGCCGCGCGGGCGCTCGGGTCGAATCCGGCCGAGACGAATAGGTGGCGCGCATCGCGAGCCGCCCTAGGCGGGCCGCCCCGGTGCCGCAACGGCGATGATGCACAGCGGCACAGCCCACCGGTCGAGTCCGCCGCCGTCGAACCGACAAGCAAAACGGGCGGAGAGTTTGGGCGGGAGAGACAAGGACCCGCGGAGCGCCACAGCCCTGCGCAAAGCGTTGTCGTTGCGTGAAGACAACATTGCGATTGACCTGCCCGAAAGGCCCGTTACGGACTTCGATCAAATCAAGGAGCAGGCCATGAACGACGATACCCCCGATTTGAATGCACTGGAATTGGCGACGGAGTTGACGATTGCTTGGCTCGGCAATCCCAACACCCGGATCTCGGCAGACGAGGTGCCCGCGTTCCTTGGCCGGATGCACGAGACGGTTGCGGCGCTGCTTGGCACGTCCGATCAGGCGCCGGCGGAAAGCGCACCCACTGAGTATACGCCCGCCGTATCGGTGCGCAAATCCTTGGCGTCGCCCGATCACATCATCTCGATGATCGACGGCAAGCCTTACAAGACGTTGCGTCGCCATCTCTCGACCAACGGCATGACGCCCGCCGAATATCGTGAACGCTATGGCCTGAAGCCCGACTATCCGATGGTCGCCGAAAGCTATTCGGAAAGCCGCCGCGCGATGGCCAAGAAGATCGGCCTCGGCCGCAAGCCCGGCGCGCGCAAGACCGAAGACGCCGCACCTGCGCCCGCGCCCCGCAAGCGCAAGGTGCCCGAGACGACCGCGGAGTAATCGCCCCGTCCGGCACGACACAAAGCCCGCGTGCCGCGTGGTGCGCGGGCTTTGTGATGAGGCGTGCTTCGGCCGCTACTGCCCGAAACTGCCCGCCCGATAGAGCAGCGTGATCGCCACGCGGCGGTTGCGCGGATCGCTCGGATCCTTCTCGATCATGGGCTCGCGGTCGGCGACGCCCTCGATCCGGTTGAAGCGCGCTTCCGGGATGCCGCTGGCGGCGAGCTGGCGGCGCGTGGCCTCGGCGCGACCGCTCGACAGCATCCAGTTGTTCATCGCGCGCGGATCGCCATAGGGCACGCTGTCGGTATGGCCGCGGATCATGATCGGATTGGTCATCGTCTTGATCGATCCCGCGATCAGCCCGATCAGCGAGGCCGCCCGCGGATCGAGCGCGGTCGTGCCGAGCGCGAACATCGAATAATCCGCATCGTCGACCAGATCGATCCGCAGCCCGTCCTGCGTGCGCACGAAACGGATATGGTTCGCGAGTTTCGACAGCGTCGCCGAACTGCTGATCTGCTCCATCACCTGGCGGCGCATCTGCTCGAAATTCTTGCGATCCTCGTTCGCCAGTGCGCTGCTGCTGCGCGTCAGCCCCTTGTCGGCGGTGCCGGGCTGCGGGCCGCCGCGCCCGGCATTGGGAACGACGAGCGCGGGCATCATGCCCTGCCCCGTCTTGGGCCCCAGCCGGTTCTTGTCGAGGATCGATTCACCGCCGAACAGCCCGCTGCCGCCGATGCCGAGCGCATGCGTGTCGAGCACGGTGGGCGCGAAATAGTCGGCGATGCCCTTGCGCTGTTTCTCGGTCGTGGCGCCGAGCAGCCAGAGCAGCAGGAAAAACGCCATCATCGCGGTCACGAAATCGGCATAGGCCACCTTCCACGCGCCGCCGTGATGGCCCCCATGCCCCTCGATATAGATCTTCTTGACGATGATCTTGGGCGGAACGTTCTGCCCATGGGGCGCGCGCGCCATCTCAGCGGCCCCGCAAGCCGTCGAACACCTCGGCGAAGCCGGGCTGGTTCTTGTGCGCGATCCCCGCGCGCGCCGCCTCGATCACCAGCGGCTGCGGATGGCCGTGAAGCGAGGCGATGATGATCTGCTTGACCACGTCGTAGATCGCGCCGTCGGCATCGATCACCTGCTTCAGCCGTCCCGCGAGCGGCGAGACGATGCCGTAGGCGAGCAGCACGCCCATGAACGTGCCGACGAGCGCGGAGCCGATCATGCCACCCAGCACTGAAGGCGGCTTGTCGATCGAGCCCATCGTCTTCACGATCCCGAGCACCGCCGCCACGATGCCGAGCGCGGGCAGCGAATCGGCAAGGCTGGACAGCGTGGTGTGCGGCCCCTCCACCTCGTGATGGTGGCTCTTGATCGAATGATCCATCACCTCCTCGACCGCATGCACGTCGAGCGTGCCGCTCGACACCACGACGAGGCGCAGCGTGTCGGCGATCAGGTTGACGAGCGTATGGTCCTTCAGAAGCTTGGGATATTCCGAGAACACCGCGGAGGACTGCGGATCCTCGACATGCGGCTCGACCGCGATCGGCCCCTCGGTGCGCAGCATCTTCATCAGCTTGCTGACGAGGAAGATCACGTCGAGATAATCCTGCTTCTTGTATTTCGGGCCCTTGAACACCTTGCCGAGGCCGCCGCCCATGGCCTTCAGTTCCTTGCCCGAATTGCCGATGATGAGCGCGCCCGCAGCGGCACCGCCGATGATGAGCATCTCGTGCGGGATGGCCTCCATGACGGGGCCGAGATTGCCACCGGTGATGGCAAAGCCGCCGAACACCATGGCGAGAAGGACGACGAGGCCGATAGCCGGAAACATGGCGGTGACTTTCCCCGAAAGCATCGATCCGAACGGACCGTTTCGGGAACAGCGTTAACCGGAAATCGTAGCCATCCGGTTACCAGATGCGCCGTCGGCGCAGCGCCTTATTTCAGATAATCGAACAGCGAGAGCTGCGACAGTTTGGTGAAGCTCGCCTGTGTGGCGGACAGCACGGTCATCGTCTTCTGCAGATCGGCGATGGCGGACGTCACGTCGACATCCTCGTCCTTCGAGCGGAGCGCGGCGCGATCGGTGTTGGCATTGGTGAGCAGCGTCTGTTGGAGATCGACCCGCGCCGCGCGCGCGCCGACCGATGCGCGGACCGCCGAAATCTGGTCGTTGCCCGCATTGAGGCTGTCGAGCGCGCTCGACACCGTGCTCGAAACGTCGCCGCCGCCCTGAAGCGCCTTGGCGAGATTGGAGATCACGCTCAGCAGATCGGTGCTGCCCGTCATGAACACGCGCGATGCCGATTCATTGGCCTGCACCGACTGGCCCTGCGCGATCGGAATCGCGCTGACATCGGTGGCCGCATAGGAAAAGCTGCCGTCGCTGTTCGCGGTCACCGCGGGCGTGCCGCTGGCGGTGCCGAACAGCGGCTGGCCGCGGACGTCCTTGGTGTTGGCAAGGCCGGTCAGCGAAGTGACGATCGAGCTCAGTTCGTTGCCGATGATCGAACGGGTCGAATCGCTCTGCGTGCCGTTGGCAGCCTGCGTCGTCAGCTCGATCGCGCGTTGCACCTGCGTGGCGATCGACGACAGCGTCCCGTCGGTCTGTTCCAATTGCGACGAGGCGAGCGTGATGTTGGTCTGATACACCGCGGCCGCGGCATCCTGCTGGTCGAACTGCGCGATCTGCTGCGACAGCACCGCATCGTCCGACGGGCTCTGGATCTTCTTGCCCGTCGAGATCTGCGTCTGGAGCAGCGTGGCATGATCGTTGAGCGCCGACATCCGCTTGGCCGCGGTATCGTAGAACATGCTGCTGGAGATCTGCATCGTGCCCTACTTGATTTCGAGGATCGTGGAGAAGGTATCGCGCGCGACCTGGATCACGCGGCTGGAGGCGGAATAGGCCTGCTGGAAGCGCATCAGGTCGACCGCTTCGGAATCGAGGCTGGTGCCGGTCGAGTTGGCAAGCGCGGTCGCCGCCCCGTCGCGGATCGCGGTCTGCGCATCCGAAATGGTCGCTTTCTGCGTGATCGCCGTTGCGGTGTTGGTGATGAGATCGGTCGTGTTCGATTCGAACCCGCCGGTCATGCGCGCGCCCTGGAGCGCATCAAGATTGCCCGCGTTGCGCACGCCCGCGCCGCGCGTGGCCGCCGCGATCCCGCGGCCGTCCGTCATCGCCACCGTGATGTCGGTGGCGTCGGCGCCGGTCGCGAAGATCGGCTGTCCGGCGGTGCCGTTGAGATCGTCGCCCTGCGCCTGGACCGTGTTGACCGAGGTCGTGAAGCCGCTCGCGATCGTGTTGAGCGCCGTGCGGGCGGCGGCGATCTTCTGCGCGCCGTCGACGATCCCCGCCATCGCGCCGCCCTCGGTGGCCAGCGGCGTGTTGGCGCCGGCATAGCTGACCGTGAAGCCGACCGAGCCATCGGCGGCACGCGCATAGCCGACCGCGCCCGATTGGGTGTTGGACACGAACGGCGTGCCGTTCGCCCCGCCCAGCTTCACCGTCACGCGGCCGAGCGAATCGGTCTTCGCATCGACGCTGGCGAGCGCGCTCATCTGGCCGAGCACGGAATCGCGCTGGTCGGCGAGCTGCGCCGCCGCCGAGGTGCCGGGCTGGGTGCGGCCGAGCCCGTCGTTGATCCGCACGAGCGAGGCGCCGAGCGACGTGAGCGTCTGCGCCGCTTCGCCACCGCTGGTGTCGAGGTCGGTCTGGATCTGGTCGAACGCATTCCCGGTCGCGGTGAACGCGGCAGCGGTCGAGGTCGCCGTGCCGAGCATGTTGGCGCGCAGCGAGGTGGAGGACGGATCCGCCGACAGGCTGCTCGCCGAGGAGTAGAAGGCAGTGATGCGCGACGTGAGATTGTTGCCCGTCAACGCGGACTGGATCTGCGTCAGCCAGGTGGAGGCGGTGGTGGTGCGCGCGAGATCGGCGCTGGCCGAGCGCAAAGCTGCCGTCGCATAGGTGTCGGTCGATCGCGCGATGCTGCCGACCGCGACGCCGCTTCCGGCATCGGCCTTGATCGCCACCGTGCCCGAGACGCCGGCGATCTCGGTCAGCGCGACCGAACGGCGCGAATAGCCGGTGACGCCCGAATTGGCGATGTTCTCGCCAACGGTCGACAGCGCGGTCTGATACGCGCGGACGCCCGAGGCGCCGATGGAGAGCAAGTCGCTCATGGGGAGCGGTCTGCCGCGCCCGGGTTAATATCTGATTGCGATTTCACGAAAAAATCGATCATTGGCCGGCGGACTTCTTCAGGAATTCGGTCATCGCCTTGCCGATCCCGATCGGGGCGTGTTCGGCCATGCTCTGCGCGAGGCGCGCATCCTGCATCTCGGTGAAGGTGTCGATCGCCTTCGAATCGAACAGCGGATCGGCCAGCTTCGTCTGGCGCATCGCCTTCAGCATCATGCCGTCGAACACCGCCTCGAACTTCTGGCCCGCCGCCTTCAGATTGGCGGCCGACTTCAACCGGCTGGTGTCGGTGGCGATGCCGGTCGTCGGCGCGGCCGCCGCCGCCGGAGGCGTGACGATGTCGGTCACAGGACGATCAGTTCCGCCTTCAGGGCGCCGGCTTCCTTCAGCGCCTCGAGGATCGCCACCAGATCGGCGGGCGATGCGCCGATCGCGTTCACCGCCTTGACGATGTCGGCCAGGCGCGGCCCCGGCGAGAGGAGGAACATCGGCTTCTTCTCTTCATCCACCGCGACGCCCGATTTGGTGACGACCGCGGTCTGTCCGTTGCTCAGCGGCCCCGGCTGGCTGACGCGCTGCGTCTCGTCGATGCGGACGGTCAGCTTGCCGTGCGTGACCGCCGCCGGGCCTACCCGGACCGCCGAATTGATGACGACGGTGCCGGTGCGTGCGTTGACGATCACCTTGGCGGGCGGTTCGGCCGACACCACGTCGAGATTCTCGATCTCCGACATCAAAGTGGCGCGCACATCGGCGCCCTGCGGCGCGCGCACCGACACCGACACCGCGTCCACCGCTTCGGCGCTGCCGAAGCCGAGTTTCTTGTTGATCGCGCCCGCGACGTTCTGCGCGGTCGTGAAATCGGCGCGCGCGAGGTTGAACACCAGCGTCGGCGTGGTGCCGAAGCCGGTCGCCACCGCGCGCTCCACGGTCGCCCCCTCGGGGATGCGGCCGGTCGAGGGAATGTTGATGACGATCTTGGAGCCGTCCGCGCCCTCGGCGCCGAGGCCGCCGACCGCGAGATTGCCCTGCGCCATCGCATAGATCTGGTTGTCGGCACCCATCAGCGGGGTAAGGATCAGGCTGCCGCCGCGCAGCGACTTGGCCTTGCCCATCGACGCGACGGTGATGTCGAGCCGCTGGCCGGGCTTGGCGAAGGGTGGCAGTTCGGCCGTCACGATCACCACCGCGGCGTTCTTCATGCCCGGATTGACGCCCGCGGGAAGCTGAAGCCCGAACCGCGAGGCCACGGCCTTCAGCGATTGCACGGTATATTCGAGATTGTCGTCGCCGGTGCCGGGAAGCCCGACGACGATGCCATAGCCCGTCAACTGGTTGGCGCGGATGCCCTGGAAACCGCCCAGATCCTTGATCCGGTCGGCATGGGCGGGCGCCACCGCGACCAGGAGCGAGGCGAGCGCGAGGACGAAGCTGCGAAGAACCATCATGCCGCCGATCCTGCCGCCCAAAAGGTTACCATCCCGCTAACCACGGCGATCAGAACGGGCTGACGACCGAGAAGAACCGCCCGAGCCAGCCCTGGCGGCTCGCACGGGCGACATCGCCCTTGCCGGTATAGGCGATCTGCGCATCGGCCACGCGGGTGGAGAGAATGCGGTTGTCCGCATCGATGTCTGCGGTGCGCACGAGGCCCTTGATCTGGACGAACTCGTCGCCGCGGTTGAGCGTCACGCGCTTCTGCCCCTGGACGAGCATCGTGCCGTTGGGCAGCACCTGCGCCACCGTCACGCTCACCTCGCCCGACAGCGAGTTGGACTGGTCCGCCGCGCCCGTGCCGTTGAAGGTGCGGCCGGTGCCCGCGCTGGTGCTCTGGTTCTTCAGGAACGACAGCACGCCGGTGGTCGGCGCGGTGATGCTCAGGTCGCCCTTGGAATCGAGCTTGGAGCCCGCCGATTTGGTCGCCGCGGTCTTCTCGACCAGCACGATCGTCAGCGGATCGCCGACGCGGCGCGCGCGCGATCCCTCGTACAGCGCGGCATAGCCGCCTTCGGCCTGGAAGATCGAGCCGTTGGCCGCCGCCGGCGGCACCGCGACGGGCGCGGCGCGGATGGCGGTGAAATCCTCCGGGGTCTTCTTCTTGCCGAGAAGGCCGGCGTCCGCCGCCTGCGGGCTGAGCCCGGCGACGAGCAGCGCCGCGGTGGCGGCGCCGAGCGCGATCTCGATCCAGTGATGGCCGATGCGGAACGGATTGGGTGCCCTGGATGCCATGTCAGATGTTCTGGTTGACATATTTGAGCATGTCGTCGGTGGCGGAGATCATCTTGGAATTCACCTCATACGCGCGCTGGCATTCGATCATGTCGACCAGCTCCTCGACGGTGTTGACGTTGGATGCCTCGAGCATCCCCTGCTTGATCGAACCGCGCCCCTCGGTGCCGGCCACGCCGACATTGGCCGCGCCCGAGGCCGCGGTCTCGACCAGGTAATTGTCGCCCTTGGACTGGAGCCCGGCGCCGTTGGGGAAGCTCGCCACCGCGATCTGGCCGAGCGTGGCGGGTTCGGTCTGGCCGGCGATCGTCGCCGAGACGGTGCCGTCGTTGCCGATCGTCAGGCCGGTCGCGCCCTGCGGCACGGTGATGCCGGGCTGCACCTGATAGCCTTCGCTCGTCACCAGCAGCCCTTCGGCCGAGCGCGAGAAATTGCCGGCGCGGGTGTAGCCCAGCGTGCCGCCGGGCATCTGCACCTGGAAATAGCCGTCGCCGTCCAGCGCCAGGTCCATGCTGTTGCCCGTCGTCTGCATCGACCCCTGCGTGTCGATCCGCGCAGTCCCCTGCACGCGCACGCCGGTGCCGAGGTTCAGGCCGGTCGCATATTTGCTCTCCGCCGTGCTGGGCGCGCCCGCCGCGGTGACGGTCTGGTACGCGAGCGTCTCGAACGCGGCGCGGTCCTTCTTGAACCCCGTCGTGTTCACGTTGGCGAGGTTGTTCGAGATGACTCGCATGCGCATGTCCTGGGCGTCGAGCCCGGTGCGCGCGATATGCATGGCGGCGGATGACATCGCTTGTTTCCCTTAGCTCGGCAGGCGCATCACGGATGCGCCGCTTTCGTCCATGTCCTTGGCGGACTTCATCAGATTGGCCTGCACTTCGTAGGATCGCTGGTTCTCGATCATGTCGACCAGCGCCTGCGTCATGTTGACGTTCGATCCCTCGATCGCGCCGCCCTGCACCTTGGCCTCGGCATCGTCGGGCAGCACGCCCCCGCCGCGCACGCGCAGCAGGTTGTCGAGGCCCTTCACCGTGTCCGACCCCTTGGTGTTGGCAAGTTTCAGCTTGTCGAGCACCTGTGGGTTCTTGGGATCGCCGCCCTGCGGCACGATCGAGATCGTGCCGTCGCCGGCGATGGTGAGCGAATCATAGGGCGGCACGGTGATCGGGCCCGACGATCCGATCACCGGATGGCCGTCGCCCGTCTGCAGCACGCCCGACGGCGCGATCTCCAGATCGCCGCGCCGGGTATAGGCCTCGCTGCCGTCGGCGGCCTGCACCGCCAGCCAGTCGGTGTTGCCGGTGATCGCCACGTCGAGCGAGCGGCCGGTCATCTGGATCGCCCCCGGCGTGCGGTCGGCGTCGGTCACCTCTTCGCTGGCTGGCGCGCGCGCCTCCAGCTGGGTGCCGCCGCCTTTGAGCTGGATCTGGTCGAACACCACGCGATCGGCGCGAAAGCCGGTCGTCGAGGCGTTCGCCATGTTGTTGGCGATCGCCGCCTGCGCCGCCATGTGCGCGCGCAAGCCCGTCGCCGCGGTGTAGACCAGCTTGTCCATTTATGCCTGCCCCTGCCCCCGATCGATCAGTTGCGGATGTTGAAGATCGTCTGCGAGATCTGGTTCTGCGTATCGAGCGCCTTGGCGTTCGCCTGGAAGTTGCGCTGCGCCGAGATCAGGTCGACCAGTTCCTCGGTGATATCGACGTTCGATCCCTCGAGCGTGCCCGACATCAGGCTGCCGAAGCCCTTTTCGTTGGCGGCGCCGAGCTGCGGCGTGCCCGACAGGCCCGTGCCGGTCCAATAGCTGGTGCCGACCTGGCGAAGCCCGGCGGGATCGGTGAAGTTGGCGAGCGCCACCTTGCCCAGCGCCTTGCTGTCGCCGTTCGAGAAGCTGGCCGTGACGATGCCCGATTTGTCCACGGTCACGCCCTGGAGCTGACCGACGGACGTTCCGTCCTGGCTGCGCGCGGTGACCGAAAAGGCGCTGCCGATCGCGGTCGAGCCCGCAAGGTTGAGCGCGATCGTCTGGGATTTCGTGCCGCCGGTCGGAACGAACGAATCATAGCTCGCCGGCGCCGTCGGCGCGGTCAGCTTGCCGGTCGAATCGAACGTCATCTGGACGGGATTGGTGCTGCCGCCCTGCGTGAGCTGCTGGTTGCCGACATAGCTGTAGACCGACCAGGTGCTCGATCCGTCGGTCGCGGTGCTCGCGTCGCGGACATAATAGCTGCTCATCGTCATCGCGTTACCGCCCGCGTCATAGACGGTCGTCGCGGTCGAATTGTTGTAGGTCGACGCCTTGGTGCGATCGAACGCCGTCGAGGGGGCCGCGGCGCTAGACGACAGGTTGACGTTCAACGCGACGCTGCCGGTCGCCTGCGCGCTGCCGCTGGTTTCGGGGAGCATGAGGTTGGTCAGACCGTCCACACCCGCCGCCGTCACATTGCCCGCGGAATCGACCGGATACACCTGGAGATAGCTGCCCTGCGCATCGACGACATTGTCGTCGGTATCGACGCGGAAGCTGCCGTTGCGGGTATAGGCCGTCGTCGGCGTGGTGCCGTTCGTCTTCACCGCGAAGAACCCGTCGCCCGAGACGGTCAGGTCGAGCGAGGACGAAGTCGTCGTCAGATTGCCTTCGCTGAACTGCTGCCGGTTTTCCTTCACCACCGCGCCCGAGCCGACCTGCTTGGTCGGATCCGAGGCCAGGCTCGATGCGATGACGTCGGCGAATTCGGTGCGGCTCTTCTTGAAACCCGTGGTCGCGACGTTCGCGATGTTGTGCGAGATCGTGGACATTTCGGTCTGCGAGGCCTGGAGGCCGGAAAGCGATGTGTAGAAAGTCATGCGCGTTGCTCCTGGAAAATGTTCAGCCGACCGAACGGATGGCGGAAAGCTTGACCGTGCCGATGCCGGTGGCGGTCAGCGTGGGATCGCCGCTGGACGGCAGCGAGACGGATTCGACGGGCGCCCAGACGAGCGAACGGCTGGTGACCGTGGTGCCGTTGTCGTCCGCGGCGACCGTGACCTTGAACGGCCCGGTGCCGGCGCTGGCGCCCGCATCGGTGGTGCCGTCCCAATCATAGGTGGCGGTGCCCGCGGACTGCGCGCCGAGCGACACCGTCTTCAGCACGTTGCCCTTGGCATCGGCGATCGTGACGTCGACATTGGTGGCCGCACCGTCGAGCTCGACCGCGCCGGCGATGCCGCCTGCGGTGCGGCCATACGCCGTCGACCCTTCCGTCAGCACCGTCTTGCCGACATAGTTCATCGCATCCGTCGCCGAGGTGGCGCCGAGCTTGGTCGCGATGCCGGTCAGCGTCGTGTTCATCTGGCTGATGCCCGTCACGCTCGACATCTGCGCCATCTGCGCGATCATCTGCGTGTTATCGACCGGGTTGAACGGATCCTGGTTCTTGAGCTGCGCGGTCATCAGCGTCAGGAAATCGCTTTGATCGAGCGTCTGGCTGGTCTTGTTCGCCGCCGCGCCGGCCGTGGCGGCGGCCGATGCGGTGGTGGCGATGCCGAGGCTGGAAAGCGTGGATGCCATCGTGGTGGAGGTCATGGTCAGCGGCCCATCTTGAGGGTGTCGAGGATCAGCGACTTCGCCGTGTTCATCACCTCGACGTTGTTCTGATAGCTGCGCGCGGTCTCCATCATGTCGACCAGCTCGCGGGTCTGGTCGACCGCGGCTTCGAAGACGTTGCCGTCCTTGTCGGCCACGGGATTGGCGGGATCGTAGCGCTTGGTCGGGGCTTCGCCCGCGCTCACCACCTTCTCGACGTCGACCGTCGAAAGGCCGGAGGCGGAATCGTAGCTGGTGCGGAACACCGGCTTCATCGTCTTGTACGCGGTCTCGGCCGAGCCGGCGATGCCGCCGGCATTGGCGAGGTTCGACGCGGTGGTGTTCATCCGCAGCAGCTGCGCGGACATCGCGCGACCCGCCACCTGGAAGATCGTCATCGGGGATGCGTCGGCCATCCTATTCTCCCTTCAGCGCGCGGGTGATCTGGCCGATTCGCCCGTTCAGGAACGACAGCGTCGTCTGATATTGCACCGCGTTTTCGGCGAAGGCGGTCTGCTCCTGGTTCAGGTCGACCGTGTTCGCGTCCATCGAGGTCTGATTGGGCACGCGGTATTTCACCGCCGCCTGGAACGCGTCGGTGCTCGCGGCATCGCCCGACTGTTCGACGGCGGACAGCGTCGAGCGGAAGTCGACGTCCTGCGCCTTGAAGCCGGGCGTGGAGGCGTTCGCGATGTTCGACGCGAGCAGCCCCATGCGACGCGACCGCACCTCGAGCGCTGCGCCATGAACTCCGAAAAGCGTTTCCGCTGCCACCGAACCGAACTCCTGCACGGGATGTGCTCGGCGTCCTCCAAGCAATGGCCGTGCCAATTCGATCGAAGCCTTTGCACGGCGCGTCCCGGCAGCGGCAGCGGCGTGGGGGCGGCAAGGGTTTGCCGGATCGGCGGCAAGGCTTGCCGCACCGGCGATGGCGGCGGCATCGGCCGCGGGGAGGGACGCGACCCCGGCGCGATTGGCCCATGACTTGCAGAACGGCTGTCATGGTGCTTCTCTCGCAACTTCTCGATCCGGCCGCGCTCGCCATCGTCGGTGGCGGCACGCTCCTGTCCGCGGTGCTGCGTTCGCCGTTGCGGGACCTGCGCCGCGCGCTCGCCGCCTTGCGAACGCTCGCCCGCGCGCCCTTCTCGGCGGAGCCGGCGCTGGCGCAGATCGCGGCGCTCGCCCGGATCGCCCGGCGCAGCGGCGTGCTGTCGCTCGATCGCTCGGTGATCGCGGATCCCGACATCGCCGCCGCGATCGCCGGCATCGTCGATGGCGACAAGCCCGATGCGATCGCGGCCCTCGTCGCCTGGCGCCGCCGCGCGCGCTGCGAGCGCCATGCCGCGGCCGCCGATGTCTGGGCGGGCGCCGCCGAGGCCGCCCCGGCGATGGGCATGGTCGGCACGCTCGTCGGGCTGGCGGCGATGTTCGCGGCGATGCGCGACCCGGCGACGATCGGCGGCGCGATGGCGATCGCGTTGCTCTCCACGCTCTATGGTGCGCTGCTCGGCAATCTCGTCTTCCTGCCGATCGCCAACCGGCTGCGCGCATCCGCCCGTCACGAAGTGCTGGAGCGCGCGCGGATCGAGGCGCCGCTCGTCGCGCTCGCGGCCCGCGAAGCCCCGGGTGTGGCCTTGGCGAGCGCGGCATGACCGACGATTTCCCCGTACCCGCGCCGATGCGGCCGATCTGGCTGGTGACACTCGCCGATCTCGCGCTGCTGCTGCTCGGCTTCCTCGTTCTCGTCCAGGCGACCGGACGCGCCGACCGCAAGGCGCTGGTCGCGGGGCTGCACGACCGGTTCGGCGTCACCGGCCTTGCCCCGGCATCCACGCCGATGCCGGTCGCCGCCTTTGCGACCACCGATTTCGCGACCGGCTCGGCCGCGTTGCCCGACGACCCCGCGTCACTGATCGCCTGGGCGCGCCAGGCGCTCGCCGATCCGCGCGTGGCGCTGAACGTCTCGGGGACGAGCGACGGCACCGCGGGCGATGTCGATCCGGCGACACAGAGCGGCGCGGTGCTCGCCGCCGACCGGGCGCGCGCCGTCGTGGCCGCGCTCGCCGCCGCGCACGTCGCGACCGGCCGGATCGCGCTGGCCACCACCCAACGGCCCGGCCTGCGCCGGGCGATCGTCACCCTCGCCTTTGCCGGCGAACCTTCACGGAGCGTCCCATGATCCGGCTTCTTCCCCTCCTCCTGCTCGCCGCCCCCACGGTCGCGGCGGCCGGCGGGTTCCAGGACACCGCCTCGCTCGACCGCGCGGTGGCGGCCTTTACCGGCCACGCGATCGGCGACGAGGGCGGCGCGCGCACCGCGGTGGATGCGCGGCTGAAGCTCGCCCAATGTCCGACGGTCGCGCTGTCGTGGCGCACGCCCGCGCACGACGCGGTGGTGATCGCCTGTTCGGGCCCGGACTGGCGGATCTACGTGCCGATGCGCACCGTTCCGGCGGTCGGCCTGTCGGGCGCGACGGTGATCCAGCCGCCGATGCAACGGGCCGAAGCCGTCATCAAACGCGGTGATCCGGTGGTGATCGAGGCGGGCACCGAGGGCTTCGCGATCAGCCGCGAAGGCGTCGCGATGGGCGATGCCGCGCCCGGCGCGCGCTTCATGGTGAAGGTGGACGATGCCCGTACGCCCGTCCAGGCGATCGCGCGCGCCAGCGGCCGTGCCACGCTGCCGGGCTGGGGCGAATGAAAAAATCGCTAAAGCTTCGCGCCGATCGGCCGTCTTTACCCGTGTCAGCGATGCCGGGAAGGTGCAGACATGGTCGATGCGATAGGCGTGAACAAGGTTGCGGGCGCGGATCTCCTCCGCGCGTCGACGACGGTGACCGCCTCGGCGGAGCCGCAGGATACCGCGAAGGCCGCACCGGCCGGGGCGAGCACGGCGAGCCAGTCGATCGCCCTTTCCAAGCAGCTGGCCAGCGCCGCGCCGGTGGACACCGCACGCGTCGCCGAGATCCGCAAGGCCATCGCCAATGGCACATTTCCCATTCTGCCGGCGACGATCGCCGATCGCATGCTCGCGCTGAAGATGGACTGGACGACGCATGACAAGGCGTGATGCGCTCGTGACGGTGATCGATTCGCTCCATGCGGAGATCGCCGCGCTGAAGACCAACGACGTGCACGCGCTGGAACGCGCGACGCGCGAGAAGCTGGCCGCCATCGAGCAGGTCGCGCTGCTCGGCACCGGCCCCGCCGGACCCGAGATCCGCGAACTGGCCGACGAGGCGAACCGGCTGAACGAGACCTGCCGGATCTATGTGAACCTGATGGCGGCAAATGTTCGCCGCCGCCTGCAGATGCTGGCCGGCGATCATGCCGCTTCCTACCGCCCCGGCATCGCCGGCGCCTATGCCTGACGCTCCTGCCGCCGCCTGACGGGCGGTTGGCACGGTCCTTGCTGATGATCCTCCGAACAGGGGGCATTTCCGCAAGACCATGACCGTTACGGCGATCACCAATTCCAGGGTTCAATCGGCGATCCAGCTTGCGAGCAGCAAGACGGGCGTGGATTTCGGCTATCTGCTGGGCCAGGCCAAGCTGGAAAGCGGCCTGCGCAGCGATGCCCGCGCCTCCACCTCCAGCGCGTCGGGCCTCTACCAGTTCATCGACCAGAGCTGGCTCGCGATCGTCAAGAAACACGGCGCCGAGAACGGCCTGTCCTGGGCCGCCGATGCGATCCAGCCGGGCGCGGGCGGCAAGCTGTCGGTCGCCGACGGCAACACCAAGGCGGCGATCCTGGCGCTGCGCAACGACCCCGCCACCGCCTCGATGATGGCCGCCGAATATGCGTCCGACAACAAGGATGCGCTCCAGGGCACGCTCGGCCGCAGCGTGACCGGCACCGATCTCTACATGGCGCATTTCCTGGGGCTGGGCGGCGCGAAGAAATTCCTCTCGACCATGCAGGCGACGCCCGACGCAAGCGGCGCGGCGCTGTTCCCGGCCGCCGCCGCCGCCAATCGCAGCGTCTTCTATGGCAGCGACGGCACGCCGCGCAGCCTGTCGCAAATCTATGCCCGCTTCGCCGCGAAGCTGGACGGCAGCACGGCCGACGCCGCCGCGACCGCCGCCGCCAACACCGGCTTCGCCGCGCAGGCGCTCGACATGAACGGCGCCACCGTCGTCACCGGCACGGGCGAGAGTGCGACCGACGCACTCGCCTGGGCATCGGCCACGCTCGGCAAGTTCGGACGCGGCACCGGTGCGGTCGGCACGACCGCCGCGTCGCTGCTGCGGCCGACCCCCGACACCGCGCGGCTCGCCTATCTGATGCTCGCACGGATGGGCGGCTGACGCGATGAACGCACTGCTCTCCAATCTTCGCCGCGGCGCCCTGCCGCTCGCGATCCTGCTGCTCGTCGTGCTGCTCGTCGTCCCGATCCCCGCGGCGATGCTCGACCTGTTCTTCGTCACCAACATCGCGATCAGCCTCGCGGTGCTGATGGTGGCGCTGAACGCGCAGAAGCCGCTCGACTTCTCCGCCTTCCCCACCGTGCTGCTGTTCGCGACGCTGTTCCGCCTGGGCCTCAACGTCGCCTCGACGCGCGTCGTGCTGGTGCACGGGCACGAAGGCGGGGGTGCGGCAGGTCATGTGATCGAGGCGTTCGGCACCTTCCTGATCGGCGGCGACTATGTCGTCGGCCTGTTCGTCTTCGCGATCCTGCTCATCATCAACCTGATCGTGGTGACCAAGGGCGCGGGCCGCGTGTCCGAAGTCAGCGCGCGCTTCACGCTCGATGCGCTGCCGGGCAAGCAGATGGCGATCGACGCCGATCTGAACGCAGGCCTCATCACCCCCGACGAAGCCAAGCAGCGCCGCATCGACACCGCGACCGAAGCCGAATTCTACGGATCGATGGACGGTTCGTCCAAATTCGTGAAGGGCGACGCGGTCGCGGGCATGCTGATCCTGGCGGCCAACATCGTCGGCGGGCTGATCCTCGGCCCGGTCAGCCACGGCATGACGATCGGCGCCGCCGCGCACAATTACGTGCTGCTGGCGATCGGCGACGCGCTCGTCGCGCAGCTCCCGTCGCTGATGCTCTCGATCGCCGCCGCCGCGATCGTCACCCGCGTCACCTCGACGCACGATCTGGCCGGCCAGATCGGCAGCCAGTTCGGCAGCCCTCGCACCTGGACGCCGGTCGCGGTGATCCTCGGATTGCTGGGGCTGATGCCCGGCATGCCGCATCTGGTGATCCTGGGGGCGGCATCGATCGCCGGCTTCGCCGCGTGGAAGCTGCGCCAGATCGCGCGCCGGCCGGTGGTCGTTCCCGCCGCCGTGGTGGAGCCGGTCGACCAGTCCAAGATCGGCTGGGACGAGGTGACCGAGGGCATGCAGGTCAATCTCGACATCGGCTACGGTCTCGTGCCGCTGGTGGACGAGCGTCGCGGATCGCCGCTGATGGGGCGGATCACCGGGGTGCGCCGGCAATTGTCGAAGGAACTCGGCTTCGTCGTGCCGCAGGTGCGCGTGCGCGACGACATCAATCTCGCGCCCTACACCTATCGGATCATGCTGAACGGCGTGTGCCTGGGCGAAGACCAGGTCGCGCCCGACGAGATGCTCGCCCTCGACACCGGCCAGGCCTATGGCACGCTTCAGGGCAAGACCGCCAAGGATCCGACCTTCGGCCTCGACGCCACCTGGATTTCCACCAGCGACGCCGATGCCGCGACCGGCATGGGCTATCTGGTGGTCGATCCCGGCACCGTGATGGCGACGCACCTGAACCACGCGCTCGGCCAGAACGCGTCGGACCTGCTCGGCCCCGACGAGGTGCAGGCGCTGCTCGACGGCCTGAAGGAGCGCGCCGCGCAACTGGTGGCGAGCCTCAGCCCGGCGCCGCTGCCGCTCACCACGCTCACCCAGGTGCTGCGCGGGCTGCTGGCGGAGAATGTGCCGCTGAAGGAATTCCGCCGCATCGCCGCCGCCATCGCGGTCGCCGCGCAGAAGACGCAGGACGCCGAGGAAATCATCGAGGCGATCCGCCCCGAACTCGGCCCGCTCATCATCGGCAAGCTGTGCGGCGTGCGCGAGCCGCTGCGCGTGATGACGCTGGAGGGGCAGTTGGAAGGCCTGCTCGGCCAGGCGATGCGCTCCGACGCGTCGCGCCGCCACGTCATCGAACCCGATCTCGGCCGCCGCATCGTCGAGGCGCTGCAACGCGCCGCGCAGCCGATGCTCGCCGAGGCCAAGCCCTTCGCCCTCGTCGTCCAGCCCGCGATTCGCGTGGCCATCCGCAAACTCGTCAAGACCTGCCTGCCCGACACCCCCGTCCTCTCCTTCTTCGAGGTTCCCGAAGAGAAGGCGGTGGAGGTGATCGCGGTGATCGGCGCATCCGGAGCCCTGCCCGCATGAACGCGCTCAGCATGAAATCCGCCTTTGTCGATGCAACGGCGCTCGGGTCGGGAACCGGCCCCCTCACCTATCGTCCCGGCCAGCGCGCCGGCATGGACGCGAACACGCTGGTGCGCGAGCATCTGCCGCTCGTCCGGCGGATCGCGTGGCACGTCCATGGCTGCATGAGCAGCGTCGTCGAGGTGGAGGATCTCGTCCAGGTCGGGCTGATCGCGCTGGTCGAGGCGGCCGCCCATTTCGAGGATCGCGGCGGCGCGACCTTTCGCCAATATGTGGCCACCCGGCTGCGCGGCGCGATGATCGACGAACTGCGCCGCCAGGCGACCACCACGCGCGGCGCGATGCGGCGGCGGCGTGCCTATGCCGATGCCGTTTCCACGCTGACGGCGCAGACCGGCAAGGCGCCGACCGAGGCCGCAACCGCCGAAAAGCTGGGCGTCACGGTCGCCAAGCTGCGCGCCGAATATGTCACCGCCGATCCCGTCCGGTTCGAATCGGTCGACGAGATCTATGCCGACGATCTGCCCTGGTTCGCCGACGACACCCCCGACGCCTTCGCCCAGCTCGCCGATGGCGACCTGCGCGCCGCGCTCGTCGAGGCGATCGGCGCGTTGCCGACGCGCGAGGCGCAGGTGGTGCAGCTCTATTATGTCGAGGAAATGAACCTCGAGGAGATCGGCCAGGTGCTCGGCGTCGGCCAGGCACGCGTCTGCCAGATCAAGAAATCGGCGCACGACCGGCTGAAAAAGGCGCTCGCCGCGCTGCGGTGAGGCGCCTCGTCGCCGCGCGCCGGCTCCCCTTTGCCGGGCGACCGCGCTATGATGCGCCATGCGCCGCTTCGAAACAGGCCCGCGTCTGCTGGCGATCGGGCTCGCCATGCTTGCCGGCTTCGTCGATGCGCTCGGTTTTCTGAAGCTGGGCGGCCTGTTCGTCTCGTTCATGAGCGGCAACTCGACGCGCATGGCGGTCGGCCTGGCCGGCGACGTGCCGAACGGCCTGGCCGCGGCGGTGCTGATCCCGGCGTTCGTCGGCGGAGTCATGACGGGCGCGACCATCGGACGGATCGCGGGGCGGTGGCGCCGGCAGGCGGTGTTGGCGTTCGTGCTGACGGCGCTGGCGATGGCGGCTGCCGCGGCCACGCTCGGCATCGGCCCCTATCCTGCGCCGCTGCTGATGGCGGCCGCGATGGGCGCGGCCAATGCGGTGTTCCAGCGCGATGGCGAGGTGAGCGTCGGCGTCACCTATATGACCGGCACGCTCGTGAAGTTGGGCCAGCATCTGGCGGCCGCGCTCGCCGGGGGTCCGCGCTTCGCCTGGGTGCCGTATCTGCTGCTGTGGCTGGGGCTGGTCGCCGGCGCGATCGCGGGTGCGGCGGTGTTTCCCGTCCTCGGCCTGCGGGCGTTGTGGATCGCCACGGCGGGCGCAGCGCTGTTGCTGGCGGCCGCGGCGGCGCTTGGCCCCACGCGCGAGCGATGAGGCGGACGCGCTAGCCGCGCCTACCCGTCAGCCGCTCCCAATTGCCGTGCGCGAAGGCCGTGCGCGCCGCATCGTCGAGCGCGACCGATTCGAGAAAGCGGCGCGGCGCCCCGCCTTCGCGATATTGGTAGGGAAAATCGGTGGAGAACAGCAGCCGCTCCCGGCCGACGATGGCGAGGCAGCGTTGGAGATAGGTCTCGCTCCACATCCCACTTCCGGTGACGTAGAGATTGTCGCGCGCATAATCCGCCAGCGAGCGTTGCAGCGGGAGCGCGCGCTGGAAGACCGGGGCCATGCGCTCCAGATAGAACAACACCACCTCGCCCCAATGGCCGAGGATGATCTGCAGATCGGGCAGCTCGTCGAACACGCCGGCCGCTGCCAGACGGACCCATTGCAGGCCGGCCTCATAATGCCATCCCAGACCGAACGCCGCGAGCACGAGGTCGGCCGTTTCGCTTATCCCGGAATAATTGGCCTCGCGCACCGCCGCCAGCGGCGTCTGCGGATGGATGAAGAGCGGCACGCCGAGCTCCGCCGCCTTCGCCAGCATGGGCCGCATGGCGGGATGATCGAGATGGCGCTCGCGCGTTCGGCCGCAGAGCAGCGCGCCCTTCAGCCCCAGCTCGCGGACGGCGCGTTCCAGCTCGCGCGGCGCCGCATCGCCGTCCGCGGTGGGCAGGGCCGCGAAGCCCTGGAACCGGTCGGGGTGGCGGACGCACGCCTCGGCGATCCGGTCGTTGACGCGGCGCGCCATCTGGACGGCGGGTCCGGCTTCGAGATTGTGGAGCCCCGGCGTGGTGAGCGAGAGCACCTGCACGTCGACGCCCTGCTCGTCCATCAGCGCCAGACGGCCCGCGCCCAGATCGGCGAGGCGCGATCCGTTATCGCCGCCATCGGCAAAGGCGGACACCGGATCGTGCGGCGGCGGCGCCGCGGCCCACGCCTCGCGCACGTCGGCCGGCAGGATATGCTCTTCGATCGCGATCAGGCGCATGGGCTAACCCCGGTTGGGCGTTGACGAGCGGCCATCCGACGGGCCGCCTGCCGGATCGGTTCGCGTCCGCTAGGCGACCTGCCCGATCGACGCCGGTTCCGGCAGAGCATGCGGCGGCAGGATCCTGAATCCGGGACGCGCCAACAGATAGCCCTGCATGTAGCGCACGCCAAGGGCGCGAAGCGTCTCATATTCCGCGGTCGTCTCGATCCCCTCCGCCACGACGACGATGTTCATGCGGGCGAACATGGCGATCAGGCCTTCGACGATCATGCGGCGCGGCTGGCTGGCATCGATGTCGCGCACCAATTCCATGTCGAGTTTGACGATGTCGGTCTGCAGCCGCGCCAGCAGCGAAAGCCCGGCATGGCCCGCGCCGAAATCGTCCAGCGCGGTGGCGAAGCCCATGCGCCGGTACGTGTCGATGATGTTGGCCACATGCGCGGTGTCGGCGAACTCCTCGTTTTCGGTGAATTCGAAGACGAGCCGATCGGTGGGCAGGCCGACCGCCGCCGCGGTCTTCAGCGTCAACTGGATGCACGCGACGGGCGAATAGACGGCGTTCGGCAGGAAATTGATCGACAACCGTGCGCCCGTCTCGACGATACCGGCAGCGACCGCCTGGGTGATGGCGGCGACGCGGCATTGCTGATCGAAGGCATAGCGATTCGCCTCGGTGACGGCGGCGAGCACCTGCCCCGCATCCTCGCCATTCGGTCCGCGCACCAGCGCCTCATAGGCCCAGGCGCGGCCGGTCTCGATATCGACGATCGGCTGGAACGCCATCGCCAGGTCGAAATTCGTGTCCGGCTGCCGACAGCCCTGGCAGCCACTCATCGCATCGTATCCATGCCGATTCGTTAGCACTCAAACTGCTAATTAACCGTATGTAACATAGATTTAGGTGCATGCGCGCGCCCGCGCTGCGGGCCCTTCGCCACGCAGAAAAGCCCCGGCGGCACGGGCCACCGGGGTCTCCTCGACCAAATCCGCTGAGAACCGGTCCGGTCGGCCCCGCCACCCGAGTGGGGGCGCGGTGCCGGGGCCGGCGCGGTTACTGACCCAGCAGTTTCAGCACGCTCTGCGTGCTCTGGTTCGCCTGGCTCAGCATCGCGGTGGATGCCTGGCTCAGGATCTGTGCCTTGGCGAGCGCGGTGGTCTCGGACGAGAAATCGGTGTCCTCGATCCGGCTGCGCGCGTCCGACAGGTTGGTTTCGTTGCTCGTCAGGTTGTTGACCGCCGACTGGAGCTGGTTCTGCGTGGCGCCGAGGCTCGCGCGGCGGTTGACCACGGTGGCGATCGCATCGTCGTAATTCTGGAGCGTCGCCGTCGTGACCGAGGCGCCGCTCGCGACGACCGCGCTCATCTGCGTCGTGGTGCCCAGATTGCCGCCGAGATTCATCGCGATCGCGTCGCTGGTGTTGGCGCCGGCCTGGATGTTGACCACGCCGCTGGTGCCCGCGGTGCCGTCGAACAGCGCCTGCCCGTTGAACTTGGTGTTGGTCAGCACGTTCGTGATCTGCGCGGCGAGCGCGTTCTGCTCGGCGGTGATGTTGGTGATGTCGCTGGCCGAATAGGTGCCGTTGGTCTTCTGCACCGCCAGTTCGCGCATCCGCTGCAGGTTGTTCGTCACTTCGTCGAGCGCGCCTTCGGCGGTCTGCGCCATCGAGATGCCGTCGTTCGCGTTGCGGATGCCCTGGTTCATGCCGGTGATCTGCGACGTCATCGACGCGCTGATGGCGAGGCCGGCGGCGTCGTCCTTCGCGCTGTTGATGCGCTTGCCGGTCGACAGGCGCTGCATCGACGTGGCCAGCGCCATCTGTGCGCTGGTCGAGGCGTTGGTGGCACGCAGTGCCGCGATATTGCTTCCGATGACGGTCATGTCCGGTCTCCTCCGACGCTCTCCGCCGCCCCCAAGGCATGGGACGAGACGCCAGCAAGGGTAACGGCCGGTTAGGAATGACCTTTAGAAAAAAAATTGCGCCGCCGCGAAAACCCCCGGCGAGACCGTCGCCGGGGGTGCTCCGCCACTCGGTAGATCCGGGGCGTCCGGTTCCGCTGCCCTCGATGGGGGGGCAGGGCTTCGGAACCGGAACCCTGGGATTACTGCAGGAGCTTCAGGACGCTCTGCGAGCTCTGGTTGGCCTGGCTCAGCATCGCGGTCGATGCCTGGCTCAGGATCTGTGCCTTGGCGAGTGCGGTCGTCTCGGCCGAGAAATCGGTGTCCTCGATCCGGCTGCGCGCATCCGACAGGTTGGTCGCGTTGCTGGTCAGGTTGTTGACCGCCGACTGGAGCTGGTTCTGCGAGGCGCCGAGATTCGCGCGGCGGTTGGAGATCGTGGCGATCGCCGAGTCGAAATTGGCGAGCGTGGCCGAGGTGTTGGCGGTGCCGACGCCGGCCGTGTCGGTGACGACCGCCGCCATCGTGGTGTCGGTGTTGAGGTTGCTGCCGAGATCGAGCTTGATCGCGTCGTTGCTGTTGGCGCCGGCCTGGATGTTGACCTTGCCGCTCGTGCCGGCGGTGCCGTCGAACAGGTTCTGGCCGTTGAACTGGGTGTTGGTCAGCGTGTTGGTGATCTGCGCGGCGAGCGCGTTCTGCTCGGCGGTGATGTTGGTGATGTCGCTGGCCGAATAGGTGCCGTTGGTCTTCTGCACCGCCAGTTCGCGCATCCGCTGCAGGTTGTTCGTCACCTCGTCCAGCGCGCCTTCCGCAGTCTGCGCCATCGAGATGCCGTCGTTCGCGTTGCGGATGCCCTGGTTCATGCCAGTGATCTGTGCGGTCATCGACGCGCTGATAGCGAGGCCGGCGGCGTCGTCCTTCGCGCTGTTGATGCGCTTGCCGGTCGAGAGGCGCTGCATCGACGTGGACAGTGCCATCTGGGCGCTGGTCGAAGCGTTGGTGGCGCGCAGTGCCGAGATGTTGGTTCCGATGACAGTCATGTTGGGTCTCCTTTTCAGCGCCCCCCCGTTTTCCGAACTGGAAGCCGAGCCGCTGAATGCACAAACGGCAACCCACCGGCAGACTTTAGCCGGCGACCGAACAATTTTTGCCGGTTCTTGCCGGCCGCGTTGCCGGCAAGAACCGCCCCGCGCGCGTAGGAAAACCACGCCCGCGCGCGCGCGATCGCCCGCCCGGAAAAATTCTGCCGGGCGGCTGCCGCATTAACGGTCGATTTACCAACCGGATGGCATTTGGAGCATGTCGAAAGGGACATTGCATGCGCTCGATTTTTCCATCTGCCGCCGTCACCGCCCGCAAATACGCGCTCGTCTCGTCGCTGCGGTCGCAAGGCTTCGGCATCGGATCGGCCACCGCCCAGCCGGGCCCGCGCGACCTGTTCCTGGTCTGCGAGGGCGAAGTGCCGGCCGCACCGGCCCGCACGATCGTGATCGGCGACGAGGGGCGCACCGTCCTTCCCGCCCGCGACGGCAATCCGGCGCGCATCGCCTTTGCCCCCCAGGATGCCGAGATCGGCCGCGCCTTCGCCCGCGCGCTGATCGCCGGCCCCGAGATGCCGACCGCGGCGGACCCCGAATCGCTCGCGCTGATGGCGCTGTCCGAGCGGGTGGCGCAGGCGGACATCACCGTGCTCATCAACGGCCCGACCGGCACCGGCAAGGAAGTGCTGGCCCGCGCGATCCACAACCAGTCGGCGCGCAAGGACGGCCCGTTCGTCGCGATCAACTGCGCGGCCTTGCCCGAATCGATGCTGGAAGCGCTGCTGTTCGGCCACCAGAAGGGCGCGTTCACCGGCGCATCCTCGGGCGGCGAAGGGTTCTTCCGCGCGGCGAACGGCGGCACGCTGCTGCTCGACGAGATCGCCGAGATGCCGCTCCAGCTCCAGTCCAAGCTGCTGCGCGTGCTGCAGGAGCGCGAAGTCGTCCCGATCGGGGCGAGCACGCCGCAGCCGGTCGACGTGCGCATCGTTGCCTGCGCCAACCGCGATCTGCAGACCGAGGTGGCCGAGGGTCGCTTCCGTTCGGATCTCTATTACCGGCTCGCGGTGTTTCCGCTGACCACCAAGCCGCTGTCGCAGCGCCGCCAGGATATCCCGGCGCTCGCCGCCACGATGATCCTGCGCCATGCCGGCAACCGGCAGATGATCCCCTGGCCGGACCAGGCCGCGGTCGACCTGCTCGTGGCGCACGAATGGCCGGGCAACGTCCGCGAGCTGGAAAACGTGATCCAGCGCGCGCTGCTGTTCGCCGCGGGCGACACCATCCATGCCGATCACATCGTGTTCGACCGCCCCCCCCAGCCCGCCGCAGCGGCGGCGGAGCGGAGCGCGGACCTGCCCGCCACGCTCGGCAACATCGTCCAGATCAGCGAATTCGCCGCCATCCGCGAGACGATGCGCGCGTGCGGCGGCAGCCGGATCGAAACCGCCAAGCGGCTGGGCATTTCGGAGCGCACCTTGCGTTACCGTCTCGCCAAGGCGCGCGAACAGGGTGACGACATCGTCCGGGCGGTCTCGGCATGAGCATCGCCGGGATCGGCGGCGGCGCGATGAGCGTCGACCGGGTGATGCAGCTTCGGCAGCAGATCCTGGAGCGCAACCAGGCGCTCGCCCGCGCCAACACCAGCGCCGCGGCCACCACGCCCGCCGCCGAGACGAAGCCGACCAGCTTCGCCTCGACGCTCGACGATGCGCTGAAAAGCGTGAACGACGGCCAGACCCAGGCCGCCAAATTGTCCGAAAGCTACGAACGCGGCGAGACGGTCGATATCGCCAAGGTGATGCTGGCACGCCAGCAGGCCTCGGTCGGCTTCGAAGCCACGCTTCAGGTCCGCAACAAGCTCCTGTCCGCCTACAAGGACATCATGAGCATGCCGGTGTAACGCCATGAGCACAGCCCTCACCACCATCACCCCCGGCGCGCCCGAACGGTTCGCCAATCCTCTCCACCAGATCCGGGGTGCGCTCGCGCAGCCCGCAGTGCGCCGCTCGCTGCCGATGGCGCTGATGGTCGGCCTGATCGCCGCCGCGGCACTCGCCTGGATGGCGCTGGCGACGCCGACGCAGAAGACGCTCTTCACCGGGCTGCCCGATGCCGACAAGGCCGCGGTCACGTCCGCGCTGACCACCGCGAACATCAAGAGCCATGTCGACGAGGGCACTGGCGCGCTGACCGTGGCGGAGGAGGATTACAGCAAGGCCAAGATGCTGCTGGCGGGCCAGGGCCTGCCCAAGGCGGCGCCCGGCGGCTATGCCATTCTCGACCAGTTGCCGATGGGCGTCAGCCGCGCGGTGGAAGGCGAGCGCCTGCGCCAGGCACGCGAGACCGAGCTCGCCCGCTCGATCCAGGACATCGACGCCGTCGCCGAGGCGCGCGTCCATCTCGCCATGCCCGAGGCGAGCGTCTTCGTGCGCGACAATGCGAGCCCCTCCGCTTCGGTGATCCTGAAGCTGCAGGGCGGCCGTTCGCTCTCCGACGCGCAGGTGGCGTCGATCGTGAACCTCGTCGCCTCGTCGGTGCCGGGGATGAAGCCCGAGGGCGTGACGATCGTCGACCAGCTCGGCGCGCTGCTGACCAAGCCCGGCGGCGGCGCGGGCGGCGGCAACGGCAATGACGAGCGGATCGATTTCCAGCGCCGCGTCGAGGACAAGTACCGCACCCAGCTGATCCAGCTGCTGACGCCGCTGCTGGGCGCCGGCAATTTCACCACCGAGGTGCAGGCCGACGTCAATCTCGATGAAAGCCAGGCGACGCGCGAAAGCTACGACAAGGCGGGCGTGCTGCGCGCCGAGACCGGCAATTGGACCGGCAACCAGAAGGATGGCGCCACCGCACCGGGCGGCATTCCCGGCGCGCTGAGCAACACGCCGCCCGCCGCCAGCACGCTGACGACGCCGCAGCCCGCGACCGGCAATCCCGGCACCCCGGCGCCCGCGCCCGTCGCCGGCGGCGCCGCGCCCGATCCGCAGAAACAGTCCGACCAGTTCCAGCGCGCCTATGATCTCGGCAAGGAGGTTTCGGTGACGCGGGCGGCACCGGGCAGCATCAAGCGCCTGTCGGTCGCGGTGCTGCTGCGCGATCCCGAAAAGGGCCGCCGCACGACGATGGAGATCGGCCAGATCACCGATCTGGTGAAAAGCGCGGTCGGCTTCGACCAGGCACGCAACGACAACGTCACCGTCATCAGCAAGAAGTTCGCCGAAAACGACCTCGCCGCCGCCAAGCCCGCCTGGTACGACAATGCCTGGCTGCCGATCGTGGCGCGCAACGTGACCGCGATCCTGATCGCGCTGCTCGTGCTGATGCTGGGGGTGCGGCCGCTCGCCAAGGCGCTGATGAAGAAGCGCGAGGACGCCACGCCTGCGCTGGCCATCGCCGGCCCCGCCGAGCCCGAAACCGACGCCGAGGGCGTGCCGACCGCGCCCGTCAGCCTCGACCAGCTCGAAAGCACGCGCGGCTATGACGACCGGATCGGCGCGGTGCGCGGCTTCACCCGCGACAATCCGACGCGCGCCGCGCTCGCCGTGCGCGACATGATCAAGTCATGAGCGACGCCCTCCCCGCCCCGGCCGCGCTGCGCAGCTATACCGGCGTCGAGCGCGCCGCCGTGCTGATGATGCTCGTCGGCGAGGAGGAGGCCGCGGCCATCCTCCAGAAGCTCGATCCCGAGGAGGTCCGCCAGTTGGGCGCGGCGATGTTCAAGGTCGCCGATGTTTCCGAACAGGAGGTCGAGGACGTGCTCGACGATTTCGTCGGCCGCGCCCGCGAGCGCACCGCGATCGGCTTCGATCCGCGCCCGAAGATCGAGGCGGTGATGAACCGCGCGCTCGGCCCCGAAAAGGCCGAGAGCGTGCTCGCGCGCATCACCCCGCCCGAGGCGGCGTGCGAACTCGAGCTGCTCGACTGGCTCGATGCCGGCGAGATCGCGGCGATGATCGAGAAGGAGCATCCGCAGATCGCGGCCGTGCTGATCGCGAACCTGGACGCCGCCGTCGGCGGGCAGGTGCTCGAACTGCTGCCCGATGCGGTGCAGCCCGACATTCTCCACCGCATCGCCCGGCTGGGGCCGATCACGCCCGAGGCGGTCGAGACGCTGAAGACGATGCTGGCGAACCGCACCGGTTCGTCGACCCAGAGCACCGGCGTGACGCTGGGTGGCACGCGCGAGGCGGCCAAGATCCTGTCGGGCGCGCGCAAGGCGACCGAGCAGCGCGTGATGCCCAAGCTGTTCAAGATTGACAAGGATGTGGCCAAGGCGATCGAGGAGGCGATGTTCGTCTTCGACAATCTGCTGGAGATGGACGACAAGAATCTCGGCACGCTGATCCGCAACGTCGACGGCGACATCCTCACCCGCGCGCTGAAGGGCGTGGACGAGACGATCCGGGCACGCTTCCTCGGCTGCATGTCGGCGCGCGCCGCCGACGGCATCCGCGACGAGATGGAGGCGCGCGGGCCGATGAAGCTCGCCGAGGTGCTGGATGCGCAGAAGGCGATGATCCAGATCGCGCGCAACCTGGCCAAGGACGGCACGATCATGATGGGCGCGGGCGATGACGATTATGTCTGATTTCGTCGCCGGCTTCGCGCCCCGCCATCAGGCCGCGCCGCATGTGCTGGCCCAGGCCTTCGCCCCCGCCAGCGGCTTCGCCACCATCGACATCCGCGAACGCAGCGGCGGCGGAGCGCCCGCCACGCCGCGCCATTTCAGCCCCGCCGACCGCGACGCGCGGCCGACCGAGGGCTGGGATCCGCTCGATCCGGAACAGACCGACAGCCTCTATATCGATCCGCTCGAGGACGCGCATTCGGCGGGCTATGCCGAAGGCTATGCCGCCGCGCAGGCGGCAAACGCGGGAGAGGCCGCGCGCGACCGCGCGCTGCTCGATGCGCTGGGCAAGAGCCTGGGCACCGGCAGCCGGCTCGACCGCGAACGCGTCGCGCGCCAGATGCGCCAGACGGTGATGCTGCTCGTCGCCAAGCTGGTCGGCGAGATCGGCATCTCGCCCGATCGGCTCGCCGAGCGGATCGACGCGGCCACCGACCTGCTCGCCGACGAAGCCGAATCCGCGCTGCTGCGCGTCCACCCCGACGACGTGGCGCTGCTCGAGGGGCGCCTGCCGCGCAACCTGTTCGCCGCCGGCGACGCCGCGGTGCCGCGGGGCAGCTTCGTGCTCGAATCCGCCTCGACCATCGTCGAGGACGGGCCCGAATTGTGGCTGGAGCAACTGACCGCGGCGATCGACCGCGTGGGCATGCCCGGCGCATGCTGAACCGCTTCACCGCCGATTATCTCGATACGCTGGCGGCGGCCGATTTCGTGGCCACGCCCAAAGTCTCGGGTCGGCTGTCCTCCTATGACGGGCTGTTGATGGAGGCGGTCGGCCTCACGCTGCCGGTCGGCACGGTCTGCCAGGTGGGCGGGCATGGCGATGCCAAGGTCGAGGCCGAGGTGATCGGCTTTCGCGGCGGCCGCACGCTGCTGATGAATCTCGGCGGCCCAGCCGCATTGCTGCCGCGCGCGCCGGTGCGCCCGGTGGGGGCGCCGGGCGAGGCCGAAGTAGGCGCCGCGCTGCTCGGCCGCGTGGTCGATGGCGCGGGCAAGCCGATCGACGGATTGGGCCCGATCCGCGGCGCCGGGCGCTGGCCGCTGGCGGGCAAGCTGCAATCTCCGCTCGACCGCGGCCGCGTGCTCCAGCCGCTCGACGTGGGCGTGCGCGCGATCAACGGGCTGCTGACCGTCGGCCAGGGGCAGCGCGTCGGCATCATGGCGGGATCGGGCGTCGGCAAATCGGTGCTGCTCGGCATGATCGTGCGCGCCGCCGAGGCGGACGTCGTGGTGATTGGGCTGATCGGCGAACGCAGCCGCGAAGTCGCCGATTTCCTCGAAACCAAGGTCGCAGGCGCGGCGCGGGCACGCTCCGTCGTGGTCGCGGTGCCCGCCAACCACTCGCCCGTGCTGCGCATCCGTGGCGCGCTGCGCGCCACCGCCATCGCCGAGGCGTTTCGCGCCGAGGGCAAGAACGTGCTGCTCATCATGGATTCGCTCACCCGCGTGGCGCATGCCGGGCGCGAGATCGGCCTGGCGCTGGGCGAGCCCGCATCGGCGCGCGGCTATCCGCCGTCCGCCATCGCGATGCTGCCCAATTTGATCGAGCGCGCGGGCGTCGACGTGCATAGCGGCGGATCGATCACCGCGATCTACACCGTGCTCGCCGATGGCGACGACGGCAACGATCCGGTGGTCGATTCGGCGCGCTCCATTCTTGACGGCCATATCGTGCTCAGCCGGGCGCTCGCCGAACATGGCGTCTATCCCGCGATCGACGTCAGCAAGTCGGTGAGCCGCGTGATGACCGACATCGTGCCCGCGGAACACGCCCGCGCCGCGCGGCAGCTGCGCCGCCACCTCGCCACGTACGAGGAGAATCGCGATCTCGTGCTGATGGGCGCCTATCGCAGCGGCGCCGATCCCGCGATCGACCAGGCGATCGCCTGTCACGGCGCGATCATGGAATTCATCCGCCAGGATGCCGACGCCGCGGTCGCGCAGGCCGATGCCGTCGCCGAACTCGTCGGCGTGTTCGGCACCGGCTGATGCGCGACCGCGGCCAGACGCTCGCGCGGCTGCACCGCGTGCGCACCATCCAGTTGAACCTCGCGCGCGCCGACGAAGCGCGCGCGCACGACAAGGCCGCGACCGAAGCGGCGCTCGGCGCCCGCATCGCCGAACTGGCCGACGCCATCGCGCCCGCGCCTCAGGCCATGGCCGGTTTCTCGCTCGGGGCGGCGGCTCATTACCGCGAGAAGCTCCAGATCTCGGCCGATGCGGCGCAGGCGCGTGCCCGCAGCGCCATGGTTCGCGCGGAGGCGGCCACCGAAACCGCCCGATCGGCGTGGCGCGATCAGGCCGCCATGGAAAAGCTGATCGCGCGCGCCGATGCCGACGCGGTGCGCCGTGCGATGAAGGAACTGGAAGCCGCGCCGCTCACCACGCGCACCCGGCACGATCCTTGCGAACCGTAACGCGAGACGTTGTTCAGAGACCCTTCGCATGATCCAGCCCGTGTCCACGCCCCGCACCCCTTCCGTCACGACGGCGGGCCGCGTGGCGTCGTCGCCCTCGCCGTTCACGCTGTCGCTGGCCGCGGTTTCGGGCAGCGACGCCCCCGCCGATCCGCCGGTTGCGGGCGCGACGCTGCCGGCGGCGGACGGCAACGCCCGGCAGGACACCGCCGCCGACGGCAGCGATCTGCCGAATAGCGACGCCTCGTCCGATCCGCGCCTCGCCTGGATCGCAGCGCCCACGACCGCAACGGCGACGATCGACATGGTCGTGGCGGCTGCGCCCGCCGTCGCGGCGGATACACCCAAGCCGGCGGCCGGGTCCGTTCCGGTCATCGCTGCCGCGGTGGCGGCGGCCACCCCGTTGCTCGCCGCCGATCCGGCCATGCCGGCGCGCGCGATCCAGCCCGCGACGCTCGAGCCCGACCCCGCCACGACGCCGTTGCCCGTCCCGCTACAGGCGGTGCCCATGAAGGCGAAGCCGGTTCCCGCGCGCGCGCCGCTCGCCACCCCGGCAAAGCGGGCACCGAACGACGCCGCGTCTCCGTTGGTGGCTCAGGCCACTTCGGAGACTCCCGCGATCGCATCGGCCGATCCCGATCCCGATCCGGCACCCGACACCGAGCCGGTGGCCGACTCCGGCGCGGCAACCATGATGGTCCTCGACCCTGCGGCGATGATCGCCGCCTTCGTTCCGCCGGCGGCACCGCCGATCCCGGCCGCACCCGCACCCGCATCGGGATCGGCGCCGGTCGCGACGCCTGCGATCGCCGCCGCGCCGACGGTGGCCGGCGCAGCGATGGTGGTGCCGCTGCAAGCCGCGCCGGCTTCGGTGACCATCCCGGCCTCGCCCGATCCGACGTCATCGATCGTCGCACCCGTCCTGCCCACGGCGGCGGCCACGCCGTCCGTCGTGGCCGATACGGCGTCCGCATCGCCCCGAGGTGCGGCACCGGCGACCGCCGCACCGGTAGCGGCCAGCGCATCGCCGACCGTCACCACGCAGACCACACCGGCCACGGCGATGGCCGCGCTCCTCCCGCCGCTCCCAAGCGCGGCGCCCGACGTCACGGCCGTTCCCCCACTGATACCGTTCGCCGCGACACCCCTGCCGGTGACCGGGAGCGATCTGGCGAGCACCATGGCCATCACCGCGCCGGCCCCCGCGCCCGTTCCGGCGTCGAGCGTTTCGGGAATCCAGCCCCTCGCCATCGCGGCGGGGCCGCTGCCGATCGCGTTGCCCGATCCTTCGCGCCCCGCGACCGCGACGCCCGCGCTTCAGGCCTTTGCCGGCGCAATGCGGGCCGGGTGGAAACAGGATACGCCATCGGGCACGCGCGACGACGGCGATCCGATCGCGCCGATGGCCGCCTCTGCGCTCGCGCCGATGGAAACCGTCCGTCACGCCGTCGCCGCCACGGGGGCGGCGCAGGAGCAGACGCTCGACACCCGGCGCGACCATTGGCCCGCGCAGATGATCGATCACATCGAATCGCTGCGCGATGCGGCGGACGCGACGAGTTCGAAGATCCGGGTGGTGCCCGATGCGCTCGGCACGATCGACCTGTCGGTAAAGCGCGACGGCGACACGATCCACGTCCATTTCGCCGCCGAACAGGCCGCCACCCGCACCATGCTGGCCGACGCGCAGCCGCAGCTGGCGGAAATCGCGCAGTCGCGCGGGCTGCGCCTGGGCGACACCAATGTGGGCAGTGGCGGTGGCCAGCCCCAGGCGCAGCAGCAGCGCATGCCGGCCCAGCCCCTGCCCGGCCTTCCCATCCCCGCCCCGGCACGCGCGACGGTCGCCGTGGGGGCGAATGACGACATCCGCATAGCCTGAGGAATCACGAAATGAGCGACAAGAAGGACGCAGCCACCGACGCCCCCAAGAAGAAGGGCAAGCTCGGCAAGCTGCTGGTGATCGGCGTCGGCACGCTCGTCCTGCTGGGCGGGGGCGTCGGCGCCGGGCTGTACGCGGCCAAATCGGGCATGATGGGCGGCAGCGCCAAGGCGGCGCCCGTCGACGAAGGCCCCAAGCTGGTGCCCAAGAGCGAGCAGAAGCAGCCCAAGGAAGCCGGCGAGGGCGGCGGCAAGTCGGAAAAGGGCGCGCATGGCGACGGCGGCGACAAATACGCCTCCAACTATTATCCGATGGAGAAGGATTTCACCGCCAATCTCCAGAATTCGCCGCACTTCATCCAGGTCGGCCTCGCGGTTTCGACGCCCTATGACGATTCGGTGATCCAGAATCTGAAGACCGACGACATCGCGGTGCGATCGGCGATCCTGATGGCGCTGGGCGACACCCCCGAAGACCAGGTGTTCACGAGCGAGGGCAAGGCCAAGCTGGCCAAGCGGCTCGTCGATGCGATCAACGCGACTCTCAAGCAAAAGGAGGGATTCGGCGGCGTTGGTAACGTCTACTTTACCAATTTCGTTGTTCAGTGAGGCATGGTTAACGCGGCCTCCCACCCGACGGCGCCCGAACGGCGCGAGCGGCATCGCCAGGCGGCCCATGAGGGCATGCTCGGCGCGCCGAAGCTCAATCCGTTCGGCGATCTGCACACGCTGCAGCATCTGTCGGCACGGCTGGCCCGCGCGTTTCGCGGCGTGTTCGAGCCGCTGATGCGCCAGGAGCTCCGCTGCTGGGCCGAGCCGCTGGCCGTGCAGCGTTTCGCCGATTACCGCGCCGAGCGGATGGAGCCGCTGATCGCGTGGCTGCCGCTCGGCATGCAGGGCATGATGGCACACGGCCAGGCGCTGTGCGTGCTGGACGGCAAGTTCGTGCTCGAGCTGCTCGATCTGTTCTTCGGCGGCACCGGCGCCGCGCCGCTCACGCTGCCCGGCGAATTCTCGCCCGCGGCCGAAGCGATGATCGCGCGGATCGGCGCCATGGTCGCCGCCCCGCTGCGCACGGCATGGGAACCGCTCGCCCGGATCGACTTCACCGTCGGCCGCCCCGAATCGAACGCGGCGATGATCGCCGATATCGATGGCGAGGATCCCGTGGTCGTCACCCGGTTCGGCATCGCGGCGGGGCCGGCCAAGCTGGTCTTCATCGACCTCGTCTATCCCGTCGCCGCGCTGAAGCCGCACGGCGCCTCGCTCACCGCCAAGGTGCTGGGCAAATCGGCCGAGCCCGATCCCGCCTGGCGCAACGGTCTGACCCGCGCGGCGATGGACGTGCGCTTTCCGATCCGGTCGGTGCTCGCCGAACCCGTCGTGCCGCTGTCGATGCTGATGAACCTGAAGCCCGGCGACGTCATCCCGATCACCATCGCCGGCGACGTGCCCGTGATGGTCGGCACCGACCGGCTGGGCGTCGGCACCGTCGGCACCTCGAACGGCCGCGCCGCCATCCGCCTGACCGCCCTCACCCGCCTCGACGAAGGACAGAATTCATGAACGACATGACCGGGGGGTTCCCCGTCGATGCATCGGTCGCCGCCAATTTCCGGCTGCTGCAGGACGTCGACGTGAAGCTGACCGTCGAGATCGGCTCGACCAGCCTGACGCTGCGCGAATTGCTGGCGCTCGGCGAATCGAGCGTGATCGAGCTGGATCGCCAGGCGAACGAACTGCTCGACGTGTTCGTCAACGGCACGCTGATCGGCCGTGGCGAGGTGGTGACGGTGGGCGAGCGCTTCGGCGTGCGGATGACCGAACTGGCCGGTCCCGACAAGTCGGTCGCGGGCCGGGCCTGATCCGATGCTGTGGACCTATATCCTGAAGCTCGTCGTCCTGCTGCCGCTGGTGTGCGGGCTGATGATCGGCTGCCTCTATCTGTGGCGCAAGTTCGAGGGGCGGATGCCCGGCAAGCCGTCGTCGCGGATGATCGCGGTGCGCGAGACGATGATGATCTCGCCCGGCCTGCGCCTCGCGGTCATCGATTTCGAGGGCAAGCGGCTGCTCGTCTCGGTCGGCCGCGGCGGCGTCAACCTGATCGAGAAGGTCGACGCATGAGCGTGACGATCACCCGCCACGGCACCGGCCCCGCGCTGTTCGTGGCGGCGCGGGCGCGGCCGAAGCGCTCGGGGGCCAAGCTCGTCTGGATCCTGCTGGCGCTCCTCGTCGCGATCCTGATCGCCGCCCCCGCCTTCGCGCAAGCGGCCCCTCTGGCCGCGCCCGGCGTGGGCGATGCGGTCGATCGCGCGCTCGGCCAATTGGGCGGCCAGGCATCGGGCGGCACCGGCCAGAGCGGTTCGCTCTCGCTGTCGCTCCAGGTGCTCATCATCATGGGCCTGCTGACGATCCTGCCCGGCATCCTGCTGATGATGACCAGCTTCACCCGGATCGTCATCGTGCTGGCGATGCTGCGCCAGGCGATGGGCCTGCAACAGACGCCGCCCAACCAGGTGCTGCTGGGCCTCGCGCTGTTCCTCAGCTTCTTCGTGATGGCGCCGACGATCAACCAGATCAACGCACAGGCGATCCAGCCCTATGCCGCGGGCAAGCTCGCCGGCACGCAGATGATTACGACGGCAGGCGTGCCGCTGCATGACTTCATGGCCAAGCAGACGCGGGTCAAGGACGTGACGCTGTTCGCGAACCTCGCCAAATCGGGCCCTTATGCCAGCCCGAAGGACATTCCCTTCTCGGTCCTGCTCCCCGCTTTCGTCACGAGCGAGCTGAAGACCGCGTTTCAGATCGGCTTTCTGATCTTCCTGCCGTTCATCGTCATCGATCTCGTCGTCGCGACGGTGCTGATGGCGCTGGGCATGATGATGCTCTCACCCCAGATCATCTCGCTGCCGTTCAAGCTCCTCCTGTTCGTCCTGGTGGACGGCTGGGCGCTGACGATGGGCAGCCTCGCCAACAGCTTCGCGGTCTGACGGGCGATGGACGCCGATTATTTCCTCACGCTCGCCAACCAGACGATGTGGGTGCTGGCGCTGGCGTCGGCCCCGATCCTCATCCCGGCGCTGCTGTGCGGTCTGATCCTGGGGATGGTGCAGGCCGCCACCTCGATCAACGAGGCCACGCTGTCGTTCGTGCCCAAGCTGATCGTGGTGGCGCTGTCGATCGTGATCTTCGGCAGCCTGATCCTCGGGCTTCTGAGCGATTTCACCATCGGCATCTTCGAACGCATTCCGGATCTGGTGCGCTAGCGAGTGCTGGGCTTCGGCCTCTCGATCGAACCGCAGCTCTGGACGCTCGTCTTCGTGATGGTGCGCGTGGGGGCGACGTTCGTGGCGGCGCCGGTCTTCGGATCGGTATCGCTGCCGCTCGTCGTGCGCGTGTCGCTCGCCGGCGCGATCGGCATTCTGGTGATGGGCACGCATGCGATCGCGGCGCCTGCCAGCATCTTCAGCGTGGCCACGATGCTGTCCGTCGTGGCCGAGGCGCTGGTCGGGCTCGCGATCGGCTTCGTCCTCCAGATCGCGTTCGCCGCGCCGCTCGTCGCCGCCGAGATCATCGGCGGGTCGATGGGGATCGGCTTCGCCTCGTCGGTCGATCCGCAGAACGGCCATTCGAGCCCCGCGCTCGGCCAATTCTTCTCGGTGATGCTCACGCTGCTGTTCCTGTCGATGAACGGCCACCTGATCCTCGTCGACATGGTCGTGCGCAGCTATGATGCGCTGCCGCCGGGCGCCGCATGGCTCGGCGCCGAACGGCTGCGCGGCATCGCGTTCTTCGGCGGCTATGCGTTTCTCGCCGGGCTGCTGCTCGCGCTGCCGGTCGGTTTCCTGCTGCTCTGCCTCAATCTCGTGATGGGCATGCTCAGCCGCGCCGCGCCCGCGCTCAACCTCTTCTCGATCGGCCTGCCCGCCAGCCTGGCGGCGGGCGTCGTGGCGCTGGCGGTCGCGTTTCCGGCGATGGGCGATTACATGCTGGTAATCGTCCGCGAGAGCCTGGCCGCCACACAGAATCTGGTGTTCGGCTGATGGCGGACGAATTCGGCGACAAGACAGAAGCACCAACCGCCAAGCGCAAACGCGACGCGACCAAGGACGGCAACGTCCTGCGCTCGAAGGATTTCGGCACCGCGCTCGTGATGCTGGCCGGGGTGGCATGGCTGTCGCTGTTCGGGCCGGCGCTGGTCGGCGCGTGCAAGGCGCTGATGACGGCGAGCTTCCAGTTCGGACGCGGGGATATCGAGGATTTCTCGCCGTTTCGCGCGCTCGCCGAGGCGGGATCGAAGCTGCTGCCTTCGATCGGCCTGTTGTTCGCGATGACTTTGGTGGCCGCGATCCTCAGCACCGCGGGGCTCGGCTCGTTCGGCTTCAACGGATCGCTGCTCGCGCCCAAGGCCAGCCGGATCGACCCGATGGCCGGGATGAAGCGCGTGTTCGGCGCGAACGGCTGGATCGAGCTTGGCAAGTCGCTGCTGAAGATCGTGCTGCTGGGCGCGATCGGCGGCTATATGCTGTGGAACGCGTCGCACATGACGCTCGGCCTGTCCTCGTCGGATCTCTCCACCTCGCTCACCGCGCTGGCGGGCACGTTCATGGGCATCCTGCTGGTGATGGCGATCGGTCTTGCGCTGATCGCGGGGATGGACGTGCCGATCCAGCTCATCCGCCTGCTCGGCAAGCTGCGCATGAGCAAGCAGGAGATCAAGGACGAGCACAAGGAAACCGAAGGCTCGCCCGAGGCCAAGGGCCAGCTTCGCGCCAAGCAGCGCGCGATGGCGAACCGCAGCATGCGCAAGGCGGTGGAAAGCGCGCATGTCGTGCTGACCAACCCGACGCATTTCGCGGTCGCGCTGCGCTACGATCACGGCAAGGATCAGGTGCCCGTCGTGGTGGCGCGCGGGCGCGGCGCGACGGCGCTGGCGATCCGCGAACTGGCCGGCGGCAGCATCCCGGTGCTCGAATATCCCCAGCTCGCGCGCGCGGTCTATTACACCAGCCGCGAGGGGCAGGAGGTGCGCGACGACCTGTACATGGCGATCGCCACCGTGCTCGCCTTCGTGTTCGGCGTGAACGCGCGCGCGGGCGGCGCCACCCCGCCGCCGGTCGTCGTGCCGCCGGGCGCGCGCTTCGACGAGAATGGCGCAAAAACCTCCTAAATTCTCGCGCCGGCCGGCCGTTAACAGAATGACGCGGGAGCATGGGCGGAACATGGCATGACGACGACCACGAGTACCTCCAGCACGACGACCAGCACGACCGCGGCCTCGTCGATCGCGTCGATCACCTCGACGCTGGGCGTCGGATCCGGGATCGACACCGCCTCGCTCGTCACGTCGCTCGTCGCCGCGCAATATGCCGCGAAGAACACGCTGCTCGCGAACCAGGCGGACACGCTCACCTCGCAGATCTCGGGCATCGCCAGCGTCAAGAGCAGCGTCACCGGCTTCAGCTCGGCGTTCAACTCGCTCGTGACGGGGGGCACCCTGACCACGCAGCCGTCGAGTTCGAACACCGGCGTGCTGACCGCCACCGCGCAATCGGGCGCCAAGCTCGCCGGCCTGTCCGCCTCCATTCTCGTCAAGCAGCTCGCCAGCGCGCAGGCCGCGACGATGAACACCGCGATCCCCAGCACCACGGCGTTCAACACCGGCACCTTCTCGCTCCAGTTCGGCAGCGATTCGACCGATGCGAACGGCAACACCAGCTTCACCGCGGGCAGCAGCAACCCGGTCAGCATCACCATCGGATCGGGTGACGCCACGCTCGCCGGCATCGCCGCCAAGATCAACGCCGCGGGCGCGAACGTCACCGCCACGGTGATCGCCGATGGTAACGGTCAGCGGCTGTCGATCAAGGGCGCGACCGGCCAGAGCCAGGCGTTCACGCTGACCGGCACCGACGATGCGTCGAGCACCGGCGGCACGAGCCTGTCGACGCTGAACGTCGGGCGCAACGCGACCGGCACGACGATCGGCACGGGCGCGCAGGATGCGGTGGTCACGCTCGACGGCGCGACGTTCCAGCGGTCGAGCAACACGATCAACAACCTCATCACCGGCGTGCGCCTCAGCCTGACGGGCACATCGACCACGCCGGTGACGATCGGTACGACGCCGCCCACATCGGCGCTGAGCCAAGCGGTGAACGACATCGTCACCACGTTCAACCAGGTGATGGGCGTGCTGCAGACGCAGACCGATCCGGTGAACGGCGTGCTCAAGAGCGAGACCACGGTGACCGGCCTGGCGCGCAGCCTCGGCGTGCTGACGACGACCAAGCTGGCAACTCCTTCGACCACCGGGGGCCCGAGCACGCTGGCCGAGATCGGCGTGAAGACGAACAAGGACGGCACGCTCAGCGTCGATTCGACGCAGCTCGCCACCGCGCTCGCCAATTATCCTGCCGATGTCGAGGCGCTGTTCGCGCTGGGCACGGGCACCGCCAGCACGGGCAACGGGCTGTACGCCGCGCTCAACGCGATCACGACGACCGCCACCAACAACACCTATGGCCTCGACGCCGCGACCGCGCGCTACACCGCGCAACAGACCACGGTGACCGGCGAGCAGGCGGATCAGACGACCGCGGCGGCGGACACCAAGACGCGGCTGACGCAGCAATTCTCGGCGATGGACGCCAAGGTCGCGGCGTATAAATCGACCCAGTCGTTCCTGACGCAGCAGATCGCCGCCTGGGACAAGAGCAGCTGATGACCAGCTACGCCACCCTGACGCGCGATCCCGCTGCCACCTATCGCCGGATCGACATCGCCGGCCGCACCGCGCAGGCCGATGGCCCCGCGCTCGTCCAGCTCCTCTACGAAGAGCTGGTCGCGGCGTTGCGCGCCGCCGCCTGGGCGACCGACAACCGCAAGTTTTCGGTCAAGAGCGAGCGGGTGACGCGGGCGACCGCGATCCTCTTCGCGCTGGAGGCCGGGCTCGATTTCGAGAAGGGCGGCGAGGTCGCGGTCACGCTGTCGCGGCTCTATGGCGGGGCGCGGCGCACGATCGTCAATGCCTCGATCGGCCATGATTCCGCGCCGTTCCGCAACACCGCCGCCACGCTGGAAGAGATCGCGGACGCCTGGAAGACCGCCCGCGCGGCGTGACGCGGCCGGTGCGGTTCAGCGGAACCAGTGGCGCCGGATGAAATAGAGCGTGATGACGACCGCGATTACCGTGCACAACGCCATCACCCCGTCGAACGCCCAGGGCTCGTCGGCATAGGGGATGCCCTTCACGTTCATGCCGAGCAGCCCGGTGATGAAGGTGAGCGGCAGGAACACCATCGCCACGATCGAGATGACGAGCGTGCGGCGATCGATCTGCTCGGCGCGCAGGTCGGTCAGCGCCTCGTGAGTCAGCGAGGATCGCTCGCGGATCGCCTCCAGCTCCTCGGCCATGCGCGCGGCGCGGTCGGCGGCGGCGGCGAGATGCAGCCGGTCGTCGTCCTGCAGCCATTCGCCCGGCAGGCTCGCCAGCTTCTCCAGCGCGGCGCGCTGTGGGCTGAGGAAGCGGCGATAGCCGATCGCGGCGACGCGCACGCGGGTGACGGTGCGGCGCAGTTCGAAGACCTTGTCGGCATCGAGCGCCTGTTCGCAATCGTCGAGCTGGTCGCCCAGCGCCGCCACCTCGGGATCGAGATCCTCGGTGATCGCGGTGGCGAAGGCGGCGATCAGATCGCCCGGATCGCGGATCTCGGCGGCCTCCACCACCTTTTCGACCGCGCCCACCGCCACGACGCGCTTGCGCGTGACCGAGAAGACGCGCCCCTTCACCGCCCAGATCCGCACCGAGGCGAGCAGGTCCGAACTGTCGAGCTGCTCGTCGCTGCGGCCGCGCAGGTTGAGAAAGGCGCCGTCGCCGAACGCCTCGCAGCGCGGCCGTGTCTCGGTGGCGGTGAGCGCATCGACGACGTAATCGGACAGCTTCGCCTCGTCGCGCAGCCAGGTCTGCGCGGCTTCGGCGTTGGTCGACAGATGCACCCAGACGAGATCGGCGGTGCAGCCCAGCGCCTCCTTCACGTCCACGCGCACCGCCTCGCCGCCCGTGATCCGGAATCCGAAACCGCTCACCGCATCATCTCCACATCGACGGACAGGCCGGGTTCCACATCCGACGGCGGCGCGGCGCAAGCGATTCGCGCGGCATCGGCGCGCGCGCGGTTCAGGATCGCGGGCGGCACGTCGGGGCGGTGATACACGCAGTCGGCGCTGGCCAGCGCGCGCGCCTGGCGCAGCGTCAGGTCGTCGGGATCGGTCGAACGCAAGCGAATGCGCACCCGCTCGCCCGTCGGCCGGTCGCGCACGGCATCGCCGCGCAGCCAGCCATCCACGTCCGGATCCAGGCCGAGTGGATCGAGATCGCCGCCCGCGGCCATGGCGCGGGCGAGCGCCCGGCGGCGTTCGCCCGGATCCGGGAACGCGCTGCGCAGCCGTGCCCGTGCCGCGAACAGCGAATCCGCCAGCGCGCCCAGCGAGGCGGGCAGCAGCGCCTCCAGCCGCTGGCGCAGCGCGGCGGCGAGCCCCGCCGACACGCCGCCGGTGCCGATCGCGACCAGCACCGGCGCCCGGTCGACGAGCGCGGGCAGCGTGAAATCGCACAGATCGGGCCGGTCGACCGCGTTGACCAGCACGCCGCGCGCCTTCAACCGCGCGACCGCCGCCGTCGCCTCGTCCTCATCTTCGATCGCCACGATCGCGAGCGCCGCCACGCCTGCCTCGCCGACGATCGCCGCGCCCGCGCGTTCGAGCAGCCGCCGCTTGGCGTCGGCCCCCTCGCCCGCGCCGAGCAGGATCACCGGCCGGCCTGCCAGCCTGACGAACAGCGGCAGGCTGTGGAGCGTCACCGCTTCAGCCACTCCGGCACGCGTTCGGCGGCGATCAGCGTCTCGGCGCTCACCCGGTCCGCCACGACCGCGAACCGGTCGCCGTCCACCAGCACCTCGGGCACCAGCGCGCGGCTGTTGTACGTGCTCGCCATCGTCGCGCCGTAAGCGCCGGCGGTGCGGAAGACGGCCAGATCGCCGCTCGCGACCGCATCGATCGTGCGGCCCATGGCGAATGTGTCGCCGCTCTCGCACACCGGCCCGGCGATGTTCGCCGTCATCCGCGCGCCCGAGGGCTTCACCGCGACGAAATCGTGGAACGCGTCGTACAGCGCCGGGCGCGCGAGATCGTTCATCGCGGCATCGACGATGACATAGGGGTGGGTCACGCCCGGCTTGACCCAGATGACGCTGGTCAGCAGCACCCCGGCATTGCCCGCGATCACCCGGCCCGGCTCGAACATCAGCGTCACGTCCCACCCGGCGGTGGCGCGGGCGACCATGGCGCCATAATCCGCCGGGCTCGGCAACACGTCGTCGGGGCGATAGGGCACGCCCAGGCCGCCGCCCAGATCGACATGCGTGATCGCGTGCCCCGCGCCGCGCAGTTCGGCGACCAGTTCGCCGACGCGCGCATAGGCGGCCTCCAGCGGCGCCAGATCGGCGAGCTGGCTGCCGATATGGATCGCGACGCCGCGCAGGTCCAATCCCTCGAGCCCGGCCAGCCGATCGAACATGCCCGGCGCCTGGTCGATCGGCACGCCGAACTTGTTCTCCTTGCGCCCCGTGGAGATCTTGGCGTGGGTGCCGGCATCGACGTCGGGATTGACGCGCAGCACCGCCGGCGCGACGATTCCGCGCTCGGCGGCCAGGGCGGCGAGCACGACACCCTCTTCCTCCAGCTCCAGGTTGAACTGGCCGATCCCCGCATCGAGCGCACGGCCCAGCTCGTCGCGCGTCTTGCCCACGCCCGAGAACACGATGTGCGCGGCCGGGATCCCCGCCGCCAGCGCCCGCGCCATCTCGCCGGCCGAGACGACGTCGGCGCCATAACCCTCGTCGGCAAGCAGGCGGAGCACCGCGATATTGGGATTGGCCTTGATCGCATAGGCGATGTGGACGCGCGGCCCGGCCGCGGCGAGCGCCTCGCGGAACACGCGCGCGTGACGGCGGAACGTCGCCGCGGAATAGACATAGACGGGCGTGCCGACTTCTTCCGCGATCGCGGTCAGCGGCACGTTCTCGGCATGGAGGATGCCGCCCTGTTCGTGGAAATGGTCCATCGGACCCTCGTCAGTTTGGCGGCGGCAGATCGAACTCGTCGCTGCGGCGGGCCTGGGATTGGGTGAGCAGCTCGTCGCTGCGCTGCGGGCGTTGCTGCGTCGTGGGGGTGAGCAGCTGTTTGGGCGTGGGCGTCGTGCGTGCGCCGTAAGGCGCGACCGGCAGCGCCTGCCCCGCCGGCGGTTTGAGCGCCGCCGCCGAGCCGCATCCGGTCAGCGCCAGCGCGCCCCCTATCGTGATCGCCAGGATCGGCCAGCGCCGCATCGTCATTCCCCCCGTGCCGCGCGGATCGCCGCGCGGACATTGTCGGGCGCGGTGCCCCCGAAGCTCGTCCGGCTGGCGACCGATGCGTCCACCGACAGCACGCCATAGACGCGTTCGTCGATCCGCGCATCGATCGCCTTCAGGTCGGCGATCGGCAACGCGTCGAGCGCGACGCCGCGCTCCTCGGCCAGCTTTACCGCGCGGCCGGTGACGTGATGCGCCTCGCGGAACGGCAACCCGCCCTCGCGCACCAGCCAGTCGGCCAGATCGGTCGCGGTGGCGAAACCCGCCTCGGCGGTGCGCCGCATCCGGTCGGTGCGGAAGGTCGCACTCTCCACCATGCCGGTCATCGCCGCGATCGACAGCGCGAGCAGGTCGTGCGCCTCGAACACCGGCGGCTTGTCGTCCTGCATGTCCTTGGAATAGGCGAGCGGCAAGCCCTTCATCGTCACCATCAGCGCGGTCATGCAGCCCATGATCCGGCCGCTATGCCCGCGCACCAGCTCGGCGGCGTCGGGGTTGCGCTTCTGCGGCATGATCGAGCTGCCCGTCGACCATTGGTCGCTGAGTGCCACGAAGCCGAAGGGCTGCGACGCCCAGAGCACGAACTCCTCCGCCAGCCGCGACAGGTGCAGCGCGGTCTGCGTCGCGCAGGTGAGATATTCGATCGCGAAATCGCGGTCCGACACGCCGTCGAGCGAATTGGTCATCGGCCCGTCGAAGCCGAGCGCCCTGGCCGTCATCGCGCGGTCGATCGGAAAGCCCGTGCCCGCCAGCGCCGCGGAACCGAGCGGCGAGCGGTTCATCCGCGCGCGCGCATCGGCGAAGCGCCCGGCATCGCGCGCGATCATCGCATGATAGGCCATCAGGTGATGGCCGAGCGTGACCGGCTGAGCGGATTGCAGATGCGTGAAGCCCGGCATGACGCTGGCGGCGTGCTCGTCCGCGCGCGCCAGCAGCGCCGCCTGGAACCCGGCGAGCGCGGCGAGCACCTCGTCGATCGCATCGCGCACCCACAGGCGGAAATCGGTCGCGACCTGGTCGTTGCGCGAACGCGCGGTGTGGAGCCGCCCGGCGACGGGGCCGATCAGCCGGGCGAGCTTCGCCTCGGTCTGCATGTGGATGTCTTCGAGCGCGAGATCCTCCGCCACGCCGTTCGCGGCGTAATCGGCCGCGACCGAATCGAGCCCGGCGGCGATCGTGGCGGCATCCTCTGCCGAGACGATCCCTTGCGCGCCGAGCATCGCGACATGCGCCTTGCTGCCCGCCACGTCCTGGCGCCACAGCCGCTTGTCGAAGGGGATGGACGCGTTTATCTCGCGCATCACCGCTGCGGGACCCTCCGCGAAGCGGCCGCCCCACATCGCATTGGAGCCGTCCCCCGTGGAACCGACCATGTCCTCGCGCGCCGCTATCGCCTGTCTCCTGGGCATCGGCCTGATGGCCGCTGGCTGCGATAGGAAATCGCCCGCGCCGGAGCAAGCGACGCCGACGCCCGCCGCCAACATCGTGGCCGCCAGCGACGAGGCCACCGCCCCCGCGGCGCCCGCCGCCCCGGCGCAGAAGCTCGATCGCAGCCACAAGGGCGAGACCCCGCCCGCGCTCGCCTTCACCGATCCCGAGGGCCAGCCCGTCACGCTCGCGGCGTTTCGCGGCAAGCCCGTGCTGCTGAACCTGTGGGCGACGTGGTGCGCGCCCTGCGTCGCGGAGATGCCGACGCTCGATGCCGCCGCCGAGCGGCTGAAGGGGCGCGTCGCGGTGCTGGCGGTCAGCCAGGATCTCGATGGCAAGGCCAAGGTGGCGCCGTTCTTCGCCGCGCATGCCTTCAAGGCGCTTACGCCCTATCTCGATCCGAAGCTCGGCCTCAGCCTGGCCTATCGCGCCAACCTGCCGACGACGATCCTGATCGATTCGACGGGCCACGAAGTATGGCGGATGACCGGCGGCAACGCCTGGAACACGCCCGAGGCCGCCAAGCTGATCGCGGAGGCGTCGTAACGCGGCGTCGCTGCGGGCGGGTATCGATGCGAGAGTGGGCGCTGGATGCCCCGTGAGGATTCGAACCTCAATAGGCGGTATCAGAAACCGCAGTCTTACCATTAGACGACGGGGCAACGGCAGCGGCGCGGCTCTAGGCGGGGTGTCCGGGGCTGTCAACGGGGTTCGGCGGCTCGCCTTGTCGCAAGGCCTTGCCTGCGCTACATCTGTGGCCAAGCACCGAACGGGCATCGTGCCCGCGCCGGCATAACAGAATAGCGAGCACCGCGGCATGGGGGACGAATCCGCCCGAATGCCGTACCGGCAGGACAGCCCTGCCCGTCCGGTTCCGGCCCGCCCGATGCGCGGGCGATGGTCCGATGCGCAGGCCTTTGCCGCGCTCGACCTGGGCACCAACAATTGCCGACTGCTGATCGCGCGTCCGCAAGGGCCCGGTTTCGCGATCGTTGATGCGTTTTCGCGCATCGTCCGGCTGGGCGAGGGGCTCGCCGCCTCGGGCAAGCTGAGCGATGCGGCGATCGACCGCACGCTCGCGGCGCTGAAGGTGTGCGCCGACAAGCTGAAGCGCCGCAACGTGACGCTCGCACGCTCGGTCGCGACCGAGGCATGCCGCCGCGCGACCAACGGCCCCGCCTTCATCGCGCGCGCGCTGGCCGAGACGGGTATCCACCTGGACGTCATCTCGGCGGAGGAGGAGGCGCGGCTCGCCGTGCTCGGCTGCCACGCGCTGATCGAACCGGGCGAGGATCCGGCGCTCGTCTTCGATATCGGCGGCGGATCGACCGAGCTGGTGCTGATCGACACCTCGGGCCCGATGCCGCGCGTGCTCGACTGGCATTCGGCGCCCTGGGGCGTCGTCTCGCTGACCGAAAGCGCGGGCGGCGGCGAGGGCGAAGCAGGGCGTGCGGACGCCTATGCCCGGATGCGCGCGTTGGTGATGGACAGTTTCGCCGGCTTCGCGCGCCGCCTGCCGCGAAACGTGCGTTCGCCACGGCTGCTCGGCACCAGCGGCACGGTGACGACGCTCGGCAGCGTCCACCTGCATCTGAGCCATTACGACCGGTCCGCCGTGGACGGGCTGATCGTGCCCTCGGCGGCGATGCGCGACATCAGCCGCGACCTTTCGCGCATGTCGATCCAGGAGCGCGCGCGTGTGCCCTGTATCGGGCAGGAGCGCGCAGACCTGGTGGTGGCGGGCTGCGCCATCCTGGAGACGATCATGGACCTATGGCCAGCCGAACGGCTCGGCATCGCCGATCGCGGCATTCGCGAGGGCATCCTGCGCCGGCTCATGGGAACCCCCCGGCCGTGAGCCGCGGCGGTGGCGGCGGCCATACTCGCGTGAAGACCGCGCGCGGGCGCACCGCGGGATCGACGCGCTGGCTCGAACGCCAGTTGAACGACCCCTATGTGAAGCGCGCACGCGCCGAGGGCTATCGCAGCCGCGCCGCGTACAAGCTGATCGAACTGGACGAGCGATTCGCGTTCCTGAAGGGCGCGAAGCGGGTGGTCGACCTGGGGCTGGCGCCGGGCGGCTGGAGCCAGGTGCTGCGCCGCCAGGTGCCCAAGGCGGCGATCGTCGGCATCGACCTGCTGCCGGTCGATCCAATCGAGGGCGTGACGATCTTCCAGATGGACTTCATGGACGATGCCGCCCCCGACCGGCTGATCGAGGCGCTCGGCGGCGCACCCGACCTCGTCCTGTCGGACATGGCGGCCAACACGGTCGGCCATCCGCAGACCGACGCGCTGCGCACGATGGCGCTGGTGGAGGCGGCGCTGGCCTTTGCCTGCGACGTGCTGGCGCCGGGCGGCGCGTTCGTCGCCAAGGTCTTCGCCGGCGGTGCGGACCAGCAGCTCGTAGCCGAGATGAAGCGCAATTTCACGAGCGTAAAGCACGCCAAGCCACCGGCGAGCCGCAAGGGATCGGTGGAATGGTTCGTGGTCGCGCAAGGCCGGAAATAGGCGCCTGCCGATGCACACAGCGCAATTTCCGGCTAGGCCAGCGGCGCAAAGCGCCGACTTACGACCCGGCGCAGGCAATGGAGGAGGAGTGGTAGAAAGGCGCGCTTGGGGAGAGCATCCCGCTACGAGCGTTCGCGCCACGGCAAAGCCGGGTCGTCGGTCGAGGAGCCTCACGGCCCCTCGCCGGCCGGCATTCGGTTCGGCCTGAGCCGAACGGTCGCTAGCAAATGCTAGCGACCTACCTCACGCTTCGTAATCGCCGCCCAGATTCTGGTTCCGCGGCGGGGCGGCGGCGGTGAGGCGAAGCGCCTCGGCCGAGGCGGCCAGGCTGCCGATCGCATCGGCCTCGTCGTCATCGTCCTGCTGCACGCGCTGCAGGCCCGAGATGACCGATTCCTGAAGATGCGCCGGGCGCACCGTCTGCTCCGCGATCTCGCGCAACGCGACGACGGGATTCTTGTCACGATCGCGATCGATCGTCAGGTCCGCACCGCCCGAGATCTGGCGGGCGCGCTGCGCGGCCATCAGCACGAGGTCGAAGCGGTTGGGGATCTTGTCGACGCAATCTTCGACGGTGACGCGCGCCATGGTAACGCTTCCTTCGCAAACGACGATGGGTGGAAGCCGGTTTCGCTAGCGGCCGCGCGCCCGCAAGTCAAGGATTTCGCCTTGCCGTGCCGGGCGGCCGCGGTCCATCACGGCACGATGAGCGAACCGAGCTTCACCGTCGACGGCAACCGGCTGACCCTTCTGACCGAGGGCGCCACGCGCTGGGCGGCGTTGATCGCCACGGTCGAGGGCGCGCGGACGAGCCTGCGCGCGCTCTATTACATCTATGCCGACGATGCGGCCGGCCGCGCCTTTGGCGACGCGTTGATCGCCGCCGCCGGGCGCGGGGTGCGAGTCACGCTGATCGTCGACGGCTTCGGCAGCGAGGAGGCGGAGCGCCACGTCGCCTTCGCGCGCCTGCGAGAGGCGGGCATCACGGTGTGCGTCTTCTCGCCCCGGCTCGGCCGGCGCTATCTGTTGCGCAACCACCAGAAATTGTTGCTGGCCGATGGCGAGACCGGGCGCGCGCGGATCATGATCGGCGGCTTCAACATCGAGGAGGATTATTTCGGCAAGCCCGAGGATGCCGCCTGGCGCGATCTGGGGCTGGTGGTGGAAGGCGCCGCGGCGGGGCGGATGTCGCCCTATTTCGATGCGCTGCACGAATGGGTGATGCGGCCCAAGGGCAAGCTGCGCCACCTCAATCACGCGCTGACCCGGTATAGCGAGACGGACGGGCCGCTGCGCTGGCTGATCGGCGGCCCGACGCGGCGGCTGTCGCCCTGGGCGCGGACGGTGCGGACGGACATGCGCCGGGCGAGCCGGATCGACGTGATCGCCGGCTATTTCACCCCGAGCCCGACGATGCTGCGGCGGCTCGACCGGGCCGGCCGGCGCGACGCGGGCGTGCGGATCGTCACCGCGGCGAAATCGGACAACAACGCCACCGTCGCGGCGGCGCGCTTCACCTATGCCGGGCTGTTGCGCAAGGGCGTGCGAATCTTCGAATATGCCGCCACCAAGCTCCACACCAAATTATACGTGATCGATTCGGCGGTGCATGTCGGGTCCGCCAATTTCGACATGCGCAGCCTGTTCATCAACCTCGAACTCATGCTGCGGATCGAGGATGCGGCGTTCGCCGATCATGTCCGCGCCTATATCGAGGGCGAGATCGCCGATTCGGGCGAGGTGACCGCCGCGCTCTACAAGGCGCGGACGGGGTGGTGGCAGCGCCTGCGCCAGTTCGGCGCCTATCTGCTGATCGCGGTGCTCGATCCCGGCGTATCGCGCGGGCTGAATTTCGGTATCGACGAATAAGCCGCGCGCGCGCTCAGTCCTTCCAGGCCCAATAGAGCTGGGCGGGGGGCACGTTCCACCATTCCATGTCGTGATCGATCGTCTGCCAATGCGGGGTGAGGAAATCCTTCACCTTGGGGCTGAACTGATAGACGAGGAACGCGCCGCCGGGGCGAAGCGTGGCATGCGTCGCCGCCGCGATTGCCGGGCCGACGCCGGGCGGCAGCGTGGAGAAGGGCAGACCCGACAGGATGTAATCGGCATGCGCGAAGCCGTGATCGCCGACGATCTGCGCGACGTCCGCCGCCGAACCGCCCACCGCGGCGAAGCGCGGATCGGTGATGGTGTGGCGCAGATAGCGGATGAAATCGGGATTGGTGTCGATCGCGATCAGCTTGGCATCGGGCGCCATCCGGTCGAGGATCGGGCGGCAGAAGGTGCCCACGCCAGGGCCATATTCGACGAACAGCTTGCAATTGGCCCAGTCCACCCGATCGAGCATCTTGCGGATCAGCTTGTCCGACGACGGCACGATCGATCCGACCATGACGGGATGTTTCAGGAAACCGGAAAAGAACATCTGCCAGGGCGAGGGGACGCCGGCGGCGCGGCTTCGGGCGCGGCGGGCGGCGGTGGTCGAACTGGGCATCGGCTTCCTTACCTGATCCGCAAGCGCGGGCAACAGGTCCTCCCGTCGCACGTTTTCCGAACGATGTTCAAGGCCGTGGGTTGCACGCGCGGCCCGATCGTGACGCTTTGTTTCACGAAAGAAGCATCCTACGCGGGGCGGATGATGGCGGTTCGCACAGGGCAGACGGCGGTGATCTTCGTGTCGCAGCGCTCGGACGCGGATGCCGAAGGCTATGCGGCGGCGGCAGCGGCGATGGAGGCGCTCGCGCGCGTGCAGCCGGGTTATCGCGGGATCGACAGCGTTCGCGATGCCGCGGGGCTGGGCATCACCGTCAGCTATTGGACGGACGAGGCCGCTGCGGCCGCCTGGCGCGCGCACCCGGCGCATGCCGCGATTCGCGCGCGTGGGCGTACGGTCTGGTATGATCGCTACAGCGTCGCGGTCGCCACCGTCGCGCGCAGCTATGCGGGGCCCGGCGAATGACGCGGGCGCCGCGCTTCGACCGCAATTTCGCGCTGATGTTCCTCGTGATGCTGACGATCGCGGGCGGCAACACCGCTTTGCAATCGATCCTGCCCGCGCTCAGCCGCTCGCTGGACGTGGCCGACCGCGAGACCGCCGCGGCCTTTTCCGTCTCGGCGCTGTTGTGGGTGATCGCCGCGCCGTTCTGGGCGAACCGGCTCGATCGGTTCGGGCGGCGCGCGATGATCCTGCTGGGTCTCGGCGGGTTTTCGCTGTCGCTCACGCTGTGCGGCCTGTTCCTGGCGGCCGGCATCAACCACTGGATCGCGGGCCCCACCGCCTTTGCCTGCTTCATCGGCGGTCGCCTCGTCTATGGCCTGTTCGGATCGGCGGCGCCCCCCGCGGTGCAGGCGCTGGTGGCGGGCGAGACGACGCGTGACGAGCGGACGCGGGCGCTCACCCTGCTCGCCTCCGCCTTCGGGCTCGGCACCATCCTCGGCCCCGCGGTCGCGCCCTATCTGATCCTCGGCACGATCGGCGGCGTCGAGATCGGGCTGGCGGGCCCCGCCTTTCTCGCCGCGCTGTTCGGGATCGCCGTGTGGCTGACGGTGCGGCTCAGCCTGCGTGCCGATCGGCCGGGCGAAGGCGGCAGCCGCGGCGCCAGCAGCGCCTATCCCTCGATCGGCGGCGCCCCCACCGGCGCGAGCGTCGCCGCGGCGACCGAGCCGCATGCCGAGCCGGTCGGCTATACCGATCCCCGCATCCGCGCCTGGATGATCGCCGGGCTGGTGGCGGGCCATGCGCAGGCGATGACGAGCCAGGCGATCGGCTTTCTGGTGATCGACCGGCTTCACCTCGCGCCGGTCGCCGCGCTGGAGCCGACCGGGCTCGTGCTGATGATGGGGGCGGGCGCCGCGCTGCTCGCGCAATGGGGGATCATCCCCACGCTCGATCTGTCGCCGCGCCGGCTGATCCTGGTGGGCGCCGCGATCGCCGCGGTCGGCTGCGCGCTGACGGGGCTGGCCACCTCGCTCTACGGCATCGCCACCGCCTATGCGCTGGCCAGCCTCGGCTTCGGCTTCACCCGCCCGGGCTTCACCGCCGGCGCATCGCTCGCGGTGGGAAGCGCGGGCCAGGGTTCGGTCGCGGGGCGCGTGACGAGCGTCAACGGCGCCAGCTTCGTCCTCGGCCCCTCGATCGGCGTGGCGCTGTACGAGGCGCAGCATGCGCTGCCCTACCTCACCGCCGGTGCCGCGCTGGTGATGCTGTGCGGCTACGGGATGGCGGCTTTGAAGCGGTGATGCGGAGTGGCGGCGGATTGCTACCGGCCGTACCCGCATAAAACGCCGCACATCGTCGGATGGATGTCGTCCGATCCGACGCATCGGAAAAGACTGGAGCGGGCGAAGGGATTCGAACCCTCGACCCCAACCTTGGCAAGGTTGTGCTCTACCCCTGAGCTACGCCCGCTCTGGCGTCACGAACCGGCGGACCGGCTGGGTGAGGCGCGCTCTTAGCGTGGGGGTTCGGGGACGGCAACCCCTTGTCGTCACAATTCGCGCTTGGCGAATCCAGCATAAGAACATTACAAGAACATCGATGCGCGACTCGTCCGCCCTGATCGCCCGGTTGCGGCGTGTTGCCGCTGGCACCGGACCCGCGCAAGCCGATCCGCGGCCGATGGATGCGTGGCTGGCGGGCGGGCTGCATCCAGCGCAGCTTCACGAGATCCATGCCGCCGAGGCGAACGACGGCGCGGCGGTGGCGGGGTTCGCGGTGGCGCTGGCGCTCGCCGCGGGCGCAACGCCCTTGTTGTGGCTGCGCACGCGCGCCGCTGAACGCCAGAGCGGCCGGCTGCACGCGACCGGCTTGTTCGAAATGGGCCTGTCGCCCCATGCGCTGGTGCTGGCGGTGGTGGAGGACGAGGCGGCGCTGCTGCGCGCCGCCGCCGATGGCGCGCGCTGCGCCGGGCTCGGCACGCTGCTGGTGGAGGCTTGGGGCCCCGCGCCGGGCCTCGACCTGACCGCGACGCGGCGGCTGATGCTGGCGGCGGAGGCCTCGGGCGTGGCGGTGCTGGTGCTGCGCGTGGGCGCCGGAGGGGGCGCGAGTGCGGCGGCGAGTCGCTGGTCGGTGTCGGCCAGCCCCTCGGCGGCGCTGGAGGCCGATGCGCCGGGCCGGCCGGCCTTCGACGTGGAATGTGTGCGCCGGCGCGGCGGCCCGGCCGGGCAGCGCTGGTGCGTGGAGTGGAACCGTGACGACCGATGCTTCGATCCCGCGCCGCTATCTGGCGCTCGTCTTCCCCTGGCTCCCCGTGGAGCGGCTGCGCAACACCCGCGCGCACCTGTTCGCCGGACGGGATGAGGCGCCGCTGGCCTTCACCCATGCCGTCTCCGGCGGGATCCGGCTGGCCGCGCTCGATCGCAGCGCGGTGCAGGCGGGGCTGACCGTGGGGCTGACGCTGGCCGACGCGCGCGCGCGCGTTCCCGAGCTGGAGGTGTTCCCGCACGATCCGCATGCCGATCTCGACTGGCTGGAACGGCTGGCGGACGGGTGCATCCGCTACACCCCGCTGGTGGCGCTCGATCCGCCCGACGCGCTGGTGCTCGACATCGCCGGTTGCACCCACGCCTTCGATGGCGAGCGGCGGCTGGCGGCGGATGCGGAGGCGCGCATGGCGCGGCGCGGGGTGGCCGTGCGCCATGCGTTCGGCGACGGCCCCGCCGCCGCGCTGGCGCTTGCCCGCCATGCCGGCGCGCCCGCGCCCGACGAGCGCGGCGCGATCCGGCGGCTGCCGGTGGTGGCGCTGGGGCTGGATGACGAGGCCACCACCGCGCTGGTGCGCGCCGGGCTGAAGACGGTGGGCGACGTGATGGCGCGGCCGATGGCGGGGCTCGCCGCGCGCTTCGGCGCCGAGGCGGCGACCGCGGTGCGCCGGCTGAGCGGCGAGGCGAAGATGGCGATCAGCCCGCGCCGCGTCGCGCCGCCGATCGGGGTGGAGCGCCGGTTCGCCGAGCCGATCGGCCGCACGGATTATGCGCTGGACGTGCTGGGCGAACTGGTCGGCGAGGCCGCGGTGCTGCTCGAACGCCGCCGCCAGGGCGGTCGCCGCTGGGAAGCGCGGCTCTACCGCGCCGATGGCCAGGTGCAGCGGCTGCGAATCGAGACGGGCGCGCCGACGCGGGACGCCGCGGTGCTGCTGCGGCTGTTCCGCGAGCGGATCGACGGGCTGGCCGATCCGCTCGATCCGGGCTTCGGCTACGACCTCATCCGCCTCGACGTCGCCCTGGCCGAGGCGCTCGACGCGAGCCAGTTGAAGCTGGAGGGCGGCACCGCGGAGGGGGGCGAGCGGGGCGACAAGGGCGCCCGGGGCGAGCGCGGCGACGTCGCCGCGCTGGTCGACCGCCTCACCACCCGGCTCGGGCGCGGCCAGGTGCGCCGTTTCGCGCCGCGCGCCAGCCATATTCCCGAACAGGCCGAGCTGATGCTGCCCGCCGCCGATCCGGTCGCGAGTGGCGCGGCGCCCACCGCCTGGCCCGAGCCGCAGGCGGGCGAGCCCCCGCTGCGGCCGATCTACCTCTTCGATCCGCCGCAGCCGATCGAGGCGGTGATGGCCGAGGTGCCCGACGGGCCGCCGCACCGCTTCCGCTGGCGGCGCAACCTGCACGAGGTGGCGCGCGCCGAGGGGCCCGAGCGGATCGCGGGGGAATGGTGGCGCGTCCATGATCGCGCCATCCCGACGCGCGATTATTTCCGCATCGAGGATCAGCGCGGCCGCCGCTTCTGGATCTTCCGCCACGGCCTTTACAGCGAGGCGGAACATCCGCGCTGGTATGTCCACGGGCTGTTCGCGTGATTCGCGGTGACCGGTCTAACGAGACGCGAAGAAGGGATGCTCGCGCAGAGGCGGGAAGGACGTCGAGAGGCTGCGAACGGGGCGGCCTTCCGGCACGATCATCGGCAGTCCATCAGAGTTCGATGATGGGGCCACGACGGGGCCGCGGGCGCAACGCCTCCGCGTCCTCCGCGTCTCCGCGCGCGCATCTCTTTGCGGCTTCGCGTGAACCCCGATGACCGACGAACCCGCCTTTGCCGAGCTGGTGGCGGCGACGAACTTCTCGTTCCTGGATGGCGCGTCGCACGCCACCGACATGGTGGCGCGCGCCGTCGAACTGGGTCTGGCCGGGATCGGGATCGCCGACCGCAACACCGTCGCCGGCGTGGTGCGCGCGCATCAGGCGCTCAAGAAGGCGCGCGCCGGGCTGCTGGGCGCCAGGCTGCCGCCGCTCGCCTTCCGGCTGGCAGTGGGCGCGCGCCTCGTCTTCGCCGACGGCACCCCCGACATCGTCGCCTATCCGGCGACGCGCTTCGGCTGGGGCCGGCTCACCCGGCTGCTCACGCTCGGCAACCGGCGCGCGGAAAAGGGCGATTGTATCCTCGGCTTTGCGGATCTGCTTCGCCACGCCGAGGATCTGCTGCTGGTGGCGATGCCCGAGAGCACCGATCGAGGGGCGCGCGTCCGCGCGGTCGCCGCCAACGACGGCGCCGGCCCCCCGCCCCTGCCCCCGCTTCGCGACGGCACCCCGGCCACGCGCCTGGCGGAAACGCTCGCGCGGCTGCGGCAAGCCGCGCCCGGCCGCGTGTGGCTGGCCGCGACCATGCCGCATGCGGGGGGCGATCGGCGCCGCCTCGCCCGGCTGGGTGCGGTGGCGGACGAGGCCGGGGTGCCGCTGCTCGCGACGGTCGACGCGCTTTACGCCTATGCCGAGGACCGGCCGCTCCACGACATCGTCACCTGCATCCGCGAGGGCACGACGATTCAGGGCGCGGGGCGCCGGCTGGCCGCGAACGGCGAGCGGCACTTGAAGGATGCCGCCGAAATCGCGCGGCTGTTCCGCGACCGGCCCGATGCCGTCGCGCAAAGCACCGCGCTGGCCGCGCGCATCGGCTTCGATCTCGATCAATTGCGCTACGAATATCCGCACGAGCCCGTGCCGTCCGGCTGGGATCCGCAGGACTGGCTCGAACATATCGTCTGGCAGACCGCGCTGGAACGCTTCGACGACATGGTGCCCGAAAAGATGCGCGCGCTGCTGTTCGAGGAGTTCCACCTCATCCGTGATCGCAAGTACGCCTATTATTTTCTCACCGTCCATGACGTGGTGCGGTTCGCGCGCGCGCAGAAGCCCCCGATCCTGTGCCAGGGGCGCGGGTCGGCGGCCAATTCGGTGGTGTGTTTCCTGCTGGGCGTCACCTCGGTCGATCCGATGAAATACGATCTGCTCTTCTCGCGCTTCGTATCGGCGGAGCGCGACGAGCCGCCCGATATCGACGTGGATTTCGAACATGAGCGGCGCGAGGAGGTGATGCAGTATATCTATCGCCGCTATGGCCGCCACCGCGCGGCGATCGCGGCGACCGTGATCCATTATCGCGCGCGCAGCACCGTGCGCGAGGTCGGCCACGCGCTGGGGCTGACCGACGACGTGACGCAGCGGCTGACGAGCACCGTATGGGGCAGCTTCTCGCGCCGGTTCGAGGAACAACGCTTCGCGCAGGCGGGCTATGACGTCGCCAATCCCGAGATCGCGCGGCTGCGGATGCTGGTCGATCGGCTGATCGAATTTCCGCGCCATCTCTCCCAGCATGTCGGCGGGTTCGTCCTCACCCAGAACCGGCTCGACGAGACCGTGCCGATCCACAACGGCGCGATGAAGGACCGGACGTTCATCGAATGGGACAAGGACGATATCGACGCGCTCGGCCTGATGAAGGTCGATATCCTCGCGCTCGGCATGCTGACGTGCATCCGCAAGAGCTTCGACCTGATGCGTCAGCACGGGCTCGGCGATCACGCGCTCGACACGATCGCCGTCGCCGAACATCCCGCCGTGTACGACATGCTATGCAAGGGCGACAGTATCGGCGTGTTCCAGGTGGAGAGCCGTGCGCAGATCAACATGCTGCCGCGCCTCAAGCCCCGCAAGCTCTACGATCTGGTGGTGCAGGTCGCGATCGTGCGGCCGGGGCCGATCGAGGGCGACATGGTCCATCCCTATCTGCGCCGCCGTTCGGGCAAGGAGCCGGTGGAGTTCCCCTCGCCCGATCCGCGCTTCGGGCCGCCCGACGAGCTGCGCCAATTGCTGCGCTTCACCTATGGCGTGCCGCTGTTCCAGGAACAGGCGATGAAGCTGGCGATCGTCGCCGCCGGCTTTACGCCGGACGAGGCCAACCAGCTCCGCAAGGCGATGGCGACGTTTCGCCATGTCGGCGGGATGGAGAACTTCCAGGCCAAGCTCGTCGGCGGCATGGTCCGGCGCGGCTACACCGCCGAATTCGCCGAACGCTGCTTCAAGCAGATCGAGGGCTTCGGCTCCTATGGCTTTCCCGAAAGCCATGCGCTGAGCTTCGCGCGGCTCGTCTATGTCTCCGCCTGGATCAAATGCTTCCACCCCGCGGTGTTCGGCTGTGCGATCCTCAATTCGCAGCCGATGGGCTTCTACGCGCCCGCGCAACTGGTGCGCGATGCGCGCGAGCACGGCGTGGAGGTGCGGCCGGTGGACGTGAACGCAAGCCGGTGGGACAACCTCTTGGAGGACGATCCGCTCGCCATCAGGCTCGGCTTTCGCCAGGTCGAGGGATTTCGCACGGACTGGGCGACCGCGATCGTCGCCCATGCGCCCTATGCCACGATCGAACAGCTCGCCATGCACGTGCCCGAACGCGCGCTGCGGCTGCTGGCGGATGCGGATGCGTTCCGCTCGATCGGGCAGGATCGGCGCCAGGCCTTGTGGGAGGTGCGGCGCACCCCGCCTCGGCAACTCGCCTTGTTCGCGGCGGCGCAAGCGCCCGAACTCGCCCCCGAACCCGATCCGCCCCTGCCGCCGATGCCGCTCAGCGAGCACGTCGCGACCGATTACCAGACCACGCGGCTGTCGCTGAAGGAGCATCCGATGACCTTTCTGCGCCCGCTCTTCGCCGCCGAGGGGATCCTGTCGAGCGCACAGGCCAACGTGACAAAGGACGGCCGCCGCGCGCGTGTCGCCGGGATCGTCCTCGTCCGCCAGCGGCCGGGAAAGGGCAACGCGATCTTCGTGACCATCGAAGACGAGACCGGGATCACCAACGGCCTGATCTGGGCGCGCGATTTCGAGGCGAACCGGCGCGCGGTGATGGCCTCGCGCCTCATGGTGCTGGAGGGCACGATCCAGCGCAGCGACGAGGGCGTCACGCATCTGATGACCGTCCGCGTGCAGGATCGCAGCGCCGAGCTGGCGCGGCTGTCGAACGACCGCGCGCTGGAGCCGCCGATCGCGCCCGCCGATGCGGTGCTCAAGCCCGTCCCTACTCGCTCGCGCGACCCGCGCCACGGTCATCCGCGCGACGTGCGCGTCCTGCCCAGATCACGGGACTTCCATTAACCGCGCCGCCGCCCCAGATAGGGCGCGCCGAACAACGGGAGCATCACTTGGCCACGCTTGGAATGTCACCTGCCCAGAAAGACGCGGTCGAGGCGTTTCGCCGCGACGTCGTCGAACCGTCGATGGCCGCGCTGGTCGTCATCGATTTCTGGGCGGAATGGTGCGGGCCGTGCAAGGCGCTGACGCCGCTCCTCGAAAAGGTCTGCGCCGATTATGCCGATAAGGGCGTCGTGCTGGCGAAGGTCGATACCGACAAGAACCAGTTCATCGCCGCGCAATTCCAGATCAAGTCGATCCCGACGGTCTATGCGATGTTCCAGGGGCAGCTCGTCGCCGATCTGACGAGCGCGCGGACCGAATCACAGCTCCGCACGATGCTCGACCAGATCCTGAAGCAATTGCCGATCCCCTCTGCAGCAGCCGACACCGCCGCCGAGATCGAGCCGCTGATCGCGATGGGCGAAGAGGTGCTCGCGGGCGGCGATTTCGAGCGCGCGCTGTCGATCTTCCGCCAGGTTGCTGAAATCGCGCCCGACAGCCCGCAGGTCCATTCGGGCTTCGTCCGCGCGCTCGTCGCGGGCGGCGAGCTGGACGAGGCGGAGGCCTGGCTCGGCGAGCTCGATCCCGCCATCGCCGCCGATCCGGCGATCGAACGCGCGCGCGCCGCGCTCGATCTGGCGAAGAGCGCCGCACCGGTGGACGACCTGTCGGGCCTCGCCGCCGAAGTCGCCGCCCATCCCGACGATCTCGATGCGCGCTTCCGTCTGGCGGGCGGGCAGATGGCCGCAGGCGACCGCGACGCGGCGGCCGATTCGCTGCTCGTGATCATCGCCCGGGATCGCGACTGGAACGACGGCGCGGCGCGCGCGCAACTGCTGAAACTGTTCGACGTCGTGGGGCTGATGGACCCCTGGGTGTCGGCGCAGCGCCGCCGCCTCTCCGCGATCCTCTTTGGATGACCACGCGGCTGTCGATCTTTCCGCTGCCGGGCGCGCTGCTGTTTCCCGGCATGCACCTGCCGCTGCACATCTTCGAGCCCCGCTACCGCGCCATGATCTCGGATGCGATGGCGCGCGACCGGCGGATCGGCATGGTCCAGCCGCGCCCCACCGCGGTGGCCAAGGGCTCGGTCCCGCCGCTGTTCGACCTGGGCTGTGTCGGGCGGATCGCCGAGGTGGAGGCGATGGACGATGGCCGCTACAATGTGATCCTGGAGGGCGTCGCGCTGTTCCGCATCGTCCGCGAGCTCGATGTGACCACCGCCTTCCGGCAGGTGGAGGCCGACTTGCTGCCGGTCGGCGCCGACGAGACGCTGTCGCTCGGCATGCGCGCCTCGCTGGAACTGGAATCGCGCCGGTTCGCCGAGGCGCAGGGCTATGCGGTCGATTGGGATTCGGTCGCGCGGCTGGACGACGAGGCGCTCGTCAACGGCATCGCGCAGATCGCGCCGTTCGATTCGGCGGCCAAACAGGCGCTGCTCGAGGCCGAGGGGATCGAGGCGCGCGCCGAGCTGATCGTCCAGCTCATGCAGTTCTTCGGCCGCCACGACGGCGAAGATCGGGTGACGCTGCAATGATCGACGCGTGGCTGCTCGAACGCCTCGTCTGCCCGGTGACGCGCACGCCTTTGCGCTATGACGAAGCGGCGCAGGAACTGGTGTCGGACGCCGCGGGGCTCGCCTATCCGGTGCGCGACGGCGTTCCCGTCATGCTGGTCGAGGAAGCGCGGCGCCTCTGATCGCTGGCCGGTGCGCGGTTCGAAGGAGAGGTTTACGCGGAGGCGCAAAGGGCGCGGAGCGAAAGACGGTCGCGGGAGCAGCCCTTGAAGCTTGACCCATCCGTTCGTGCCGAGCTTGTCAAGCACGCTTTCCGCAATCGAAATCCGCACGCGGAACAGGCCCTTCGACAAGCTCAGGGCGAACGGTGGCGAGCGGGATCCTCATGATTTCCGTCGCCAGGCGTAAAACACGCCTGCGCTGCCACACGCGAATCATCTCTGCGCCCTCCGCGCCTCCGCGTGAACTCCCCCTTAGATCGCCAGCCCCTGCAGCAGCCGCGGAAGATCGCCGCTTTCGCCGCGCGCCTCGGCCATGAAGCGGTTCTTGAGCGGCGGGATCGCGTTCACCGCCGAGATGCCGAACCGCCGCACCGCGCTCGCCGTCCGCCCGCGCACACCGAACAGCCGGGTGAGCGTGTCGGTCGCCGCCGCCACCATGAAGGTATCGAGCCCGCGCCAGCGCTGGTAGCGCGCGAGCAAGGCCGCATCGCCCAGGTCGAGCCCGGTGCGCTTGCCCTCGACCAGCACTTCGGCGAGCGTCGCCACGTCGCGAAAGCCAAGGTTAAGCCCCTGCCCCGCGATCGGATGGATGCCGTGCGCCGCGTCGCCCACCAGAGCGAGTCGTTCGTCCACGATCCGTGCCGCATGATGGAAGCCGAGCGGATAGCTCGCGCGCGGGCTCGCCCCCGACAGGGCGCCGAGAAAGCCGCCCATCCGCTTTTCCGCCTCGGCCAGGAAGCCGCGATCCCCGAGCTTCATCATGCCGGCCGCGTCCCTCGCATCCACCGTCCACACGATCGCGGAGCGGTGCCCTGCGGCATCGTCGGGCAGCGGCAGCAGCGCGAAGGGGCCGGCGGGATAGAAGATCTCGAACGCGGTCTCTTCATGGGGGTGCTCGTGATGGAACGCGCCGACGATCGCGGCGTGGTCGTAGGACCAGCGCGCGACCGCGATCCCCGCCGCCTCGCGCGTGGGCGAATGGCGCCCCTCGGCCGCGATCAGCAACGGCGCACGCACGACATCGCCCGAATCGAGCGTGGCCGTTACGCCCGCGGCGCCGCGATCGACCGCCACCGCGCGCGTCGTCATCCGCAGGTCGATCCCCGGCGCCGCGACCGCGGCCTCGTGCAGCGTGCGCCGCAACAGCCGATTCTCGTACATCACCCCCAGCGCGCCATCGCCCGCATCGGGTTCGAAATCGAGCGCGCCGGGCTCCAGCCCGTCACTCACCCGGATTGCGCGGATCGGGCAGCCTTTCCCCTCCAGCCGCGCGCCGACCCCGATCGCCTCCAGCATTCGCCCGCTGGCGCTCGCCACCGCCGACGCACGGCCGTCGAAGCCCGGCGCCAGCGTGACCGCGGGATCGGCGGGATCGATCACGGTCGCAGTCAGGCCGCTCGCATCGAGCGCCAGAGCGAGCGTCGCGCCGACCAGGCCGCCGCCGAGGATGATGACATCTGTGTCCATCCGGCCGCTCTACGCGCGCAATGCCGCGCTGCCAACGCTCGCCGCCTTGACGCCGGGCGGGTGGCCGGCGATGATCGTAGCTCATAGCAGGAACGGGATCAGGATCATGGCCAGCCGCGCGCAGCCAGCCTTGTGGCGCGAGACGGTGAAGGCGGGTGCGGTGCGCAGCGGCGCGCTCATCACCGCCTGCGCGCTGTTCGCCGGCGTGCTGGCGATGGTGGCCGCGCTCGCCAGCTATCATGCGAGCGATCCGGCGATCAACACCGCGGCGGGCGGTCCCTTTGCCAACTGGCTGGGCGCGCCCGGCGCCTGGTTCGCCGATCTGGCGCTGACATTGTTGGGCCCCGCGGTCGCGCTGATCCTGCCGGTCGCGCCGATCATCGGCATGCGGCTGTGGCGCGAACAGCCCGCCGGCCATTGGGGCCGCATGCTGGGCGGCGCCGCGATCGGCGTGGCGCTGATGGGCTGCACGCTCGCCTTCGTCTCGAACGGCGCGGTGCTGGCGCTGCCCGCGGGCTGGGGCGGTGCGATCGGGCTGGCCGCGGTGAGCGGCGTCGACGCGGCGCTCGCGCTCACCAACCGGCCCGAGGTGGCGCTCTGGGGCGCACGCGCTGCCGGGCTGCTGGCGGGGATCGCCGGGGTGGTCGTCTGGGCGCGCAGCCTGGAGATCGATTTCGCCGAACATGGCCGCCGCCTGCGCCGGTCGCGAAGCGGATCGGGTGGCGGCGAAGTGGCGCCGATCGACGATTTCGACGCGCCGCTCGAACTGCAGCGCAAGCCGGTGACGCCGCGCGCCGTGGCCGAGCCCGATCCGCGCCCCGCCCCGGTGATCGCCGACCGCCAGCTGGCGCCCTCCGCCGCGCGGCCCAGGGCGCAGAGCCAGCTCGACCTGCGCGACAATTTCACGCTGCCCCCGCTCGACCTGCTGACCCCCGCACCGCCCTCGCCCAAGGGCACGATCGACAAGGCGTCGCTGGAACGCAACGCCCGCCTGCTCGAGAACGTGCTCGACGATTTCAAGGTGCATGGCGCGATCACCGAAGTGCGCCCCGGCCCCGTCGTCACGATGTACGAGCTGGAGCCCGCGCCCGGCATCAAGGCGAGCCGCGTGATCGCGCTGGCCGACGACATCGCGCGCAACATGTCCGCCATCTCGGCGCGGGTCGCGGTGATCCCCGGGCGCAACGTCATCGGCATCGAACTGCCCAATCTAAAGCGCGAGGCGGTGTCGCTGCACGAACTCGTCGGCAGCGAGGCGTTCGACGACCAGCAGGCGCAACTGCCGATCATCCTGGGCAAGAACATCGCGGGCGATTCGGTGATCGCCGATCTGGCGCCGATGCCGCATCTGCTCGTCGCGGGCACGACCGGATCGGGCAAGTCGGTCGGCCTCAACAGCATGATCCTGTCGCTGCTCTACAAGCTGACGCCCGCGCAGTGCCGGATGATCATGATCGATCCCAAGATGCTCGAACTGAGCATGTATGACGACATCCCGCACCTGCTCAGCCCCGTCGTCACCGATCCGGCCAAGGCGGTGCGCGCGCTGAAATGGGCGGTCGAGCAGATGGAGGACCGCTACCGGCAGATGTCGTCGGTCGGCGTGCGCAGCCTCGCCAGCTTCAACGACAAGGTGCGCGGCGCCAAGGCCAAGGGCCAGCCGCTCGGTCGCAAGGTGCAGACCGGCTACCATCCCGATACCGGCCAGCCGGTCTATGAGGAGGAAAAGCTCGAATATGACGTGCTGCCGCAGATCGTGGTGATCGTCGACGAGTTGGCCGACCTGATGATGACCGCGGGCAAGGAGGTGGAATTCCTGATCCAGCGGCTGGCGCAAAAGGCGCGCGCGGCGGGCATCCACCTCATCATGGCGACGCAGCGCCCATCGGTCGACGTCATTACCGGCGTCATCAAGGCCAATCTGCCGACGCGGATCAGCTTCCACGTCACCTCCAAGATCGATTCGCGCACGATCTTGGGCGAACAGGGCGCCGAACAGCTCCTCGGCAAGGGCGACATGCTCTACATGCCGGGCGGCAAGGGCATCGTGCGCGTCCACGGCCCCTTCGTCAGCGACGACGAGGTGCGCGCCGTCGCCGATCACTGGCGCGCGCAGGGCCAGCCCGACTATATCTCGTCGGTCACCGAGGAGCCCGAGGAAAGCTTCGCGCTCGACGGCGCGCCCACCGGCGAGGATTCGGCGGAGGACCAGCAATATCGCAGCGCGATCCAGCTCGTCTGCGAATCGCAAAAGGCCTCCACCTCCTGGCTCCAGCGCCAGCTTCGCATCGGCTACAACTCCGCCGCGCGGCTGATCGAGCGAATGGAAAAGGACGGCATCGTCGGCCGTCCCGATCATGTCGGCCGCCGCGAGGTGCTGCGCGATACCGAAGGCCATGCAATCTGACGGGGTGGGCAGGATGACGATCTCCCGATACGGGTGGGGTGCCGCGCTTCTCGCGCTGATGCTGGGGGCGAGCCCCGCGATCGCCGCCGATCCCGACGCCGCACCGCAGGCCGCCACGCCCGGCAAGGTTGCCACCACACAGGGCGATACCCAGCACCGTGCGCCGACCGGGGCCGGGCGCGCCGACAGCGACCTGTCACCGAGTGCGCTGACCGCCGATACGCGCCGCACCCCACCGCCGGGGCTGATCGGCGACTGGCACGCAATCCGCACCGCGTTGGCGAAGCGCGGCATCGGCGTCACCGCACGCTATGCGTCCGAAAGCGCGTATAATGTGAGCGGGGGCGACAAGCACCAACTCGACGAGACCGGCCAGTTCGACGCGGGCGTGCTGCTCGATCTGGACAAGGTGGCGGGGCTGAAGGGCGGCGCGTTCCAAGGCACCGTGACCTGGCGGCGCGGACGCGATCTGGGCGTCGATGCCGGTCTGGGCGTGCTGCAGCAGGTGCAGGAGGTCTATGGCCGCGGCCAGACCGTGCGCGTGACTCAATTATGGTACGAGCAGCGGCTCGGCCGACAGGTCGAGGTGAAGATCGGCCGCACCAATCCGGGCGAGGATTTCGCCGCCTTTTCCTGTCATTTCGAAAATCTGAGCTTCTGCGGCGCGCAGCCGGGCAACCTCGTCGGCGATTATTGGTACAATTGGCCCGTGAGCCAATGGGGCGCGCGGCTGCGCGTCGATCTGAGCGATCACGCCTATGTCCAGGGCGCGGCCTATGAGGTCAATCCGCGGAACCTCGATCGCGCCTTCGTGATCGGCTATTTTCACGGCGCGACGGGCGTGCTGCTGCCGCTGGAATTCGGCACGACGCGCGAACGCGGCGGCCATGTCGGCACCTACAAGATCGGCGGCTGGGTGAGCACCGCGCGCGGCGCCGACGTGTATCTCGACGTGAACCGCCAGCCGCTGGCGGTCACCGGGCTGGAGCCGCTCCAGCACAGCGCCCGTTACGGCATCTATCTGAACGTGCAGCAGCAGATCACCGGCACCGTGAAGGACGGCAAGGCATTCAAGGGGCTGAGCGCGTTCCTCAACGTCACCCAGGCCGATCGCGCCACCAGCGTGACCGACAATCAGGTGGCGCTGGGGCTCTTCTACAAGGGGCTGGTGCCCTGGGTACCGGGCGACGTCCTGGGGCTCGCGCTCGCGCGGACCAACGTCAACGGGCGCGTGGCGGACGGCGAGCGGATCGATCCGACGCGGCCCGCGGTGCAGGGCGCCGAATATGCGGCCGAGGTCTATTACAGCCTTCATCCGCTCGACTGGCTCGAGCTGCGCCCCAATCTGCAGCTCGTCCACAATCCCGGCGGGGTGAGCCGCCGCACCGATGTCGGCATCCTCGGCATGAAGGCCGCGGTGACTCTGTAACGGTTCACCCGTGGCGTGGGCTCGCCGGTTCACTCCCTATTCAATCCGCCGGTGACAATTCCGGCGCCAAGGAGAAATCGCATGTTCCGCCCGTCGCTCGTCCCCATGGCGCTCGCCCCCCTGGTGCTCGTCGCCGCGCCGCTCGCCGCGCAGGCGACGGGCGATCTGGCGACCGTCCAGCGCCACCTCCAGGGCATCGCCAGCATGACCGCGGACTTCAGCCAGACCGATCGCGACGGCAAGGTGCTGACCGGCCAGTTGACGCTGAAGACGCCGGGCAAATTGCGCTTCCAATATGAAAAGGGCGTGCCGCTGCTGATCGTGGCGGAGGGCGGCGCGCTCACCTTCATCGATTATTCGGTGAAGCAGGTGCAGCGCTGGCCGATCAAGAATTCGCCGCTGGGCGTGCTGCTCGACCCCAGCCGCGACATCACGCGCTATGCCAAAATCGTGCCCGGCTATGATCCGCGCGTGCTGTCGGTCGAGGCGAACGATCCCAAACATCCCGAATATGGCCGCATCACCCTGGTCTTCGCGCAGAATAGCACCGGCCCGGCCGGGCTGACGCTTCAGGGCTGGGTGGCGCTCGACAGCCAGGGCAATCGCACCACGATTCGGCTGACGAATCAGCATTATGGCGTGCCGGTGAGCGACGGGACGTTCCGCTGGAACGACCCGCGGAAAACGGGCGGGCGAAACTGAACGATTTGCCGCACGCCATTCATCGCGGCGACAGGTTGCGGGGCCTAGACGGGCGTTGCGGATGTGAGGCGGATCGGGATTTCCCCCCTGTTACCCGGTCGGTGCACATCTCGCCTGCGTGACGAACGCTGAGTCGGCCCTCGTTCCATGCCCCCGGAACGAGGGCCTTTCTGCGCAGGGCGCATGCGCAACGGCGCAGCCGCCCAAGCGCGGCCGGCCTCGCCAACGGCGAGGTCGGAAGACGCGGCTTCGCCGCAGCGCTACCGCTCTCTCAACCGGGATGACGAACCCCATGATTCGTCCTACATCGCCGGCGACATGAAGATCGTATCCTGGAACATCAATTCGGTGCGTTTCCGCATCGGTATCGTCGAACAGTTTCTGCGCGCCGCCGATCCCGACATCCTGTGCCTGCAGGAGACCAAGGTGATCGACGGTGATTTCCCCATCGAGGCGTTTCGCGCGCTTGGCTATCGCCACGTCATGCTGCACGGCCAGCGGATGCACCACGGCGTCGCGATCGTCTCGCGCGTGCCCATCGTCGAGGACGACCGGCTCGACTGGCAGGCCAACAGCGAGGCGCGGCACATCGGCGTGCGGCTGCCGAACGGCGTGCGACTGGAAAACGTCTATGTGCCAGCCGGCGGCGACGTGCCCGACCGCGAGGCCAATCCGAAATTCGGCCAGAAGCTCGATTTCCTGGAACGCATGACACGCTGGTCCGAATCGCTCGACGGGCCCACCATCCTGACGGGCGATTTCAACGTCGCGCCGCTCGAATCCGACGTGTGGAGCCACCGCCAGTTGCTCGATGTCGTCAGCCATACGCCGATCGAGGTGGACGCGCTCGGGCGGTTGCAGGCGGCGGGCGACTGGGTGGATCTGGGCCGCCATTTCCACCCCGCGCCGGCCCGGTTGCACACCTGGTGGAGCTACCGCGCGAAGGACTGGGCAGCGTCCGACCGGGGGCGCCGGCTCGATCATATGTGGGCGCGCGGTACCGCCGCGACGCAGGCGCGCGCGCACAGCGTGTTCGAGGATTGCCGCAACTGGCTGAAGCCCTCCGACCATATCCCGATCATGACCGAGTTCGCCTTTTGAGCGCGCCCCGCGCCGCCGCCCGCGCGGTGGATGCGCTGCGGCGCGGCTGGCCGGTGGGCGTGGGGCCGCTCGTGCTGCTCGCGGTGGAGACGGCGGATCCCGATCGCCTGGCCGCGTTCGATCCCGAAGCCGCCGCCGATCTGCTGATCTCGGCCGGACGCGCGACCACGCTGGGGCTCGCCAACCAGCGCGCCGCTGCCGATCCCGACTCGCCGGTGCAGGTGGAGCGCGCGCCGTGGATCGACCTTGCCGCCGCCACCGCGGTCGCCGATCCGCAATTCGATCTGTCGATGCCGATGAAGGGGCCATTCCGCGCGGTTCCGCTCGCCGACCGGGCGGCGGCGGCCGCCGCGCTCCGCCTCGCGCGGATCGCCGGCCTGCTGCCCGCCTTTTTCGTCGGCGGGCGCGATCCCGAAGTCGCGATCGCGCCCGCCGATATCGACGCGCACGAGGATGCCGGCCGCCTGCGGATCGCGACGCGCGCGCGCCTGCCCGTGGCGGGCGCCGAGGATACCGAGATCGTCGCGTTTCGCGGCGATGGCGGCGCGGACGAGCATATCGCGCTGCTGATCGGGCGGCCCAACGGCCAGCCGCCGCTGGTGCGGCTGCACAGCGAATGCCTGACGGGCGACGTGCTCGGCAGCCTCAAATGCGATTGCGGCCCGCAGCTTCATGCCGCCATCCGCGCGATCGAGGCGAGCGGCTGGGGCATCCTGCTCTATCTGCGCCAGGAAGGACGCGGGATCGGCCTGGTCAACAAATTGCGCGCCTATCACCTCCAGGATCAAGGGTTCGACACGGTGGATGCCAACACCCGGCTGGGCTTCGCGATCGATTCGCGCGATTTCGGCGTGGCGGCGCGCATGCTCCTGCTGCTCGCCCAGCCGCGCGTGCGGCTGATGACCAACAACCCCGCTAAGGTGGAGGGGCTGGAGGCAGCCGGCGTCCGCGTGATCGAGCGCGTGCCGCACCGGCTGCCGCCCAATCCGCACAACGAGCGTTATCTCGCCACCAAACGCGACCGGACGGGCCATCAGCTCTAGCCCGCTAATCGTCGTGTTCGGCGCCGCGGTGCGCCGCGACGGCACCCCCAGCCCGGCGCTGCGCCGCCGCATCGCCTTTGCCGCGGGTGCCGCTGCGCAGGATCCGCAGGCGCTGCTGTTTTGCTCGGGCGCCAAGGGCCGGTTCGGCCCGTCCGAAGCCCGCGTCATGGCGGATATGCTGTCGGCGAGCGTCGCGCCCGAACGGCTGTATCGGGACGAAGCGAGCGTGGACACGCTCCAGACCGTCGCCGCGGCCACCGATTTCGCACGCGCCCGCGGGATCGACCAGTGCATCGCCTGCACCGATCGTTATCATCAGCCGCGCGTCGTGATGCTGTTCGCGCTGTTCGGCATGCGCGCGACGCCGATCCTGTTCCCGCGCACCGAGACGCCCGGCAACCGCCCGTGGCTGCGCATGCATCTGCGCGAGGCGGCGGCCATCCCCTATGATCTCGTCGCCGGCGGCTGGGCGGCGTGGCGGATCAGGCGATCGCGGCGGCGACCGCACTGAAATCGTTGGCGATGACGTCGGCGCCGAGCGCCTTCAGCCGAGCGCCATGGCCTGCACCGCAATGCGTGCCCGCGCACAGCCCGATCACGAACGCGCCGGAGGCCACCGCGCCGGTAACCCCCACCGGCGAATCCTCGATGATCGCGCAATCCGCGATGTCGACGCCCAGCATCCGCGCGCCATAAAGATAGAGATCGGGCGCGGGTTTGCCCCGCGCGACATGCTCGCGCCCGCTATAGATGTGCGGGCCGAACGCGCCGTGCAGGCCGAGATGATCGAGATGGTGCGCGATCCAATCGGTGGTGCTCGACGACACGATCGCGCGCGGCAGCGACGGCGGCAGCGATTCGACGAAGGCGATCGCGCCGTTCACCGCATCCAGCCCATCGGCCATCACCCGTGCATCCTCCGCCGCGCGCGCCTCGGCGAAGCCCGGGGGCAGCGGCGCGTCGATCCAAGCCTCGATCGCGCCGGTGAAGGCCATGCCTGAGAGCCCCATGAAATTCGCCATCGACTGTTCGGGCGTGGTCGGATGACCCGCCGCGGTGAGCCATTCGGCGATCTGGCGGTTGCCCGCATATTCGCTTTCGATCAGCACGCCGTCGAAATCGAAGAGCAGGGCGGCGAAGCGCACCGGGATGGTCATGCCTCCCGCACCCCGAAGAGCGCGCTACCGACTCGGACGTGAGTCGCGCCGATCGTCACCGCGGTCGGATAATCGCCCGACATGCCCATGCTGAGCTGCGACAGGCCATGGTCTCGCGCCAACTTGGCGAGCAGCGCGAAATAGGGCGCTGGCTCGACATCGGCGGGCGGCAGGCACATCAGCCCTGCCACCGGCAGCCCCACCTCCCGCGCCTGGGCGAGCAGGGCGGGCAGATCGGCGATCGCGCAGCCGCCCTTTTGCGGTTCCTCGCCGATATTCACCTGGACGAAACAGTCCGGCCGCCGGCCTGCAGCGTCCATCGCGCGGCCGAGTGCGGCGACGAGCGACGGACGATCGACCGCGTGGATGGCGTCGAACAGCGCGACCGCCTCGTCCGCCTTGTTCGACTGGAGCTGCCCGATCAGATGGAGCGTCACGCCCGCATAACGCACGCGCAGCGCCGGCCATTTCGCCGCCGCCTCCGCCACGCGATTTTCGCCGAACGCGCGCTGCCCGGCGTCGAGCAGCGGCACGATCGCCTCCGCCGGGTGAGTCTTGGAGACCGCGATCAGCGTGACCGAAGCGGCGGGGCGGTCGGCCAGGGCGGCGGCGTGCGCTATGGCGGCGCGCACGTCCTCCAGGCGTTGGATGGTGTCGTCGGAGATCATCGCCGCGCTATAGGAGGCGCCGTGCGCGATCGATACCCTTGGCTGATGACCGACGAGCGGATGGGGGATCGGCTCTGGGCCGCGCTCCGCGCGTTGCCGCCCGGATCGGGCGTCGTGTTCCGCCACCATGCGACGCCCGCCGCCGAACGCCGCCGGCTTCATGCCCGCGTCCGCCGAATCGCGCTGGCGCGGCGGCTGGTGCTCGTGGTCGCCGGATCGGTGCCGCTGGCGGGCGACGGCATCCATGGCGCGCGTGTCGGGCGCGGCCTGCGCACCTGGCCCGCGCATGACCGGCGTGAGGCGATCGCGGGGGTTCGCGCGGGCGCCGACCTGCTCTTCGTCTCGCCCGTCCATGCGACCCGCTCGCATCCCGGCGCGCGGGCGATCGGGCCGATGCGCGCAGCGCGGATCGGCGCTGGGCTCGGCATACCCGTGATCGCGCTGGGCGGCATGGACGCGCGGCGCTGGGGGCGAATCGCGGCGCTGGGATTTCAGGGCTGGGCGGCGATCGACGCGCTGCACCCTAGGCCGGATCAGAAGCGGAAGGCGGTACCCAGATAGACGGCCTGGCTGTCACGCCGATCGTCGGTCACCTGCGCCAGCCGCTCGCGATCGGTGCGATAGCGCACGCCCGCCGTCACCGCGAGATTGCGGGTCAGCGCATAGGAGCTGCTGAGATCGACCGAATAGCTCGGCATGTCGGTCAGGAGCTGCGGCGTTCCGGCGATCGGCCGATCGGCCGCCGCCTTCACCCGGCTGCTGAAACGCGAGGCGGTGTAGCTGAGCGCCAGATCGGCGCTGTCGCGGCTGCCGGGCGTGCTCGCCAGGTCGACATGCGCGACGTCGCCGGTGACCGCGAACCGCTTCCAGCCGACCGCCGCGCCCAGATTATAGGCGACCGGCGCGAGCCCGACCGTCGGCGCCGCCGCGGTCGCGGCCAGGCGCGTTCCGTCGAACGCGCGACTGCTGTTGCGCGCGCGCACGGCCACCGTCACCGCACGGCCGCCACGCCTTGTATCGGCGGGGGTGAACCGGAAGTCGCTCGTATCGAGGCCGCCCCGCGCGAACACCGCCGCGAGCCGCGGATCGGCGGCGGCGGGCGTGAACCCCGCGATGCTGAGCGCCGGCATCGCCGGGCGGCGAACCGGGCGCGCCATCTGTTCGGATGCGCCGAAGGCAGGCGCGACGAGAGCGCCCATGGCGACGAGCGCCACGGCAGCAATTCCCGACATCACGCGCCTGTTCTTCACGTCCACCCCCGGCGGTGTATTCCGCCCTATGTGCCGAACGCGCCTATCACGCTTTGATCCCCTGCAACCAGCATCGGTAATGGATTCTGTCGGAGTGTTGCAAAAGCCCCACAGACTCGCGCCCTGCTCGTCTTGCTCTCGTCTTCGCCCCGGCCGGCACGTCCGTCCTCGTGCTTGCGGGCGCGCGGCCCCGGCTGTAGAGCCGGAACGATCCCTCTTCATGCCAGGATGATGCCCATGTTCCGCCCGTTGCGTATCGCGTTGATGGCGCTCACCGCCCTGCCGCTCGTCGCCTGTTCGCACCATGTGCGCCCCAAGACCGAGATGTCGCCGTCCAAGATCACGACGATCGGCGTGAACAGCTATCTGTGGCGCGCGAGCCTCGACACGCTGAAGTTTATGCCGCTGGTTCAGACCGATTCCAATGGTGGCGTGATCGTCACCGATTGGTACGTCAACCCGCAGGCGCCGGCCGAGCGCATCAAGCTGACCGTCTCGATCCTCGATCAGGATCTGCGCGCCGATGCGCTGTCGGTCGCGGCGCTGCGCCAGGTGAACCAGAACGGCCAGTGGGTCGCGGCGCCCGTGCGCGCCGCCACGGTGCAGAAGCTGGAAGACATCATCCTGACGCACGCCCGCGATCTGCGCCGCGCCTCGATCCAGGGCTGAGGATTTGCCCATGGCGTCGCGCTTCAACGCGCTGAAGGCGGACGCGGCCTGGCAGAGGGTCTGGGACGAGCGCCAGACCTTCGCCGCGGACGATTCGTCCGCAAAGCCGCGCAGCTATGTGCTCGAGATGTTCCCCTATCCTTCGGGGAAGATCCATATGGGGCACGTCCGCAACTACACGATGGGCGACGTGCTGGCGCGCTATCGGCGGATGCGCGGCATGGAGGTGCTTCATCCGATGGGATGGGACGCGTTCGGCATGCCCGCCGAAAACGCCGCCATGGAAAAGGGCGTCCATCCCGGCAACTGGACGCGCGCCAATATCGCGGCGATGAAGGCGCAGTTGAAGCGGCTCGGCTTCGCGCTCGACTGGAGCCGTGAACTCGCCACCTGCGAGCCCGATTATTACGGCCACGAACAGGCGCTGTTCCTCGACCTGTTCGCGGCGGGCCTGGTCTATCGCAAGGAATCGGCGGTCAATTGGGACCCGGTCGACATGACCGTGCTCGCCAACGAACAGGTGATCGACGGCCGCGGCTGGCGATCGGGTGCGCTCGTCGAGCGGCGCAAGCTGTCGCAATGGTTCCTGAAGATCACCGACTTCGCCGACGAACTGCTCGACGGCCTGGGCGCGCTCGAACATTGGCCCGACAAGGTCAAGCTGATGCAGGAAAACTGGATCGGCCGGAGCCAGGGCCTGCAATTCCGCTTCGCGCTGTCGGACGGCGGCACCGTCGAGGTGTTTACCACCCGGCCCGACACGATGTTCGGTTCGAGCTTCGTCGCGGTCGCCGCCGATCACCCGATCGCGCGCCATCTGGCCGAAACCAATGCCGAGGCAGCCGACTTCATCGCCTTGTGCAAGCGCGGCGGCACCACCGCGGCCGAGATGGACACGCAGGAAAAGCTCGGCTTCGACACCGGGCTCACCGCCACGCATCCGCTGGATCCGAATTGGCGCCTGCCCGTCTACGTCGCCAATTTCGTGCTGATGGAGTATGGCACCGGCGCGGTGTTCGGCGTGCCCGCGCACGACCAGCGCGATTTGGATTTTGCGCGCAAATATAGCCTGCCAGTCAAGCGCGTCGTGTCCGAAGGCGCCGACGACGCGCCCGTGTTCGTGGGCGACGCTGCCTATACCGGCCCCGGCCGGCTCGTGAACTCGCATTTTCTCGACGGCATGGACATCGCCGACGCCAAGCGCGCGGTGATCGCGCGGGCGGAGGGCGAAGGCTGGGGCACGGGCACTACCGTCTATCGCTTGCGCGACTGGGGGGTGAGCCGCCAGCGTTACTGGGGCACGCCGATCCCGATCATCCACTGCGCCGCCTGCGGTGCGGTGCCGGTGCCGAAGGACCAGTTGCCGATCGTCCTGCCCGAGGATGTGAGCTTCGCGGTGCCCGGCAACCCGCTCGATCGTCACCCGAGCTGGAAGCACGTCGCCTGTCCGTCCTGCGGCGGCGCGGCGGTGCGCGAGACCGACACGCTCGATACGTTCGTCGATTCGTCCTGGTATTTCATCCGCTTTGCCAGCCAGCCCGACGCCCGGCCGTTCGATCGCGCCGGTGCCGAGCGATGGCTGCCGGTGAACCAGTATATCGGCGGCGTCGAGCATGCGATCCTCCACCTGCTCTACGCTCGTTTCTGGACGCGCGCGCTGAAGCATATCGGGCTGCTCGACATTGCCGAGCCGTTCGCCGGCCTGTTCACGCAAGGGATGGTGACACACGAGACGTACAAATCGGCGGACGGCCGCTGGCTCGCCCCCGAACAGGTGCGCGACGGCACCGAGATCGAGACGGGCGCGCCGATCATGGTGGGCCGCGTCGAGAAGATGTCGAAATCCAAGAAGAACACGGTCGATCCCGAACCGATCGTCGATCAATATGGCGCGGACGCGGTGCGCTGGTTCATGCTCTCCGATTCTCCGCCCGAGCGCGATCTTCCCTGGAGCGAGGCGGGGATCGAGGGCGCGTGGCGTTTCGTCCAGCGACTGTGGCGGCTGGTGGCGCAGGAGGCCGAACCCACAGGGGGCGAGGATATCGCGCTGCGCAAGCTCGCGCACCGCACGACCAACGATATCGGCAACGATATCGATGCGCTGCAGTTCAACAAGGCGGTCGCGCGGCTCTACACGCTGGCCACCGCGATCGAGAAGGCCCCGCCCTCGCGCGACCGCACCGATGCGGCGCACACGCTGCTGCTGCTGGTCGCGCCGATGACGCCGCATGTCGCCGAAGAGGCCTGGGCTACCATGGGCCATGCCGGGCTGATCGCCGACGCCGCCTGGCCGGTGGTCGATCCGGCGATGCTGGTCGATGACGAAGTGACGATCGCGGTGCAGATGAACGGCAAGCTGCGCGACACGCTTGTCTTTCCCAAGGGCGCCCCGCGTACAGAGATCGAAGCCGCCGCGCTTGCCTCGGACAAGATCATACGCCTGCTCGAAGGCCGTGCTCCCAAAAAGGTGATCGTCGTGCCCGATCGACTCGTGAACATCGTCGCATGAGGCGGCTGGCAATCCTGCTCGCGCTGGCGCTGCCCGGCTGTGGGCTTCATCCGCTTTATGCGGGCGGCGGTTCGGGCTCGGTCGCGACCGCGCTCGATGCCGTGCAGGTCGCGCCGATCGAGGGCAAGTCGGGCTATCTCATGTCGAACGCGCTGCGCGATCGGCTGCCGGAGAACGGTACGCCGCGTTATCGGCTCGACGTGCGCCTGAATGACGAGATCAAGGGACTGGGCGTTCGTCAGGACGACAGCGTGACGCGCGAGCGGCGGACGCTGCGTGCCCGCTTCCAGCTCGTGAACCTGGCCGACGGCACCGTGCTGCTCGACGCGACCGCGGGCTCCGACGCGGGGATCGACGTGGTGGGTTCGGAATATGCCACCATCGCCGCGGAAAACACCGCGCTGGAGCGGCTCGCGGGGATCGTTGCCGATCAGATCGTCTCGCGCGTGGCGCTCTATGCGCAGCGGCGGACAGCCAAACCGACGCCGTGAAGGCGAACGCCAGCCAAATCCGATCCGCGCTCGACCGCCCCCGCGCCGAGATCCGCCTTTATCTGCTTCACGGGCCCGACGATGCAGGCGCCGCCGATCTCGCCGCGCGATTGAGCAAGGCGATGGGGGCCGGGGCCGAGCGGATCGACTTGGACGGGCCGACGCTGCGCGCCGACCCCGCCCGGCTGGCGGACGAAGCCGCGGCGTTGTCGCTCTTCGGCGATGCCCGGTTCGTGCGCGTGACGCCGGTGGGAGAAGAGGCGTTCGATGCGTTTGCCGCGCTGCTGACCGCCGAGCGGGCGGGCAACCCGGTCGTCGCGATCGCGCCCGCGATCAAAGCGAGCGGCAAGCTGGTGAAGCTGGCGATCGACTCGCCCTATGCGCTCGCCTTCGCCTGTTACGCGCCGAGCGCGATGGAAGCCGAGCAGATCGTCGTCGCGCTCGCCCGCGAGCACGGCCTTCGGATCGCCAGCGGCACTGCCCATAAGATCGCCGAAGCGAGCGGCGGCGACCGTGCGATCATCGCGCGCGAGGTCGAGAAGTTCGCGCTCTACCTCGATGCGGCACCCGATCGCCCCGCCGATCTGGACGATGCCGCGTTCGACGCGGTCGGCGCGGACCTGGGTGATTCGGAGGCCACGCGCGCGGTCGATGCGCTGATCGACGGACGCGCCGCCGATCTCGGGCATGAACTGGTGCTGCTGGGCGATGCCACCACCTCGCCCATTCCTTGGTTGCGGCAGATCGGCCGTCGCCTGATCGTGCTCGCCGAGATGCGCGCCGCGATCGATCGCGGCGAAAACGCCGACGCGGTGATGAAGCGCCACCGGGTGTTCTACAAGGAGGAAGCGAGCACCGCACGCGTGCTGCGCCGCTGGTCCGCCCCCTTGCTGGCCCGCGCCCTGGCCCGCGTGCGCGAGGCCGAACGCGCGGTAATGGCGCCCGGCAATGCCGGAACCGTGCTCGCGGAATCGGTGATTGTGGAGATAGCGCACGCTATGGGCAAACGCGGCTAGATCGTGTCTCCGGTCAGCCGCTGGCAGACCATGTCGAGCTGATCCAGCGTCGAATAGCCGAGCGTCAGCGTGCCGCCCTTATCCGAATGGCTGATGCGCACGTTCAATCCCAGTAAATCGGCAAGCTGGTGTTCGAGCGCCTGGATATCGGCATCGGGCCCTGCCGGCCGGCTTGCGCCGCCCTTCCCTTCGTCCGCGGCCCTCGGGCCCCGTGACGGCTTGGCTGCCCGCGTAAGCTTCTCGGTTTCTCGCACCGACAATTGCCGCGCAATGACCTGATCGGCCAAGCCTTCCACATCGCGCGCGCCGAGCAATGCGCGCGCATGCCCCATCGACAACGCGCCATCGACGACATGCGTCTGCACGGCGGCGGGCAGTTCGAGCAGACGAAGCAGATTGGCGACATGGCTGCGCGACTTGTGGACGATCTTGGCCAGCGCCTCTTGCGTATGGCCGTAATCGCCCGCCAGCCGCTGATAGGCCTGCGCCTCTTCGATCGCGTTCAGATCCTGGCGCTGGATGTTCTCGATCAGTGCGATCTCGAGCGTTTCGGCGTCGTTGAACTCGCGGACGACGACGGGCACTTCGTGCAAATGCGCACGCTGCGCCGCACGCCAGCGCCGCTCGCCCGCCACGATCTGATAGTCATGGCCATGCGGCCGGACGACGATCGGCTGGATCAGCCCGCGCGACGCGATCGAAGCGGCGAGTTCGTCGAGCAACGCCTCGTCGAATTTGCGGCGCGGCTGATCGGGATGCGGCGACAGCGAACTGACGGGCAGCATCCTCACGCCGGGCATCGGCGCAGCGCCCGGCTCGACCGGCTGTTCACGCGCGATCTCACCCAGCAGCGCGTTGAGGCCCCGGCCGAGCCCCGCCGGTCGCCCGCGACGATCGCTCATGCCGCTTCCGCCGATTCGGGCAGCCGCGCGATCAGCTCCCGGGCGAGCGCGATATAGGCTTCCGATCCCGAACAGCGATGATCGTAGATCAATGCGGGCAACCCATGGCTCGGTGCCTCCGACAGGCGGACGTTGCGCGGGATCACGGTTTCGAACACGACGCGGCCGAGCACCGCGCGCACATCGGTGGACACCTGTTCGGTGAGCCGGTTGCGCCGATCATACATCGTCAACGCGACGCCCAGAATCGACAGCCCGGGATTGAACCGCGCGCGAATCCGTTCGACGGTCGACAGGAGTTGCGACAGGCCTTCAAGCGCGAAGAACTCGCACTGGAGCGGCACGAGCAGCGAATCTGCCGCGACCATCGCGTTGATCGTGAGCAAGCCGAGCGATGGCGGGCAATCGACCAGGATGATGTCCCAACGGCGGCTCGATCCCTTGACTGCGCGATCGAGCCGGTGGGTGCGTGCATCGAACTCCACCAGCTCGATTTCGGCGCCGGACAGATCGACCGTGGCCGGCACCAGATCGAGCCGCGGCACGCGCGTCGCGATCACCGTGTCGTCGAGCGTGACGTTGCCGACCAGCAGGTCATAGCTGGAACGCGTCCGCTGCGACTGGCCGATGCCGAGGCCCGTGGATGCGTTGCCCTGCGGATCGAGATCGATCAGCAGCACATGCATCCCCGTTGCGGACAAAGCGGTGGCGAGGTTGATCGCGCTGGTGGTCTTGCCCACCCCGCCTTTCTGGTTGGCCACGGCGATGCAGATCGTCATGCGCCCGCTCCGTCTATGACGAGGATGCGCGATTCAGGATCGGTGATGCTCTGTTCCACGTGAAACATGGTGCCCCTGTTCTGCAAGCTGGCGAGCTCGGCGGAATCGATCCGGCCGCGCGGCAGCAGCCACCGCGTCGCCGGTGTGGCGCACCGCTTCGCCGCATGCAAAAGATTTTCGACGGATGCCACCGCCCGCGCCGAAATGATCGCGGCGGGCCGATCTGTGACAGTCTCCACCTTGTTGGCAACGACCGTGACGTGCTTCAAGCCCAGCGCTGCGGCGCTGGATTCAAGGAACTCCGCACGCCGCCGTCGGGGTTCGACCAGCAGGATAGGCCCTGAACGGACAAGCGCGACGATCATGCCGGGAAATCCACCGCCGGTGCCGATGTCGATCCACAGCCCCGAACGCTCCCCGGCGTGTGGCAGCAGCTGGAGCGAATCGACGACGTGCCGGCTCCAGATCGTCTCGATCGTCGATGGCGCGATCAGGTTCTGCGCCGCGTTTTCCGTCACCACCATGGCCGCGAATTCAGCAACCCGGGCCGCCGCATTGTTGCCGATCATGGTGACGGCCAAGCCCCGCGCTTCGGCCTCGGTCATGCAGCAGCTCGCCGGCTGTGCAGTAGAACAGCAGATAGGGCCGCCGGGGTCACGCCACGCACCCGCGACGCCTCGGCAAGCGAGGCCGGACGCGCGGCCGATAGACGCGCGATCATCTCGGTGGACAATCCGGCGATCGCCTCAAACCGGAGATCGGCCGGCAAAGCGATTCGTTCATCGCTCCGCAGCCGCGCGATCTCGTCCGCCTGGCGGTCGAGATACGGCGCATAGCGCGCGTCTTCGATCATCTCTGCGACGACGGCATCGGCCAAAGCCAGCGGACAATCGAGCAATTGATCGAGCCGTACGCCTTCGAAGCGGAGCCAGTCGAAGATGCTACGCCGCGCGCCGTCCTGCCCGACAGACGCTCCGCGTGCGGAGACCTCAGAGGCCGTTATCGGAGTATCGAGCAATTGCCGAAGCGCGGCACGCTCCTGCGCACACTCGCCTTGATGACGCCGCCGCGCTTCGGAGAGGCAGCCGGCATCGCTCGCGATCGGTCCCAGCCGGGTCTCTGCGTTGTCGGCACGCAATGCCAGCCGATATTCGGCGCGCGCCGTCAACATGCGGTAGGGCTCGGTCACGCCTTGCAGGACCAGATCGTCGATCATCACCCCGATATAGCTGGATGCGCGATCGAGCTGGACGGCCGCCAGATCGCACGCATGGGCGGCGGCGTTCAAACCGGCGACGAGCCCCTGCCCCGCCGCTTCCTCATAGCCAGTCGTCCCATTGATCTGCCCCGCGCAGAACACCCCTGGCAGGACGGCCAGGGCCAGCCGGCGATCGAGTGCGCGCGGATCGACATAATCATATTCGACGGCATAACCCGGCATGGTGATCGTGGCACGCTCCAGCCCCGCGATGCTGGTGAGCATCGCCTGCTGCACGTCCGTGGGAAGGGATGTCGAAAGCCCGTTTGGATAGACGGTCGTATCATCGAGCCCCTCAGGCTCGAGGAAGATCTGGTGGCCGTCGCGATCGCCGAACCGGTGCACCTTATCCTCGATTGAGGGGCAATAGCGCGGACCCTGCGCATCAATCGCGCCGGTGAAGAGCGGCGACCTGTCCAGGGCCTCCCGGATGATCGCGTGAGTTTCGGGCGTTGTACGCGCGATCGCGCACGCGATCTGCGGCAGAGGACGCCTCTGCGTCATGGGCGACATGGTCCAGGGGTCGGCGTCCGAGGGCTGTTCCGCGAGTCGCCCCCAGTCGATCGTCCGCCCATCAAGCCGCGGCGGGGTGCCTGTCTTCAGCCGCCCCATCGGCAGATTCAGTTCGCGCAACTGCGCGGAGAGCCGGGTGGCAGCGCGTTCCCCGATCCGTCCGCCGACATCGCGCTCGTCGCCGCGGAACAGCCGGCCGCGAAGGAAGGTGCCGGTCGCCAAGATGACGGCACGTGCTTCAATGTCAGGACCATCGGCAAGCCGGACGCCAGCCACATTGCCATGGCGAAGCAGCAGCGCGATGACATCGGCGGCGATGATCGTCAGCTTTGGCTCGCACGCGAGCGCCTGTTGGATCGCTTGGGCATAGCGGCGACGGTCTGCCTGGATGCGCGGCCCCTGAACCGCCGCGCCCTTGCTCCGATTGAGCATGCGGTAGTGAATCGCGGCTTGGTCCGCCGCGCGCCCGATGAGGCCGTCGAATGCATCCACCTCGCGGACGATGTGCCCCTTACCAAGGCCGCCGATTGCCGGGTTGCACGACATAGCGCCGATCTGCGCGACGTCGAACGACAGCAAAGCCGTACGTGCGCCCCGCCGCGCAGCGGCCGCAGCCGCTTCGGTACCGGCATGGCCACCGCCGATGACGATCACGTCGAACGAAGTTTGGGTCATTCCACAGCCCTACGACCCGCGCCGAACATCGTCAAAATTGTTCCACGTGGAACGTCGTCACTTGCCGATGCAGAAGCGTCCGAACAGCGCGTCGAGCATCGTTTCCGTGGCATCGTCGCCTACCAAACCTGCCAGAGGCACCCGCGCACACCGCAGATGCTCGGCCACGATCAACGGGTCACGCGTGGTGATGGTCTCGAGCTCCGCTGCCGCCGCTTGGCATAATTGCTGCTGGCGACGCTTGAGCGGCAATGCATCAAGAGCCGGCAACACATGCCGGGCACGATCCTCGATCGCCTCCCACAATGTCGTGAGCGATTGTGGATCATGCTCAGACACGACCAGATGCTGTCCTCCCTGCGGCAAACCCCGTCCTGGCAGATCGGCCCGCGCATGCAGCCACAACGCATCCGCGCGCGGTGGCGGATCGTCGGCGAGCCACAGGAGGATGTCCGCAGCACCGATCGCTTCTCCGGCGCGTACCACACCGATCTGCTCGACCACGTCCTCGGTCCGGTCGGTAAGCCCGGCAGTGTCGGTCACCAGATACGCTATCCCCTGCCGTACCACGGGCGCATCGATCCGGTCGCGTGTGGTGCCCGAGACGGGTGAGACGATCGCCGCGTCGCGTTCGATCAGCCGGTTGAGCAAGGTCGATTTGCCGCTGTTGGGCGGCCCGCCGATGACGACGCTAATTCCGTCACGCAACCGGTCGACAGCGGGCGCCGCAGCGACCGCGGCGATCGTCGCTGCAAGCGCATGCGCCTCCGCTACGATGTCCGCCAGGCCATCGGCATCATCTCCGACATCCGCTTCATCCGCAAAATCCAGCGACGCCTCGACCCGTGCCGCCAGACCCGACAGGTCAGCCATCCAGCCACGTATGGCGCGGCTCACCTGCCCTTCCGCGGCCATCAATGCCGATCGCCGCTGCGTCTCGGTTTCGGCCTCGAGCAGATCGGCCAAACCCTCTGCCTCCGCCAGATCGATCCGGCCGTGAACCAGTGCACGGCGGGTGAACTCGCCTGGCTCGGCCCGCCGCAGGCCGGGCATCGCTGCCAGCGCCGTCTCCACCGCCGCGATCACCGCCCGTCCGCCATGGCAGTGAAGCTCGACCAGATCTTCGCCGGTGACGCTGCCCCCCGCCTCGAACGCCAGCACGAGGCCGTGGTCGAGCGTGCCGCCCGATGCGTCGCGCAGCCGCCGCATGCCGGCCCGGCGATCCACCGGCAGCGTGCCCGCGATCGCACGTCCGGCGTCCATCGCGCGCGCGCCGCTGATCCGGATGACGGCGATCGCCGCCGGGGGACGGCCGCTCGAAACCGCGAAGATCGTATCCACGGGGTCAGCCGCCCGCCTGACCCTCGAACATACGCCGCCACATCGCCATGCCGGCATCGCCCATCGGCGCCCAGCCGCGCATCATCGCTTCGATTGCCTCGGGCTTGATCCCGGATTGCATCGCGTCGCCGATCATCGCGACATAGCGTTCGTGAAGCGGCGTGAGATCGGGCAGCCCCATCGCGCGGCGTGCCTCTTCCGGGGTGCAGTCGAGGTCGATCGTGATCTTCATCGCGCGGTCTCCGGCAGCTCAGAACAGGGTCAGGATGCCGACATGCGGGTCGGTCATACCGTCATAAATCATCTTGCCCGCGACATAGAGGATCACGGCCAGCCCGATATAGGCGATCCAGCGATAGCGTTCGATATAGCGCGCGATCAGATTGGCCGCGATCCCCATCAGCGCGACCGACAGCAGCAGCCCGACGATCAGAATGCCCGGATGCGCCCGAGCCGCGCCTGCCACCGCCAGCACATTGTCGAGGCTCATCGACACGTCGGCGATCGCCACGGACCACGCGGCGGCGATGAAGCTCTTGGCGGGGCGGACGTCGGCGGTGGTTTCGGGATGCGCCTGGGCGTGGCGCAATTCGCGCCACATCTTCCACGCCACCCACAGCAGCAGGATGCCGCCGGCGAAGATCAGCCCGATCATCCCCAGCAACCAGCTCACCCCGAGTGCAAAGACGATGCGCAGCACGAGCGCGGCGAGGATGCCGATCAGGATCACACGCTTGCGCTCCGCGACCGGCAGTCCCGCGGCGAGCGCGCCCACGACGATCGCATTGTCGCCCGCCAAGACGACGTCGATCATCAGCACCTGCACGAAAGCGGCCAGCGCGGACGGGCTGCCGATGTTCGCGAAATCGGCGACAATGTGCTGCCAGATCAGCGCGGGCGAGCCCGGCCCGGTGGCGGCAGCAGCGAGAAGGGAGATGACCATTGCCGCCATGTAGCCGTTCGGCCGCTTGCCGCAAAGACTATGACGGTTTCGTCATGTTGCGGGTGGTGAGGCGTGGCGGGGTGCAGACCAAGCCTGCACCGGTGGGTCGGGTCTGAAGACCGCCGGCCGCGCCAGCGCGAGTCCGGCGCCAGCATGGCGCCGGCCGCATGCGGCTATTGATTCATGCTGTCGAAGAAATCCTCGTTGGTCTTGGAATTCTTCATCTTGTCGAGGAGGAACTCCATCGAGTCGATCGTGCCCATCTGCATGAGGATGCGGCGCAGTACCCACATCTTGGACAGCTTCTCCTTGGGCACCAACAGCTCTTCCTTGCGCGTGCCCGATTTGCCCACGTCGAGCGCGGGGAAGATACGCTTGTCGGCCACCTTGCGGTCGAGCACGATCTCGGAATTGCCCGTTCCCTTGAACTCCTCGAAGATCACCTCGTCCATCCGGCTGCCCGTGTCGATCAGCGCGGTGGCGATGATCGAGAGCGAGCCGCCCTCCTCGATGTTGCGCGCCGCGCCGAAGAAGCGCTTGGGCCGCTGGAGCGCGTTGGCGTCGACGCCGCCGGTCAGCACCTTGCCGGACGACGGCACCACGGTGTTGTAGGCACGACCGAGGCGGGTGATGCTGTCGAGCAGGATCACGACGTCCTTCTTGTGCTCGACCAGGCGCTTGGCCTTTTCAATCACCATTTCGGCCACCTGGACGTGGCGCTGCGCGGGTTCGTCGAAGGTGGAGCTGACCACCTCGCCCTTCACGCTGCGCTGCATGTCGGTCACTTCCTCGGGCCGCTCGTCGATGAGCAGAACGATGAGGAAGACTTCGGGATGGTTGTCGGTGATCGCCTTGGCGATGTTCTGCAGCATCACCGTCTTGCCGACGCGCGGGGGTGCCACGATCAGCGTGCGCTGGCCCTTGCCCTGCGGCGAGACGATGTCGATCACGCGTGCCGACTTGTCCTTCACGGTCGGGTCGGCGGGATCGAGCGTCAGCTTGGATTCGGGATAGAGCGGCGTCAGATTGTCGAAGTTGACGCGGTGGCGCACCGCATCGGGATCGTCGAAATTGACGCTGGTGAGCTTGGTCAGCGCGAAATAGCGTTCGCCGTCCTTGGGCCCGCGGATCTCGCCCTCAACCGTGTCGCCAGTGCGGAGCCCGTGCTTACGCACCTGGTTGGGCGAGATGTAGATGTCGTCCGGCCCGGCGAGATAGTTCGCCTCGGGGCTGCGCAGGAAGCCGAAGCCGTCCTGCATGACCTCGATCGTGCCAAGGCCCATGATCTGGTCGCCATTCTCGGCCTGCACCTTCAGGATCGCGAACAGCAGGTCCTGCTTGCGGAGCGTGGACGCACTCTCGACGCCCAACTCCTCGGCCATGCTCACCAGTTCGGCGGGCTTCTTCTTCTTCAGGTCTTTGAGATGCATGGGGAGTGTCCGCGAAAGGTCGGCAGAAAGGTGCGTCGTTCGGCGAAATCTTCGCGGCGAGGACGATGCTGGAGAACACGCATGGAAAGCACGGCAGGACGCCGGTTTTTACGTTGAACGGGAATTAGGCCCGGCCCACCTCCAAGTCAAGCGGCCCTCAAAAGGGGCGGACGATCACCAGGATGACGATCAGCGTTACCGCGAGCGCGGGCACCTCGTTCATCATCCGCAGCGCCTTGCCCGTCATCGTCGGGCGGCCGCCCGCGAGCTTGCGCGCATAGCCCACTGCCCAGCCATGATAGCCCGACAGCAGCAGCACGATCAGCAGCTTGGCATGAAGCCAGCCCAGCCCGGGCTGCCCGGCGAACAGGCCGAGATTGGCGGCGAGCATCAACCCCAGCACCCACACCGCGATCAGCGCGGGCGTCAGGATGATGTGGCGGATCTTTCCCTCGCGCTCGACCCAGGCGGCGGCCTCGGCCGCGTCGCCGCGGGCCAGCGCCTCCTGATGATAGACGAGATAGCGCGGCATCATGAACAGCCCCGCCATCCAGAAGATCACGAAGATCAGATGCGCCGCCTTCACCCAGTCATAGGAAGCGCCCAGCCAGCCGATCATGCCGTCCTCCGTATCCGTGCGAGCGCCTGCTCGACATGCGCGATCGGCGTATCCTGCTGGATGCCGTGGCCCAAGTTGAAAACATGGGGCCGCTCCGCAAAAGCGCCCAGCACGCGGTCGATCGCTGCGTCGAGCGTCGCGCCGCCGGCGATCAGTGCCAGCGGATCGAGATTGCCCTGCACCGGCAATCCCGGCGGCAGCGCGGCATGTGCCCAGGCGGGATCGACCGTCTCGTCCAGCCCGACCGCCGTCGCGGCCGTCTCGCGCGCATAGGCCGGCAGCTTGCCCCCCGCGCCTTTCGGAAAGGCGATCACCGGTACGCCGGGGCACCGCGTCGCCAGCGCCGCCACGATCCGCGCGGTGGGCGCGATCACCCAGCGTTCGAACTGCGTCGGCGAGAGGCTGCCAGCCCAACTGTCGAACAGCTGGACCGCCTCGACGCCGGCTTCGATCTGGCGGGCGAGATATTCGATGGTCAGATCGGCAATGGCATCGATGATCGCGCCGAACGCCGCCGGATCGCGATGCGCGAACCGCCGCGTCTCGGCCTGGTCGCGGCTGCCATGCCCCGCCACCATATAGGTGGCGACCGTCCAGGGGGATCCGGCAAAGCCCAGGAAGGCGGTCTGTGAGGGCAGCAGCGCCGCGACCCGCGCCACCGTCGCATAGACCGGCTCGAGCCGCTCGGCATGGCTCTGGAGCGCCGCCAGCGCATGATCGACCAGCGGGGGCTCCAGCCGGGGACCCTCGCCCACCCCAAAGCTCAGATCCTGCCCCAGCGCCCATGGCACCATCAGGATGTCGGAGAACAGGATCGCGCCGTCGAAGCCGAAGCGCCGGATCGGCTGCATGGTCACTTCGGCAGCGGCCTCCGGATCGGTGGCAAGCGCGAGAAAGCCGCCCTTCTCCGCCCGTAGTGCGCGATATTCGGGAAGATAGCGCCCCGCCTGACGCATGAACCATACCGGCGGCACCAAAGGCTTGTCACCCTTCAGCGTGGCGAGCAGCGGTTTGTCGAAAGCCCGATCGGTCAGCGCGAAAGCCCTTCTATCACTATAAGAGATTCTAAAAAGAGGATGTTGCAGTAGTTGCACAGTGGGTGGCGGGGGTTAGGCGTTCGTCCCCGAAATGCCAACAGCTTGACCGTGGCGCGCCCGCGCGAACGCGCCGATTCGGATCGCACCGTCCCCGTTATCCACAGGCTGTGCGCCAAAGCGGCGCCTGTGCGCGGCGATGTGGATAAGCCCGCGGTTTTCCACGGCATCCCGGTGGCTTGGACGATCGTGCGAGTTGCGCTAGCGTTCGTCCCCATGTTGTCCACAGTTCCGTTCCGGCGCCCGTGACGGTGCGGCTCCATCTTCACCTGCTCTCCGATTCCACCGGCGAGACGCTGGAGAACATCGCCAAGGCCGCGCTGGCGCAATATGACGATGTCGAGACGGTGCGGCATTTCTGGCCGATGGTGCGCACGGAGACGCATCTGGAGCGCATCTTGGAAGAGATCGCGCAGAATCCGGGGCTGGTGATCTTCACGCTGGTGAACGCGGGGAGCCGGCGGATCCTCGAACAGCGCTGTGCGAGCCTCGGCCTTCCGGTGGTCGCCCCGCTCGATCCTGTGAACGATGCGCTGTCGGGGCTGCTGGGGCAGCAGGCCAAGGCGCGGCCGGGGCGCCAGCACGTTCTGGATGCCGCCTATTTCGCCCGCGTCGACGCCATCCAGTTCACGATCGCGCATGACGACGGCATCGCGCACGAGGATTGGGAAGAGGCCGATATCGTGCTTGCGGGCGTGTCGCGCTCGTCCAAGACGCCCACGTCGATCTATCTGGCGAACCGCGGCTATAAAACGGCCAACATCCCGGTCGTGGTCGAAAGCCCGCCGCCCGCCGCGCTCTATACGCTCAGGAACCCGCTGGTCGTGGGGCTTACCACCAGCGCGGACCGGCTGATCCAGGTCCGGCGCAACCGGCTGCTCTCGCTCAACCAGGCACCCGAAACGGCCTATGTGAACGAGGATGCGGTGCAGAAGGAGCTGATGTTCGCACGGCGCCTGTTCGCGGACCATGGCTGGCCGGTGATCGACGTGACGCGCCGTTCGATCGAGGAGACCGCCGCGGCGATCATCGCGCTGTGCAACGAACGCCGTGGCACGCCGGGCATCGTCGCGGAATGACCGAAACGCTGATCCTCGCCTCGCAAAGCGAGTCGCGGCGCGCGATGCTGACGGCGGCGGGCGTATCGTTCGAGGCGGTCGCAGCGGGCGTCGACGAGGACGCGGCCAAGGCGGCGCTCGCGCATCTCTCGCCACGCGACCTGGCGGATGCGCTCGCCGAGCTGAAGGCGGTGAAGATCTCGCAGCGTCATCCGCAGGCGCTGGTGCTCGGCAGCGATTCAGTGGTGGCGCTCGCCGATGGCAGCCTGCTCGACAAGCCCGAAAGCCGCGAACAGGCCGCCGAGCATCTCCGCCGGATGAGCGGCGCGCGCCACGAATTGTGGAGCGGTGCCGTGATCGCGCAAGGGGGCCGCGCCGTCTGGCGTCATGTCGAGGCGACGCGGATGCACGTCCGCCCCTTGAGCGACGCGTTCATCGCCGCCTATCTTGACCGGGAATGGCCCGCGATCGCCGGATGCGTGGGTTGCTACCGGATCGAGGGTCCGGGTGCGCAGCTTTTCGACCGGATCGAGGGTAGCCAGTTCACCGTGCTCGGCCTGCCGCTGCTGCCCGTGCTCGGCTATCTGCGCGTCCGCGGGTTGATGCCGGCGTGAACCGGATGGTCCGATACCGTGCGCCGCCGGTCGATCCCGTTGCGACGTCCCTTTCCCCAAGCGGAACCCGTTCATGAGCCAGCCTTATGCCGAGGTGATCGGCGATCCCGTCGCGCACAGCAAATCGCCGATGATCCACGGTTTCTGGCTGAAGGCGCTGGGGATCGACGCTGATTACCGCGCCACTCGCGTGGCGCCCGAGGATCTGGGCGCGTGGCTGGCCGCTCGGCGCGCCGATCCGGCATGGTGCGGGTGCAACGTCACCGTGCCGCACAAGCTGGCCGCGCTCGATCATGTCGGCGATCCGGGCGACGTGCGCGGCACGATCGGGGCGATCAACACCGTATTCCGCGGACAGGACGGCGCGCTGATCGGCACCAACACCGATGCCGGCGGCTTCTACGCGCCGATCGCCGATCGCGATCTGGCGGGTAAGGCGGTTACGGTGATCGGCGCCGGTGGTGCGGCGCGCGCGATCCTGTTCGCGCTGTCGCGGATTGGGGTGGGCCGCGTGACCCTGCTCAACCGCAATCCGCTGAAGGGCGCGGCACTGCTGGCGGCCTTCGGGTTGAAGGGGCAGGCGCTGCCGCTCACCGCCGCGCTTCCGCCATGTGCCTTGCTCGTCAACGCGACGACGCTGGGCATGACGGGCCAGCCGCCGCTCGCGATCGACCTGACCCCCCTGCCGGACGATGCGCTGGTCTATGACATCGTCTATGCGCCGCTCGAGACGCCGTTGCTGGCCGCCGCGCATGCGTGCGGGCTGGAGACGGTCGACGGGCTGGAGATGCTGGTGGGCCAGGCCGCGCTCGCGTTCGAGATACTGTTCGGTGCGGCGCCCCCGCGCGAGCGCGACGACGCGTTGCGCGCGCTGCTGGTCGCATGATCGCGCTCGGCCTCACCGGTTCGATCGGAATGGGCAAATCGACTGTCGCCGCGATGTTCGCCGACGAAGGCGTGCCGGTATTCGATGCGGACGCCACGGTGCGCCGGTTGCAGCGTCCGCGCGGCCGGCTGTTGCCCGCGATCGAGGCGCGCTTTCCCGGATCGACCGGGCGCCGCGGCGTCGATCGCGACGCACTCGGCGCGCTGGTGTTCGGCAACGAGATGGCGATCCGCGCGCTGGAGGCGATCGTCCATCCCGCCGTGGCGGAGGAGCGGGCGCTGTTCCGCACCACGCATCGCGGCGCGCCGTTGCTGCTGTTCGACGTGCCGCTGCTCTACGAAACCGGCGGCGATTCGGCGATGGACGTGGTGGCGGTCGTGACGGCGGCGCCGTCGGTGCAGCGCCAGCGCGTGCTCGCGCGCCCCGGCATGACGCCCGCCAAGCTCCACGCGATTCTGGCACGCCAGCTTCCCGATGCCGAAAAACAGGCGCGCGCCCGTTTCGTGATCCGCACCGACGTGCCGCTCAACCACACGCGCGACGCCGTGCGCGACGTCATCGCTTGCCTCGTCGGCAAGGCGGCGCGATAACCGCCCGATGCGCGAGATCGTCTTCGATACCGAAACCACGGGTCTGAGCTTTCCCGGTGGCGACCGGATGGTGGAGATCGGCTGCGTCGAGCTCGTTCACCGCGTGGAGACCGGCGTCACCTTCCACGCTTATTATCACCCCGAGCGCGACATGCCGCAGGAGGCATTCGCGGTCCACGGCCTGTCGGCGGCATTCCTGGCGGACAAGCCGCGCTTCCACGAGGCGGTGGACGACCTGATCGCCTTTCTGGGCGATGCGCCGCTGATCGCGCACAATGCGGGGTTCGATTTCGCCTTTCTCAACGGCGAGTTGACGCGGTGTCGGCGCGATCCGGTCTGCCACCGGACGCGGATGGTCGATACGCTGCAGATCGCGCGGCAACGGCATCCGGGCGCCAAGCACACGCTCGACGCGCTATGCTCGCGCTACGGGATCGATCGCAGCCACCGCGTGCTGCACGGCGCGCTGCTCGATGCGCAGCTTCTGGCGCAGGTCTATGTCGAGTTGCTCGGCGGGCGGCAGATCGGGCTGGGCCTCGTCTCGGACGCACCCGTCGCGGCGGCGGGCCCGGTTGCGGCGAAGACGCCCCGGGTGGTGCGCCCGCCACGGATTTTCGCCGCGTCCGAGGGAGAACTTGCCGCCCATGCGGCGTTCATGAAACGGATCGACGATCCGATATGGGGGGCCGCGGCGTCCGGATGACGCCTTCTGCGGACTCAACAGGGCCGCGGACATCGAATGGAGAAGAGAATGGATATCCGGATTTCTGGTCATCAGGTCGCCATTGGCGATGCGCTCAAGAGCCATGTCGAGGACCGACTTCAGGGTATCGCCGACAAATATTTCGCCCGGGCCATCTCGGCGGAGGTCACCTTCGGCAAGGGGCCGCACGATAACGGTTTTACCTGCGATATCGTCGCGCATGTGATGAAGGGCCTGGTGCTGAAAGGCCGGCACGACGCACAGGAAGCGCATCCCGCCTTCGAGGGCGTCGCCGACAAGATCGAGAAGCAGTTGCGCCGCTACATGCGCCGCCTGAAGGATCGTCACGTGGGCGAAGCGGTCGAGATGGCCGAGGCCAACGGCTATGACAATGCCGGCTACACGCTGTTCCAGGAGCCGGCCGGCGAGGAGGATGTCGGCGATGCGCCGCTGATCGTTGCCGAGACGCGGGTCGACGTGCCCGATGCAAGCGTCTCCGATGCGGTGATGATGCTCGATCTGCGCAACACCGCCGCACTGCTGTTCAAGAATGCCGGAACGGGCGCGTACAACATGGTCTATCGCCGCGGTGACGGCACCATCGGCTGGGTGGAGCCGCAGCGCGCCGCCTGACCTGAGATCCCCGGCAACATGGGATAGGGAGCTGCGGCTTTCGTCGGCACGCGGTTGGCGCTATGGCGCCCACCGCGTGCCACCGCATGCCGGAAACCACGATGCTCGATTTCAGCGATCTGCTTCGCCCCGAGGCGATCCTCACCGGCGTGTCGGTCGCCAACAAGAAAGCGCTGTTCCAGCAGCTTGGCGGGGCGGCGGCGGGGATCGTCGCTTGCGATGCGAAGACGATCGCGGACCGGCTGGGCGAGCGCGAGAAGCTGGGCTCGACGGGCTTCGGCGGCGGCGTGGCGATCCCGCATGCCAAGCTTCCCGGATTGCCCGCGGTGACCGGCGTCTTCGCGCGCCTGGCGCAGGGCATCGAGTTCCAGGCGGTGGATGCGCTGCCCGTCGATCTCGTCTTCATGCTGCTGTCGCCGACCGAGGCGGGGGCCGATCATCTGAAGGCGCTCGCGCGGATCTCGCGACGAATGCGTGACCGGGCGTTCCTCGCCAAGCTGCGCGGCGCCGGATCGCGCGATGCGCTCTACGCGCTGTTCACCGCGGACGAGGCGCGCGACGCTGCCTGATCCCTTGCCATCCGGCGCGGGCGAGGACGCGCATTTCCGCGCGCTCGAACGGCTCTATGCCGCCGCGCCGATCAACCGCCTGTTCGAATCGATCCTGGAAATTCCGGCGCGGGGCGTGGCGCGGATCCGCTTCACGATCGACGAGCGCCATTTCCACGCCGGCGGCGCCGCGCACGGCACCAGCTATTTCAAGATGCTCGACGATGCCGCCTTCTATGCGGCCAACAGCCTGGTGACCGACCGGTTTCTGCTGACCACCGCGTTCAATCTCCATTTCACCCGTCCGCTGCGCGCCGGGCCGGTGGTCGCCGAGGGGCGCTGGATCAGCGGCCAGCGCCGCGTGTTCGTGGCGGATGCCCGGCTGATCGACGCCACCGGCGAAGAGGCGGCGCGCGGCACCGGCACCTTCATGAAGTCGCGGATCGCGCTCGCCGGGCTCAGCGGCTATGGCAGCCGGTGAACGATCGGCTGCCCACCGGTCTGGTCGTCGGCGCCCTGCTGCGCCGGGCCAACGATGCCGGCGGGATCGGCGTCGTGCTGGCCAGGGGCGATGCGCAGGCGGGCGGGCTGCTCGTGTGCATCGTCGATCGGGCGGGCGCGACGCGCGTGCTGGAACGGGGGGTAGGACCAGCCGGCGAGCCCGCGCTGATCGAGTCGAACCGGTCGGAGGATCCCCAATCCTATTGGCAGCGGCGGCGCGGGCGCGACCCCGATCTGTGGGTGATCGAACTGGACGTCCCATCGGCAGAACGGTTCGCCGCTGAAACGATGCTGTAACATTGACTCGAAAAGTTCCCCCGGCAAAGTCGGCTCATCGCAAATGGCGTTGTGCCGCTTCGGGTGCGATCCGGAACGGTTACGCAGTCGGGGGGATGCCCGGACGACCATCCTGATGGTCGGGTCCGTGGTCCAACCGCATAACAATTCGAGTGAATGACGATTTTGCAGCGCGCCGCGACCTTCGCGGTGATGACCTTTTCGCTTGCCGGGCTCGTGATGAGCACCCCCGGTAAAGCCACCGAGATCGATCGCGGCGCCATGGGCACCGCCATCATGGGCTCCACCGCCCTGATCGATTCGACGACCCAGGCGCTGTTCCGCGTCACGCCGCCCGCCCCGGCCGCGATCCCCGTTCTTCCCGCTGCCCCCGCCCAGGCCGATCCGGTTCAGCCCGTCGATGTGCCCAAGCCGCAGCCCGCCACCTTCGACAGCCTTGATGCCGCGGTCGCCGCGCAGGACACCAGCAGCGACGACGATGCCCGCTGCCTCGCCGGCGCAGTCTATTTCGAATCCAAGGGCGAGCCGCTCTCGGGCCAGCTCGCCGTCGCGCAGGTCATCATCAACCGCGCCAAGTCGGGGCGCTTCCCCACCTCCGTATGCTCGGTCGTGACGCAGCGCGGCCAGTTCTCGTTCGTGCACGCCGGGATCATCCCGTCGATCGACTCGTCGCGCGCCGCCTATCGCACCGCGCTCGCGGTCGCCAAGGTGGCGTTGCGCGCGGCTTGGGACAGCCCCGCGCCCGACGCGCTGTTCTTCCACGCGCGCAGCGTCTCGGCATCGGCCCGGATGACCAAGGTCGCCGCGATCGGCAACCACATCTTCTATCGCTGATCGTGCGGCGAGATCGCCGGTCGGATGGGGCCGTCGACGCGGTCGGCCCCTTGGCGGCGTTCGCATGATGTTCTAATCGGGCGGACATGATCGCGCCCTCCGCCGCCTGTCTGGACCATCCCGAGTCTTCGCTCTGCGCCGCGGATGTGTGCCGCGGCGTGACGCGGATGCTGTTCCGCCACGATCTGATCGCCATTCCCGAAGTGCCGCTGGAAGGGGGGCGCCGTGCCGATCTGATGGCGATCGACGCGCGCGGGCAATTGGTGATCGTCGAGATCAAGGTCTCCCGCGCCGACCTGCTCGGCGACGGCAAATGGCCCGATTACCTCGCGCATTGCGACCGTTATTATTGGGCGGTGCCGGCCGGCTTCGATGCCACGCCGCTCGACGGCGCCGCGTTCCTGCCCGAGCGGACCGGCGTGATCGTCGCCGACCGCTATGACGCGGCGATCGTCCGCGAGGCGCACACGCTGCCGCTCGCCGCGCATGCCCGCAAACGGGGCACCCTGGCCTTTGCCCGTCGCGCGGCGCGACGGTTGGTGACGCTGGCCGATCCCGAGGCGGCGGTGCTGCCGCTCGCCTAGGATGTCATGATATTCTATGCTCCGTTCGCCCTGAGCCTGTCGAAGGGCCTGTCACGGATGCGATGGCTCCGTCGCAGAACGCGTGCTTCGACAAGCTCAGCACGAACGGATGAAAAACCGGATCGACCGATACGCATCCCGCTTCGGCGGTCAGAATTTCGGCCCGGCCACCGCGCGTTTGGCGGTCTTCGGCGTTTCGGCGAAGATCTTGGCGATCGGCAGGTTGCGCTGATCCTGCGTGGCATAATCGCGCGCGGACAGCCCGGCGAGCGAGTCGCGCTGGTCGGGATCGCTCCCGGCCGCCAGCAGCGCGCGCACCATCGCCAGGTCGCGGCGCTGCACCGCGCGGATCAGCGGCGTCTCGCCACCGGCATTGCCGAGGTTCGGATTGGCCTTGGCCTTGGCGAGCACCGGGATCATGTCCGTCTCGCCCTCGGTCACCGCCAGCAGCAGCGGCGTGTTGCCCTTGCCGTCGCGCAGATTGGGGTCCGCGCCCATCTGCAGCAGATAATTAAGATACGCCATGTCGCCGCGCTTGATGACGATGGCCAGCGCACCGTCGCCGCTCGTCACGTCGCGCGCGTTGACGATCGTGCTGCCGGGCTTGGACAAGGCCTGGATCACCTCGTCGTTCTTGCCGTCCTTCACCGCCTGGAGGAATTTATAGCCCTGAGACTGCGAAAGCTGCGCGGACGCCGGCACGGCGGCGGCGAACAGGGCTGGCGCGATCAGCAGGGCGGCGGTGAGCGATGGACGCGGCATGGTGGCTTCCTGGCGAGAACGGACGGGATGACTTGCGCCGTGGTTGCTATCAGATCAAGGCTACGTCATGAACATGTCCCGAATGTTTCCGCTGATGGCGCTTGCACTGGCAGGCTGCGGTTCGCGCGCGGCCGAGCCTCCGGCGCACGCACCGCTGGCCGGCGCCGCGATCGGCGGCCCGTTCGCGCTGACCGACCAGAATGGCCGCACCGTCACCGACCGGGACTTCGCCGGGCGCTACCGCATCATGTATTTCGGCTACACCTTCTGCCCCGATGTCTGCCCCGTCGACATGCAGCATATCGGCGCGGCGATGCGCCTGCTGGAGACGAGCGATCCGAAGCTCGCGGCGCGGATCGTGCCCGTCTTCGTCAGCGTGGATCCGGCGCGCGATACGCCGGCAGTGCTGAAGGCGTTCGTCGGCGCCTTCTCGCCGCGCATCGTCGGCTTGACCGGCAGCGCGCCGGCGATCGCCAAGGTCGCGAAAGAATATGGCGTCTATTATGCCAAGGGCGATCCCGCGCCCGGCGGCGGTTACATGGTCAATCACAGCCGCGTCGCCTTTCTGATGGATCCTTCCGGCAAACCGCTGGTGCTCCTGCCCAGCGAACAGGATCCCCAGGCGATCGTCGCCGAGATCGAGCGTTGGGCGCACTGATGGACCGGTTCTGGGAACGCCCGATCGAGACGCTGGACCGCGGCCAGTGGGAGGCCCTGTGCGACGGATGCGGCAAATGCTGCATCCACAAGCTGGAGGACGAGGAGACGGGCGAGCTCGTGCCCACCAATGTCGCATGCCGGCTGCTCGATCGGCGCAGCGGCCAATGTTCCGATTACCGCAACCGGCGTGCCTATGTGCCCGAATGCGTGCGGCTGACGATGGGCAATGTGCGCGGGATCGACTGGTTGCCCTCGACCTGCGCCTATCGGCTGCGTGCGGCAGGCGATCCGCTGCCGGGCTGGCATTATCTCGTGTGCGGCGACCGCGAGGCGGTGCACCGCGCCGGGCAGTCGGTGCGCGGCTGGACGGTCAGCGAGGACGATGTCGGCGAGGATCTGGAGGATTTCGTCGTCGACCGCATCCTTTGAGCGGCGGATCGGCGGTGATCGAGGGGCTAGAGGTCGTTCGCCACGCGCGCGCACGGCGGACACGGCTGTCGATCGATCCGGCCAGTGGGCGCGTGCGGCTGACGCTGCCGCCGCGTGCCGCGCTAAAGCCCGCGCTCGCCTGGGCGGAGGGCAAGGTGGAATGGGTGGCGGAGCAGCGCGCGCGGCTGCCGCCCGCGCAGCCGATCGTGCCGGGCATGACGATGACGGTGGCGGACGCGCCGATCCGGCTCGACTGGCAGGACGGCGCGCGCCGCACCTTGTTGCGTGACGGCGACCGGCTCTGCGCGCAGGGGCCGGTGGAGACGCTGCCGCGACGCGTCCATGCGTGGCTCGCCCGGATCGCCCTCGACCTGCTGACGCGCGAAACCGCCGAATATGCGGCCAAGGCGGGCGTCACCGTAGCGAAGGTCGCGGTGGGCGATGCGCGCGGGCGGTGGGGCAGTTGCGCGTCGAGCGGCACGATCCGCTATAGCTGGCGGCTGATCCTGGCGCCCGGCTGGGTCCGCCGTGCCACCGTCGCGCACGAGGTCGCGCACCGGGTACACATGAACCACGGCGCGGCGTTCCACGCGCTCGTCGCCGATCTCTATGGCGAGGATCCGACGCCTGCACGCGCATGGCTGCGCGCGCATGGCGCCGCGCTTCACGGGTTCGGCCGGTCGTCCTGAGGCGCCCGCTCGCGCGGAGCGGGCGGCGCGGTGCGGCGGGGATCGCGGCCGGTCACGCGGTCGATCCAGTCCTGGTTGAGCTCCTGGCGCGGCGGCGCGGAATCGGCATCGTCGCTGGGCGCCGGCGCGCGCGGGTCGGGTGCGGGGCCGTCGTCGGCGGGCTGGGCGGGTGCGGTCTGCACGGGGTTGCCGTCGGCATCCACTGCCATGCCGTTGTCGGGCTGGCCGAAATAGGCGTCTTCCTCGTTGCCGAGCTGCCATTCGGGCATCGTCACCTGAGTCTCGAACTGTTCGATCGGCCGGTTGGCGGTGGCGGGCTTCATGAAGGCGGCGAACGCGTGGGCGGGCGCGGTGCCGCCGTGTAACCCCGCGATCGGCCGGGCATCGTCGCGGCCCATCCAGACGCCGGTGGTCAGGCCGCTGGAGAATCCCAGGAACCAGCCGTCCTTGTTCGACGTGGTTGTGCCCGTCTTTCCCGCGACCGGGCGGCCGATCTGCGCCTGGCGGCCGGTGCCGGTGTTCACCGCGGTCTGCAGCAGGTCGGTCATCTCGGCGGCGACATAGGGCGCGACGAGCACATGGCTGCGATCCACTTCGTGCGTGTAGATCGTCTGGCCGTTCGCGGTCACGCGGGTGATGCCATAGGGCGTCACCGCGATCCCGTTCGACGCCACGCTGGCGAACGCGCGCGTCATGTCGATCAGCCGCACGTCCGAGGTGCCGAGTACCATCGAGGGATGCGTGTTGACGGGCGTGGTGATGCCGAACCGGCGCGCCATGTCGGCCACGGTCGAAAAGCCCACCTCCTGCCCGAGCTTCGCCGCGACGGTGTTGAGCGAATAGGCAAAGGCGGTGCGTAGCGAAACCGGGCCGCTATTGTGCCGCGAATCGTTGCGCGGACTCCACCCGTCGATCGTGACGGGTTCGTCGACGATCGTGTCGCCGGGCTTGTGCCCCGCCTCCAGCGCGGCGAGATAGACGAACAGCTTGAACGCCGATCCCGGCTGGCGGACGGCCTGGGTCGCGCGGTTGTAGATCGACGACACATAGTCGGTGCCGCCGACCATCGCGCGCACCGCGCCGTCGCGATCGAGGCTGACGAGCGCGCCCTGCGCGCCGGCGGGCACGTTCTGCTGGACGGCGGCATCGCCCATCCGCTGCATGGCAGGGTCGAGCGTCGTCCACACCTCCAGCGGCGCGGTCGTTTCATCGATCAGCGTGTCGAGCTGCGGCAGCGCCCAATCGGTGAAATAGCGCACGCTGTTCTGCTTGGCCTCGGGCGCGAGCTTCAGGCCGTGCGGATCGGCGGCCTCTGCCTCGCTCGCGCTGATATAGCCGTTGCGCTCCATCTGCGCGATCACGACGCCCGCGCGGCCGACCGCCGCGGTGGCATCCGCAGTGGGCGAATAATTGGAGGGCGCCTTCACCAGCCCGGCGATCACCGCGGCCTCGGCCAGGCTTAGCTGGTCGGCGCCATAACCGAAGAATTTGCGGCTCGCGGCGTCGATGCCGTACGCGCCACCGCCATAATAGACTTTGTTTAGATAGAGTTCGAGGATCTGGTCTTTGCTGAACTTGCGTTCGAGCGCGAGCGCCAGGATCCATTCGCGGAACTTGCGGCCGAACTTCTTCTGGCTGGAGAGGAACACGTTGCGCGCGAGCTGCTGCGTGATCGTCGAGCCGCCCTGCACCCAATGGCCGCGCTGGAACCGCACCTCGACCGAACGCGCCACGCCGATCGGATCGACGCCGATATGCGAACGGAAGCGGCGATCCTCGACCGCCACCGTCGCGTCGCGCATCACCTGCGGGATCCGGTCATAGGGAATCCACTCGCCGAAGCTCGGGCCGAGCGACACGAGCACGCTGCCATCGGCGGCATGGACGCGGATCATCTGGCCGTTGGGCGAGGATTTCAGCTCGTCGAAGCTCGGCAATTGCTCGCGCGCGACATACACCGCGATGGCGAGACCGATCGCGGCCATGACCGCCAGACCGACAAGGACCTGCACCAGCCGAACGAAGCGGCGGCGCCAGGGGGAACGAGGGGTACGCGCACGGGCCATTTGCCATGCGCGGTTACGCGTTAAGCGCGGCGCCTACAAGCGGTCACGCAGTGGCGGTGCCCGGCGCCCGCGCGCGAAATTCGAGCGCGATCGAATTCATGCAATAGCGAAGCCCGGTAGGCGGCGGCCCGTCGGGAAAGACATGGCCGAGATGGCTGTCGCAGCGCGCGCAGCGCGTTTCGGTGCGAGTCATGCCGTGGCTGGTGTCGCTATGGTCGCTCACCGCATCGGGGCGGATCGGCCGGGTAAAGCTCGGCCAGCCCGAGCCCGAATCGAACTTGTCCGCGCTCTCGAACAGATCGTTCGCGCAGGCCGCACACCGATAGAGGCCGGGCAGCTTGTTGTCGGTCAGCACGCCGGCGAAGGCCCGCTCCGTGCCCGCCTCGCGCAGCACATGATATTGGGCGGGCGTCAGTTTCCTGCGCCACTCGGCTTCAGAGAGATTGAGCTGGTCCATGACGCCCATGTTCGTGCGTGGGCCGGATCGGGTCAAGCCGCTACGGCGCGATCCGGGTCAGCTTTGCCATGATCTGGATCAGGTCCGGCCCCGCCAGGCCCGTGGCCAGCGGCGCGAACCGGCTCTCCATGACGCGGCGAACGAGCCCGGCCACGCCGATCGGCCGCGCGAGCCGCCGCGCAAACCCATGTTGCCACGCCGCCGCCCCGGCGGCCCCGCCGTCGCGATAGGCGGCGGCGGCGGCGATGCCGCTGGCGATCGCGATCCCCATGCCCTCGCCCGCGAGCGACGGGATCACCCCCGCCTGATCGCCCAGCCGGAACAGTCCCGCCGAGCCGCCGCGTTCGCGCCAACCATAGGGGACGTTGGCGATCGCATCGATCCGCGCGCCATCGTCCGCGAACGCGATCCGCTCGCCCAGTGCGGGATGCGCGCGCGCGAGTTCGGCGAGCAGCCCCCGCGGATCGCCCGCCGCGCGCAACCGCGAGCGGTGGACGGCCATACACAGATTGGCGGCGCCATCCTCCTGAAGCGCGATGCCGGCATAGCCGCGGTCGAACAGGTGAAGCTCGACCGCATCGCCCACCATCCGTGCCAGGGCCGGATGCGGCGCGAGCCGGATGCGTAGCCCGAGCGTGGGATCGTCGCCGCGCGCCGTCTCGGGGCGGGCCAGCCCGCGGACATCGTGTTTGCCGCTGGCGAGGAACAGCGCGTCGGCGGCGATCGTGGCGCCGTCCGCGGTGCGCGTGCCATCGGCGTCGATCGCGCGCACCTCCACGCCGCGTTCCACTGCCGCCCCCTCGGCGACGGCGGCGGCGAGCATCACGGTATCGAGGCGGCGGCGCGACACCGAGAGCCCGGGTTGCGGCAGCGCGGCTTCGCGGACGCGCGATCCGGCGAACAGCCGCACCCGGCCGACGCGCACCGGGTTGAGTGTATCGGCCGCGATCCCGAGCCGTTCGAGCGATTCCAGCGTCCGCCAACTGAGAAAGCCGCCGCACAGCGCATCGCCCGTCTCGCGCGCCCGCTCGACGAGCAGATGCGGCAGGCGCGCGCGCGCCAGGCCGATCGCGGTCGCCGCGCCCGCGGGCCCGCCGCCGACGATCAGCGCCGGCGTTCGACGCACAGCCGGAACGGAAAGGCGCGGAACACGCGGGCGTCGGCAATCCCCGCCTCGGCGAGGATCGGCGCCCATTCGGCGGGCCGATAGGAGCGCGCGATCGACAGCGTGCCGTCGTGGCGGACGATCGGGTGCCAGCGCGCGAGCGTCGCCAGCAGGGGAAAGCCGCGATGCGCGAAGCCATGGCGGTGGAGATCGTTGACGAACCATCCGGCCGTCGCATGCGCCTCCATGAAGCGGAGGAACGCGACGAGCTGCGCATGGCTCATATGATGCGCGACGAGGCTGCTGACGATCGCATCCCAAGGCTCGCCGCCCAGCGCGGCATAATCGCCGGTCAGGTAGCGGATCGGCAGATCGGCCGGGGTATGCGCGCGCGCCGCGGCCTCGCTGCGCGGATTGAGGTCGATGCCGACCAGCTCCGCCGCAATCCCGCGCCGCTGCGCCCAATGCGCGATCCGCCGCAGCATGTCGCCGTCGCCAAACCCCACGTCCAGCAGGCGCAGCCGCTTCGTCCGGATCGCGCGCATCAGGAACGCGAGCGTCGGCCGCGCGGCCAGGGTCGCGCGGTTCACCTTCGCCAGATCGCCGACCACCGCGGCATAGGTGCCGGCGTCGAGATCGTCGGCGTCCATCAGCTCTTCGGCCTCGGCCCGCACGCGCAGGCTCATGCGGCGCTCTGGAAGGCGAAGCCCTCGGCCGCGAGCCCGGGACCGAAGGCGAGCGCCACGCCGTTTTCCACGCGCGGCCCGGCCAGCAGCCGCTCGAGCACGAACATCAGCGTCGCCGACGACATGTTGCCGTTCGCCGCCAGCACCGCGCGCGAGTCGTCGAGCGCGTCGGGGGCCAGATGAAGCGCATTCTCCACCGCATCAAGGATCGAGCGCCCGCCGGCATGGACCGCCCAGCCGTCGATCGTCGCGGGTGCGCGGCCCCCCGTCGCGGCGGCGGCGAATTCCGGCTCGGCGAGTGCTTCGGCGATCCGGCCCGGCACCGCGCCCGAGAGGTGCATGGCGAAGCCGGTATCGGTGATCGCCCAGCGGATCAGCTCCGCCGAATCGGGCAGGGTGGTCGCGAACGGCGTGTCGAGCGCGAAGCCGGCGGGATCGGCGGTGACGAGCCCGGCCGCGGCGCCGTCGCCGAACTGGAGCATCGCCAGCAGCGGCTCGATCGCGTGCGCATCCTGGAGGTGGAGCGTCGACAACTCGACGGTCAGCACGAGAACGCGCGCATCCGGATCGGAGCGGACGATGTGCCGCGCGCTGCGCAGCGCGGCGACCGCGGCATAACAGCCCATGAAGCCGATCAGCAGCCGCTCGACCTGCGGGGGCAGGCCGATCGCCTGCGCCACGATCTGGTCGATCCCGGGCGCCACGAAACCCGTGCAGCTCGCGACCACGAGATGCGTGATCCCGTCGAGCGCGATACGGTCCGCAAGGGCGGCAATGGCGGCGATCGCCAGTCGCGGCGCTTCCTCGGCATAGATCGCCATGCGGCTGGCGGTGCCGGGCATGCCCTCGGCATAGAAGCCGCCCGGGCCGACGGGCGATCCCGCATCCCCGATTCGTGGCAGTACGGACCAGCGATGGCCGATCCCGGCGCGCGCCGCCATCCGATCGAACAGCCGCAGCGTTTCCGGCGCAACCCGCGTGCGCGCCCAGCCGATGAAGGCGGCATGGATGTCGTGATCGGGCACCGCGCTGGCGACGGCATTGAGATAGGCGGTCACGAAATCCTTTCCGGTGCGAGATGCGCCAACGTTCGGGGAGCGGAGTTCGTGCCCTGAACGGTGCGGGTGGCCGGCTCTTTCTGGGCTGTGGTCACGCGTTATCCCTTATCGGAGATACGGCCATGCCGATAATGCATATCCTTCTGGATGCGGTTTTGACGAAAATACGGATTTCCAATTGCTTCGGCCATAGCCAGCGTCGGCGCATCGCGTTACGTTTGCATAGACGCACAAGGATACTGACCGGATAAATACCATTTCGGTGCGAAATCTTGGGCGAGGGGGCGAGCGAAAGGTGACGCTTTGGAACAGGAAGCGGTAGTCGCGCTTATCAAGGATCTGACGACCCGCCTGCACGCGGTCGCGGCGGAATTTAGCGGCCGGGCCGAGCAGGCCGTGGTCGTACGCGGATCCGATGAAGCTGGAGCGGCAAACATCGATCATCGCGCGCGCGCGGTACGTCTGCTCGACGAGCGCCGCGCCCGGCGCGATTTCCTGCCCGACGAACTGTTCCACGAACCGGCATGGGACATGCTGCTCGCGCTCTATGTCGCGCATGTCGATCGGCGGACGCTGAACGTGAAGACGCTCGTCGCCTGCGCGGATGCGCCCGTCACCACGTCGCAGCGGTGGATCGATCACCTTGCCAAGCTGAAGCTGCTCGATCGGGTAGCCGATCCGCTCGACCGGCGCCGGATCGAAGTGTCGCTGAGCGATACCGGCGTGGCGGCAGTCAGCCGCTATCTGGAGCATGCCGTCCGCTGAGCGCGCGCGATGCCGGCCCTGAGGTCCGCCGCTGATCCACGCCGATCGACATGATTTCAAAATATTCGAACAAGATGGAACCGACGTCGGCCCGATGGGTTTGGCAGTCGTTCCAGGCAGCGATAATAAAACCACGGTGGTTCTTCAGTAGAACCACTTTCACTATCGTTGTCAAAACGATTTAAAAGTCTTTAATTAACAACGGTCAGCCATTTTTGTTTGCGACATCGAGTCGGAGGCAAAGATGGCGGCATCGCACAAGCATGGCAGGATGAGCGGAGGTGCCACGGCGCTTTCGGTCGCCATGGCCGTGCTTGCGGCTTCGCCCGCCTGGGGTACCGATGCGGGCAGCCGGATCACCAACATCGCCACGGCGCGTTACGGTTCGGCGGGCGCGATCCAGGCGGTCGACTCGAACAGCGTCGCGCTGATCGTCGCCGAACGGCTCGACGTCACGCTCGCGCGCGCCGCCACCGCTCCGCTGCCCCAGGGCGCCGGCACGCCCGTCGCCGTGCTGCTCGCGAACGGCGGCAACGGCCATGAGGCGTTCGCCATCCAGGTTTCCGGCGTTGCCGGCGGCGCGGCGACGGTCGCGATCGATCGCGACGGCGATGGCCGCTACGATCCTGCGGTCGATACGGCGCTGACCGACGGCCACACTCCCGAGATCGCCCCCGGCGCCACGCTGGCGCTCGTCATCGTCGCCGATACCGGCGCGGTCGCGCCCGGCGGCGTGGTGACGATCGGCGCCGTGGCGCTCACCGGTTCGGGAACGCCCGGCACCGTCATCGCCGATCGCGGCGACGGCGGCGGCGACGCGGTGGTCGGCGTAACCGGCGCCGCGGCCACGCTCGCCATCCCCGTCGCCGCGGCCGCGCCGCCCACGCTCGTCAAGTCGCAGAGCGTGCTCGCCCCCGACGGCAGCAGCCGCCCGGTGCGCGGCGCGATCGTCACCTATGTGCTCGACGCCGGGTTCGCGGTGGCGGCCGACGATGCGCGGATCGACGATCCGGTGCCCGCCGGCACCCGCTATGTCGCGGGCTCGCTGCGCCTCGACGGCGTCGCGCTGGCCGATGCCGGGGACGGCAGCGCCGTCCATGTCGCGCTCGGCCCGGTGCCGCGCCCGGTCACCCGCCGCATCCAGTTTCAGGTTCAGATCCAATGAGGAGTTCATCCATGCCCGTGCATCCCCTGATCGCCCTTGCCGTCGCGACCCTGAGCGCCGCACCCGCGCTCGCCGGCCCGTTGCAGGTCACCAGCACCGTGCTGGTCGAGACGCGCACCGCCGCGGCGGACGGCACCACGCGGGTCGCGCTGGCCAAGCCCGCGCGCGTCGTGCCCGGCGACCGCGTCGTCTTCGTGCTCGGCTATCGCAACACCGGCCGCGAGCCGATCGCGAACCTGGTGCTCGCCAACCCGCTGCCGCCTGCGATCGCCTACCGCGCACCGCGCGCCGGCTCGCCCGCCCCCGAACTGTCCGTCGACGGGCGCACCTACGGGACGCTCGCCGCCCTGACGGTCGCGCTGCCCGGCGGCGGCAGTCGCCCCGCCCGCCCCGACGACGTGACCGCGGTGCGCTGGCGGCTTTCCACCCCGCTCGCGGCCGGCGGGCAAGGCGAACTCGCCTTCCAGGCCGCGTTGAAGTGACCGCGTAACCCGCTCGCATAACAGGAGGATCCCATTATGATCGCAACCAGGCTCCGGTGCCTGCTGCTCGCCGGCAGTGCGCTGGCATGCGCCGGCACCGCGCATGCGCAATCCACGTCCGGCACCGCCGCCGGCACGCTCGTCAGCAACACCGCGCAGGCGAGTTTCACCGTCAACGGCACCGCGCAGACCGCAACGTCGAACACCGCGACCTTCGTGGTCGACCGCAAGGTGAACCTGACGGTCGTCGCGAGCCCCGCCACCAACACCCAGGTCAATCTGGGCCAGACCGGCGCGGTGCTGACGTTCAAGGTGACGAACAACACCAACGGCACGCAGGATTTCATCCTGTCGGCCGATCAGATCGTCTCGCTCGGCGTCCTTCCGGGCACCGACAATTTCGATGCGACGAACCTCAAGGTATTCGTCGATTCGAACGGCAACGGCACCTATGACCCAGGCACCGACACCGCCACGTTCATCGACGAACTGCCCGAGGACGGCACCGCGACCGTCTTCGTGGTCGGCGACATTCCCAATACGGCGGGCGAAAACCTCGCCTTCGTCTCGCTCCGCGCGACGGTGGCGACCGGCGGCACGTCGGGCACGCTGGGGGCCGCGCTGGTGCCGACCGACCTCAACATCCTGAACCAGGACAACACGGTCGACGTCGTCTTTGCCGACAATGATTCGGATGGCATCGGCCCGGATATCGCGCGCAACGGCCAGGCGCGGGCCTATCTCGCCTATGAAGTCGGCGTGCGCTCGGTGAACCTCACGGTCGTCAAGACCGCGCAGGTTCTCTCGGACGGCGTCAACGCGATCAATCCCAAGGCGCTGCCGGGTGCCGTCGTGCAATATTGCCTGACCGTCACCAACAGCACGTTGCTGGTGCCGGCCAACGGCGTCGCGCTGACCGACGTGATCCCCGCCAACACCAGCTATGTGCCCGGATCGATCACGGTTGGCGGCATCGGCGCTGGCGGCGCGTGCCTCGTCAGCGGCCTGCCGGTCGCCGACGATGGATCGACCACCGGCCTCTATGGCGGATCGTACAACACCAGCACCAAGACGGTGACGGCCACGATCCCGACGCTGGCCGGCGGCACGTCCGTCGCCGCCAGCTTCCGCGTGACGATCAACTAACACCCCCTTTCCCAAGAGGAACCGATCTTCCCGGCGCGCTCCCCCCCGCGCGCCGGGAAACCCTTCGCCATGCCCTTGTCCCATCGCCTCTTGCGCGCGCTCGCGCTGCTGCTCGGGCTCTGCTCCGCGTTTGCCGCGGCGGCCTTTGCGCAGACGCATGTCGAGAACACCGCCACGCTCACGGTGCGCAACGGCGCCGCCGAACAGCTGGTACGGTCGAACACCGTCGGCTTCGACGTGGCGATCGCCAAGCGCCCCACGGTGCTGAGCTTCCACCTGCCGCCCCCCGGCTATGCCTTTACCGGCATGGCGTGCGACACCGGCGGCAGCGTCCCGCAATTCACCCCCGCGCCGATCGATGCCGCCACCTATGCCGCCTCGCCGCTGGCCAAGGCGGTGGACATCTATACCGACATGATCCTGGTGCTCGACAATCAGGCCGGCAACCATGATCCGCTGACGCGCGAGACGGCGACGATCGCGGTTCAGGTCGGCACGATCCACACCACGCTGGTGCTGATCGAGACCGGGGCCGACACCGGCATCTTCGCCGGCGGCATCCCCGCGACCGCGACCGGCCGCTACCCCGCGCTCGATCCCTGCGAGATCCGCAACCAGCGTGGTGCCGCGATCACCCTGTCGTTCACCGAGGATGATTACAGCCTGGCCTCGACGATCCAGCTGCTGATCGATCCCGCCGGCCTGGTGTTCGATTCGGCCAACGGCCAACTCGTCGACGGCGCGACCGTCACACTGCTCGACGCACAGGGTCAGCCCGCCAGCGTCTATGGCGACGACGGCGTCAGCCGCTATCCCTCCACCGTGGTCAGCGGCGCGAGCGTCACCGATGCGCGCGGCCGTATCTATCCCGCCGAGACCGGCCGTTACCGCTTCCCCCTCGTGCCGCCGGGACAATATACGCTGAAGGTCGTACCGCCCGAAGGCTATGCCGCGCCGTCCAAGGTCGCGCACGCGACGCTCGCCGCGTTCAAGGATCCGTCCGGCCATCCTTTCGTGCTGAACGAGGCGAGCTATGGCGGGGTGCTGACGCTCGAGACGCCCGATCCGTTTTATGCCGATATCCCGATCGATCGCAGCGGCGATGCGCCGCTGCTGCTGACCAAGACCGCGTCGGTGCGCGATGCCTCGCCCGGCGACGTGATTCAGTATCGCCTGCAACTCGCCAATCGCGGCAAATCGCCCTCCGGCGCGCTCCATATCGCGGACACGCTGCCAATCGGGCTGCATTATACGCGCGGATCCACGCGCGGCGGTGCGGAGCCCGGCGTCACCCCCAATGGCCGCGATCTCGATTTCGCGGTGCCCGCGCTCGCGCCCGGTGCATCGGTCGAGCTCCGCTATCTGGTGACGGTCGCGCCCGGCGCGCCGGTCGGCGAGGCGCGCAACCGCGCCCAGGTCTCGGGCGGCGCCAGCAACGAAGCGATCGCGTCGGTGCGGCTGGGGGCGCTGCTCTTCACCGACGCGATGACGCTGATCGGCCGCGTGACCGAGGGCGCGTGCGGCGATCCCGTCGATCACCGGCGCGGCGTGCCCGGCATCCGGCTGCTGCTGGAGGACGGCACCTTCACCGTCACCGATCGCGACGGCCTCTACCATTTCGAGGGCGTCCGCCCCGGCACGCACGTCGTCCAGCTCGACACGCAGAGTGTGCCTGCCACGCATGCGCCGGTCGCCTGCGACCGCGATACGCGCAGCGCCGGCAGCGCGATCGCGCGCTATGTCGAGGCCAGTGGCGGCCTGATGAAGCGGGTCGATTTCCAGCTCGCGCCCACCGGCAAGGCCGCCGCGGCGGTGCAGCCTCTGCCGATCGCGGTCGCGGACGACGCCGTGGCCGCGGGCAACCGCGACTGGCTGGCGGGGCAGACGCCTGGCACCGGCTGGCTGTTCCCGGGTGAGGATTACAACCCGCGCGCGCCGGTGCTGCGCGTCGCGATCAAGCACGCCCCCGATCAGCGGGTCGCGCTTACCGTCAACGGCGCCCAGGTCGATCCGCTGAGCTTCGATGCCACCGACACCGATGGCCACGGCGTCGCGGTGTCGAAATGGAGCGGCCTGCCGCTGCTGGCGGGCGACAACCGTCTGGTCGCGCGGGTGCTCGATTCGCGGGGGGCGACCGTCGCCACGCTCGAGCGCGGCGTGCATGTCTCGGGCGCGGGCCGCACCGCGGTGTTCGATCCCGCGCACAGCCGGCTCGTCGCCGACGGTCTCACCCGCCCGCTGATCGCGGTGCGCGTGATCGACAAGGCCGGGCGTCCGGTGCAGGCGGGCACGCTGGTGCCGTTCCGCGTCGATGCGCCCTACACCGCCGCGATCGAGGCCGCGCTGGAACAGGGCCGCCAGCTCGCCGGCCGCGAGCGCAGCGCCACCACCGCGCGCGTCGTCGGCGACGACGGGCTGGCGTTCGTCGCGCTCCAGCCGACCACGCAGGCGGGCGCCGCGCACGTCACCGTGACGCTCACCGACGACAAAGTGGAGCGCAAGACCGAGATCCGCGCCTGGCTGGCGGCGAGCGCGCGCGACTGGACATTGGTCGGCTTCGGCAAGGGAACGCTCGGCTACAACGTGCTGCGCGCGCATGACGAGGCGCTGCCCCGCGCCGACCGCGACCGCGTCACTACAGATGGTCAGCTTGCGCTCTATGCCAAGGGTCGCGTGAAGGGATCGTGGCTGCTGACGATCGCCTATGACAGCAAGCGCGCCTATGATCCGACGCGCGGGCTGCTCGGCACGATCGATCCGAACCGCTATTACACCGTCTATGGCGATGGCGCGCTCCAGGGCTATGACGCGCCGACCCGCCGCAAGATCTATGTCCGTCTGGAACGCCGCGAGGCCTATGCGCTGTTCGGCGATTTCGAGACCGGCTTCACCGACACGCAGCTGCTGCGCTACGATCGCACGCTGAACGGCGTGAAGGCCGCCTATGAGGGCCGCCGGGTCCGCGCCACCGGTTTCGCCGCGCACACCGACCAGCGTTACGCGCGCGACGAGATCCAGGGCAGCGGCCTGTCCGGCCCCTATCGCCTGGCAGCGCGCGGCATCGTGCCCAACAGCGACAAGATCACGATCGAGGTGCGCGACCGTTTCCGTTCCGAGGTGATCGTCTCCAGCACGAGCCTCACGCGGCACATCGATTACGACATCGATCCCGACATGGGCACGATCCGCTTCCGCGAACCCGTGCTCGGCCGCGACGCCGCGCTCAACCCCGTCTTCATCGTCGTCGACTACGAGGTCGAGAGCGGCCAGTCCGCCAAGCTCGCCGCCGCCGCCCGCGTCGCGACGCGGCTGGCGGGCGACCGGGTCGAGCTGGGCCTGGGCGCGATCCGCGACGAGACGATCGGCCGCGCGACCGTGCTGGGCGCGGACGTAAAGGCGCACCTCACCCGGACGACCGAGATCCGCGCCGAATTCGCCGATGGCGGCAAGGGCGGGCTCGCCGCGGGCCATGCCTATCTGGCCGAGCTGGATCACCATGGCGGCCGGCTCGACATGCTCGGCTATGTCCGCCGGCAGGATAGCGGCTTCGGCGTCGGCCAGCAGAATTTCGTCGAGGCGGGCACGCGCAAGATCGGCTTCGACGCACATTGGCGGTGGAGCAATGCGCTCAGCGTCACCGCGGTGGCGTGGAATCAGGCGCAACTGGTGGGCGATGGCCAGCGCACCGCGGGCGAGGCGCGGATCGACTGGCGGCACGGCACCGACACGCTGTTCGCGGGCGTGCAGATCGCCGAGGATCGCGGGCTGGACGGCAAGGACCGCGATTCGCGCCTGCTGACGCTCGGCGGCAGCCGCGCGCTGTTCGACGGCGCGCTGGTGGTGGGCGGCCAGACGCAGTTCGCGCCGGGCGGCGACAAGGACAGCGTCGATTTCCCCATCCGCCACCAGCTCACCGCCTCGTACCGCGTCACGCCCGGCATCCGGCTGATCGGCGGCTATGAGATCGCCGACGGCGCCGATTTCGTCGCGCACACCGCGCGGCTGGGCTTCGACGTCGCACCGTGGACGGGTGCCAAGCTGATGAGCACGCTCAACCAGCAGGCGGTCGGCGAGAACGGCCAGCGCACCTATGCCCAATATGGCCTGTCGCAATCGCTGCCGCTCGGGCGGCGCTGGACGATCGACGCCACGCTCGATGCGAGCAGCACGATCAGCGGCCATATCGATCCGGGTGCGCAGGTGAACGCCTTCCAGCCGGCCGCCTCGGGCGGGTTCGTCGGGCAGGATCAGACCAATGGCCGCTATGCCGCCGCGACGCTCGGCGCCACCTATCGCGCGGCGCGCTGGTCGTGGAACGGCCGGCTCGAGCATCGCAGCTCGGATGCCAATGATCGCTGGGGGATCACCACCAACATGTTGCGCACGCTAGGCGAGGGGCGCACGCTCGCCTCCAGCATCAAGGCCTATACGCTGCGCGACGCGGCGGGCGCGCAGGGCACCTATGCCTCGGCCGACATCGCGCTGGCGCTGCGCCCGCTCGACAGCCGCTGGTCGCTGCTGGAACGGCTCGAACTGCGCCACGAACGCGCCGATGCGGGGCTGACCGACACCAATCTGCTGGGCGTGAGCGCCGGCGGCGTGGGCGATCAGGTGACGACGCGCGCGATCAACAATCTCGCGATCGATTATCGCAGCGGCGCCGAAGGCGCGCGCCATGCGCTGGAGGTGACCGTCTATTATGGCGCCAAATATATCGCCGGGCGCTTCGCCGACGACGCCTATACCGGTTTCGTCGACGTGACCGGGTTCGAACTGCGCCGCGACATCGGCCGCCGCTTCGACCTAGGTGTCGCCGGCTCGGTTCAGCATGGCTGGAGCGCGGGCGCCTTTTCCTTCAGCGGCGGCCCCTCGGCGGGGGTGTCGCCGGCGCCTAATGTCTGGATCAGCGCGGGCTATAACGTCGCGGGCTATCGCGACCGCGATTTCGAGGCGGATCGCTACACCCGGGCGGGCCCCTATGTGACGATGCGGCTGAAGTTCGATCAGGCGAGCCTCGGCCATGCCGCCCGGGCGTTGACGGGGCGCGGCTCGTGAAGCGCCTCCTGGCGCCTTTGCTCGCCGCCTTCGCCGCAGCCGTTGCGCCGGCCGCACCGCTCACGCTCGTCAAGTCGAGCAGCGTCGTCGCCGATTCGGTCAGCACCGCCAATCCCAAGGCGCTGCCGGGGGCGACGGTGGATTACGCGCTGATGGTCACCAATCCGGTCGCCAACGGAATCGCGCCCGTGGGGTCGATCGCAATCACCGAGACGATCCCCGCCACGGTGAAGCTGCGGATCGCCGATTATGGCGCGAGCGGCAGCGGCCCGGTGGAATTCGGGGACGGCAGCCTGCTCGGCACCGGCTTGCTCGCGACGGGGCTCGCCTATCGCTTCACGTCGCTGGCCAGCGCGAGCGACGGGCTGGAATTCTCCGACGGATCGAGCTGGGCCTATGTTCCCGTGGCCGACGCTGCGGGTTGCGATGCCCATGTGCGCGCGATCCGCGTGACGATGACGGGCACCCATGCCGCCGGCACCAGCTTTCGACTTCGCTACCGCGTACAGGTGAACTGACGATGCTTCTCCCTCTGCCTTCGCTTTCCGCCCCGCACCGAATCACCGACCGCGCCGATCTGGAGCGGCTCGCCGTAGAATTTGCCGCGATGACTCCCGGCGCGGCCGAGGAACTGATCGATTCGCTCGCCGCGCAGGCGATCGCGCGCTGGCGGCTGGACGACGCAACCATGTGGCAACGCGTGAAATTTCGCGCGCGCATGATCCGGGCGACGGCGCGGTCGCTTCCGGGTGAGCCGGCGCGGGCGCGACCGGCGCCGGCGGCGAAGGAAAATTAACCTGGATCGGGTACATGGGAATGATGGTCGGGATCGATGATGCGAACGCCGACGACGGCAATGCCGTACGGTCGGATCAGCGCCGCAAGGGCAAGCGCCACGCGCTGGTGCTGCTGGTCGGCAAGGTGATGCAGCGCGGCGAGATCTCCGCCTGCCTCGTCCACGACATCTCGCCGACCGGGCTGATGGCGCGCTTCACCGCCATGCCCGCGGTCGGCGACCGGATCGACGTCGAGGTGCGCGGCCTGCCGCCGATCGCCGCCACCGTCCGCTGGGTACGCGGCCCAAAGGCCGGCTGCGAATTCGACGAACGGCAGGACGTCGATGCGGTGTTCCGGATCAAGCGCGACGACGGGCTGGTGGCGCGCACGCCGCGCTTTCCCCTGGTCACCGCGGCGTCGCTGCGGTTGGGGGGCGAGCGGCTCAAGGCGCATGTGCTCGATATTTCGCCCGGCGGCGTGAAGCTGGAAAGCGCATCGCCCGTCCAGCGCGGCCAGGCCGGGCAGGTGACGCTCACCGACAGCGCGACCGCGTTGTTCGGCACGGTGTGCTGGGCCTATGACGGGCGCTTCGGCTTCCGCTTCGTGGCGCCGCTGCCGCTCGCCTCGCTCGCGCAGATCCTGGATGGATCGGGCGGCTGAGCCCCGGCTTTGCAGATAGGTGGTGCGGTCGAGAAGACTCGAACTTCCACGTCCTTTCGGACACAACGACCTCAACGTTGCGCGTCTACCAATTCCGCCACGACCGCACATGAACTCTGCCGGACCGGGCCGGCAGCAGGTAGGCGAGCGCCCCTAGCAGGGTGAAACCGGCGCTGCAACGTCCTTTCGTCGTCGGCGCCTCAGCGGCGCGTCTCGCCCGCGAAGCTCAGCTCCAGCCGCTTCGAATTTGAGGGCACGTCGAGCTTGGCCGAATTGAAGTCGATCGCGCCACCGGGCGCCAGCGTGCGCTGCTGCGGGGCGATCGTCCAGCTATACACCATCCGGCCCTGCGCATCGCGCAGCTCGGCGCGGATATCGGGCACCCGCTGGCGGCTGGCGGAGGGGTTGGTCACCTGGCCGCTCACCGCGAACAGCTCGGATCCGTTCTCCAACTGGCGGCGCTCGATCGGATTGTCCTTCAGGCGCAGCGCGGTTTCCTCGCTGCCGATGCCGAGCTTGCCGGCTAGGCCCGGCGTGCCCGAGAGCAGGATCGCGGCGACCGCGGCCAGCATCAGCAGCGCGCCGATCGTCGCGGCGATCGTCCACCGCCGCGTCATGTTGGCGCTGGCGCGGAACGGCGGCCGATGTGCGAAGGCATCGTAATCGGGGACGATCACCTCGGGCGCGGCGGAGGGCGCGGATGCGAACGCCGGCATCGCGATCGGCGAAGACGGGGGCGTGGCGGCGGACGGGAATGCGGGCGCCGCGACGGGCGAGGCGCCCGATGGCGCCGAGATGGGCGACGCGCCCGCGAATACCGGCTCCCCGCCCACCGGCGGCAGCGGCATCGCCGGCGGCTGGGGGCGCTCGGGCAGCGGCGCCGCCGGCTGGAACCAGCTGTGGCGGCAATTGGCGCAGCGCACCGTGCGTCCATCGACGCCGATCGCGCTGTCGGGCACCAGATAACGGGTGCTGCACTCGGGACATTCCAGAATCATGCGGACGCTTCACTCGAGGCCCACGGACGCGTGGCCTTCCCCCGGTCGGGAGCTTGCCACGCCGCGCGCGCGGCTGGCAAGCTTGAAGCGGCGCGGGCGGCGTGCGAAGGCGAATGGATCTTCTTGAGGCTCCGGCAGAAAGCGGCAAGCGGCTCCCGTCATGGCGAACATCGTCCAGTTCGAGAATGTCGGGTTGCGCTACGGCACGGGCCAGGAGACGCTGTCCGACATCAGCTTCACGCTCGGCAGCGGCGCCTTTTATTTCCTCACCGGCGCCAGCGGCGCGGGCAAGACCTCGCTGCTGAAGCTGCTCTATCTGGCGCAGCGCCCCAGCCGCGGCGTGATCCGGCTGTTCGGCGAGGATGCGGTGCTGCTCTCGCGCGGCCGGCTGCCCGGGTTTCGCCGGCGGATCGGCGTGGTGTTTCAGGATTTTCGGCTCGTGCCGCACCTGTCCGCGCACGACAATATCGCGCTTCCGCTGCGCGTGGCGGGCGTGCCCGAGGCGGACATCGTCCAGCCGGTGCGCGAGATGCTGGCCTGGGTGGGGCTGTCGGCCCGCGCCGACGCGCTGCCGTCCACGCTGTCCGGCGGCGAGCAGCAGCGCGTCGCGATCGCACGCGCGGTGATCGGCCGGCCCGAGATCCTGGTCGCCGACGAACCGACCGGCAATGTCGATCCCGACATGGCCGAGCGCCTGCTCCACCTGTTCGATTCGCTCAACCGGCTCGGCACCACCGTGGTGGTGGCGACGCATGATTTCCAGTTGCTCAGCCGCATCCCCGGCGCGCAGATGATGCGGCTGGACGGCGGCCGGCTGCTCGATCCGACCGGCGCGCTGCGCTATCCGCCGCCGCCGCGCGACCGATGAGGGCGTGGCGATGAACCGGGGCCACCGCGAACGCCGGGTGCTCGACACCGCGGGCGATTTTCGCGCGATGACGGGGGTGATGGCGATCATGCTGTTCCTCACTTTGCTCGCCGCCGCCATGGGGCTCGCCACCGCGGGCGCGTCGCGGCTGCTCGATCGGCAATTGGCCGGGCGGCTGACGGTGCAGGTGGTGGATGGTGATTCGATGCGACGCGACGTGACCGCGGCGCGCGCGGCGGCGATCCTGCGTCAGGTGGCCGGCGTTACCCGCGTGCAGCCGGTCGATCATGCCGCACTCGCCCGGCTGCTGGCGCCGTGGCTCGGCAGCGACGGCGCGGACCCTGAATTGCCCGTGCCCGCGATGATCGACGTCGATCTGGCCGCGGGCGGCGATCCCGGCCGCGTCCGCGCCGCGCTCGCGCCGCTGGCGGGGGTGCGCGTCGATGCGCATGAAAGCTGGATGAGCCCCGTCAGCGGCGTGCTCCACACCATGGTGCTGCTCGCTATCGCGCTGGTGGCGCTGATGACGGCGGCCACGGCGGCGGTGATCGTGCTGGCCGCGCGCGCGGGGCTCGAGACTCACCGCGCGACGATCGAGGTGATGCACATGCTGGGCTCGACGGACGTGCAGGTCGCGCGGCTGTTCCAGCGCCGGCTGGCGCGCGACGCCGCGATCGGCGGCGCGATCGGCGGGATCGCGGCGGTGGCGGTGATCCTGCTGGTGGGCACGCGGCTGGCCGCGCTCGGATCGGAGCTGCTGGGCAACGTGACGCTCGCGACCGGCGACTGGGTGGTGCTCGCGCTACTGCCGCCGGCCTATGTGCTGCTGGCGACGATCGTCGCGCGAGTGGCGGTCGTCACGCGTCTGCGGCGCACGCTGTGATCGTGCGCGCGCTCTCGGTGCTGGGCATCCTCTGGGCGCTGGGCTTCGCGGTCTTCATGCTCACGCTCCCCGGGCCGCTGGACGAGGGGACGACCGACGGCATCGTGGTGCCGACCGGCGGGGCGGGGCGGATCGATCGCGGGCTGGCGCTGCTGCGCGATCACCGGGCGAAGCGGATGCTCGTCACCGGGGTAGGCGCCGGGGTGCGCCCGCGCGATCTGGCGCGCGAATATCGCGCTTCGCCCGCGCTCTTCGCCTGCTGCATCGATCTGGGGCGCGAGGCGGTCGACACGCGGTCCAACGCCGAGGAGACGACGCGCTGGATGCTGGAACACCATTATCGCACGATCCGGCTCGTCACCTCGGACTGGCATGTCGCGCGCGCGACGATGGAATTGCGCGCCGCCGCGCCGCGCGGCACCGTGGTGCTGGGCGACGGCGTGCCGAGCAACCCGCGGCTGATGACGACGATCAACGAATATGACAAATTGCTGCTGCGCCGCGTGGCGCTCTGGTCGGGGATGGGATCGTGATCGCCTGGATCCGCACTTTGGTGTTCCGCACGATCTTCTACGGCCTGTCGGTGCCGATCGTGGCGACGGTGCCGGTCAGCGCACTCTTCGGGCAAAAGGCGGTGATCGCGCACGCCACGGTGTGGACGCGGTTCCACGCCTGGGCGACGCGCGTGCTGCTCGGCATCCATGTCCGGATCGAGGGCGTGTTGCCCGAGGGGCCGGCGCTTTATGCCGCCAAGCACCAGGCGATGTTCGAGACGATGGAGCTGCAGCGCATGCTCGACGGCCCCGCCATGGCGCTGAAGCAGGAGCTGGCGGACATTCCGGTCTGGGGCTGGGCGACGCGGCGCTACGGCGCGCTGGTGGTCGATCGCGACGCCTCGTCCACCGCGCTGCGCAAGATGATGCGCGAGGCGGCGCTGGCGAAAGGGCAGGGGCGATCGATCCTGATCTTCCCCGAAGGCACGCGCGTCCTGCCCGGCGAACAGCCGCCGCTGAAATCGGGCTTTGCCGGCCTCTATCGCCTGCTCGCGCTGCCAACGGTGCCGGTCGCGTGCGACAGCGGCGTGCTGTGGCCCAAGAAGGGCGCAAAGCGGGCGGGCACGATCACCTTCCGCTTCGGCGAGGTCATCCCGCCGGGTCTGGGCCGAGAGGAGATCGAGGCGCGGGTGCACGCCGCGATGAACGCGCTGGACCGGCCGTAGTCGGACGCTCTGAAAAGCAGGTGTTCACGCGTAGGCGCGGAGGAGGTCAGCCACCTGTCGCGCCAGCGGCCTTTCATCACCTGAGTGTCGGATAACGGCGCGCTGCCGCGCGGACGACATCTCCGCGCCGCCGCGTGAACCCCACTGCGCGTCGTCGCGACCCCGACCGTGTGATTTCAGCCGCGCGCGGGATTGTACCTCTCCCATTCGCCCTGAGCCTATCGAAGGGCCTGTACCGAATGCGAGGGCTCGCCGGCGCAAGCGTGCTTCGACAAGCTCGGCACGAACGGGATGGGCGGGCGCGATCGAACGAACGCCATCCCCTTTACCCGTGGGTGCGCCCGAAATCGGGGGCGGCGTCGTCCTGGCCCTGCTCGACGATCGATCGCCGCACCGCGCGGGTGCGGGTGAACAGGTCGAACAGCTCGTCGCCCTTGCCCCAGCGGATCGCGCGTTGCAGCTGGCTCAGATCCTCGCTGAAACGCTGGAGCATTTCCAGCACCGCCTCGCGGTTGGTGAGGAACACGTCGCGCCACATCGTCGGGTCCGAGGCGGCGATGCGCGTGAAGTCGCGAAACCCGCCCGCCGAATATTTGATGACCTCCGACTGCGTCACCGCCTCCAAGTCGCTTGCGGTGCCGACGATCGTATAGGCGATCAGGTGCGGCAGGTGGCTGGTGATCGCGAGCACGCGGTCGTGATGCTCGGGCGTCATCGTTTCCACCTCCGCGCCCAGCCGCTCCCAGAACGCGCGCACGCGCTCGACCGCGCCCTCGGGCGCGTCGGGGGTGGGGGTGACGATGCACCAGCGGCCCTGGAACAGGCTGGCGAACCCCGCCTCGGGGCCGCTGCGCTCGGTGCCCGCCACCGGGTGCGCGGGCACGATCACCGCACCCGGTAGCGCCTCGCGCAGCGCGCGCGCCACCTCCGCCTTGCAGCTGCCGACGTCGCTGACGATCGCCTCGGCCGGCAGATCGTCGGCGAACGCCGCCGCCAGCGCGCCCATCGCACCGACCGGCACGCACAGGATGACGAGATCGGCATCGATCACCGCCGCGCCCGCGCTCTCCGCGATGTCGTCGCAGAGCTGCAGCCGGTCGGCGGTCGCGCGTACGTCGGGATCGGCGTCATGCCCGGTCAGCCGCACCGTCGGCATGCGCGCACGCACGCTGCGCGCGATCGACGATCCGATCAGCCCGAGTCCCAGGATGGACACGCGGGCAAAGGGCAGCATCAGCCCGCCCGCTCGACCAGCCGGCGCAAGGCATCCGTCACGCCGCGCGTCTCCGCCTCGGTGCCGATCGAGATGCGCAGCGCCTGGGGCAGGCCCTGATTGGGCAACCAGCGCACGATGTAACCCGCGTCCATCAGCCCGTGATAGGCCGCCTCCGCGGTCAACGCGCCCTCGAACAGCACGAGCACGAAATTGGCCTTGGACGGCACCGCGTGCAGGCCCATCGTGCCGATCTCGCCGGCGAACCAGTCGCGCCAGCGCGTGTTGTGCGCGCGCGTCGCCTCAACGAAGCCCGCATCGCCGATCGCGGCGATCGCGGCGGCCTGGCCGGCGGTCGTCACGTTGAACGGCGCGCGGATGCGGTGCATCGCGTCGATCACCTGCGTGGCCGCATAGCCCCAGCCGATCCGTTCGGCGGCAAGGCCGTGGATCTTGGAAAAGGTGCGCGTGACCAGCACGTTCGCTTCGGTCATCGCGAGCGCCAGCCCGGCATCGTCCTCCTCGGGCGTCAGATATTCGGCATAGGCCTGGTCGAGCACCAGCAGCACGTCTTTGCGCAGCCCCGCGTGCAGCCGCGCGATCTCGGCGCGCGGCGTGAACGTGCCGGTCGGGTTGTTCGGATTGGCGACGAACACGATGCGCGTGCGCGGCGTCACGGCGGCCAAAATCGCATCGACGTCGGTGGCGTAATCCGCGTCCGCCGCGATCACCGGCTCGGCGCCCACGCGCCGCGTCGCGATCTCGTAGACCGCAAAGCCATAGCGCACGAAGATCACCTCGTCGCCCGCGCCCGCATAGGCGCCCGCGGCCAGATGCAGGATCTCGTCCGATCCGGTGCCGTAGATCACGCGCGCGGGGTCGAGGCCGTACGCCCCCGCCAGCGCCTCGCGCATCGCGCCCGCGCCCGCATCGGGATAGCGTTCCAGCGTGCGGTCGGCGGCGTCGAACGCGGCCTTTGCGGCGGGGCTGGTGCCGAGCGGGTTCTCGTTGGACGAGAGCTTGGCGACGGTGCGGCCGTCGTCGGTGGTCGATCGGCCGGGAACATAGGGCGCGATGCCCAGGATCCAGGGTTTGGGGGCGGGGGCTGTCATGGCCGGGCCATAGCGGCGCGCGGCTTGCGTTGCAAAGCGCCGCGCCCTAGCCAGCCGGCATGTCCGACGATCCGCGCTTCGGCCTCTCGCGCCGCGTGACCCTGGCCCAGCCGCTGCGGCTCGACGGCGGCGGCGTCCTGCCCGCGGTCGACATCGCGTACGAGACCTATGGCACGCTCGATGCCGATGCCGCGAACGCCGTCCTGATCTGCCATGCGCTGACCGGTGACCAGCATGTCGCCTCGGCCCACCCGCGCACCGGCAAGCCCGGATGGTGGACGCGCATGGTGGGGCCCGGGCGGCCGATCGATCCGGCGCGCCATTTCGTGATCTGCGCCAACGTGCTCGGCAGTTGCATGGGGTCGTCCGGGCCGGCCAGCATCGATCCCGCGACGGGCGTGCCCTGGGGGATGCGCTTTCCCGTCATCACCATCCGCGACATGGTGCGCGCGCAGGCGATGCTGCTCGATCATCTGGGCGTGCGCGTGCTGGCGGCGGTGGTCGGCGGGTCGATGGGCGGCATGCAGGCGCTGTCCTGGGCGGCGAGCCAGCCCGATCGGCTGCGCGCCTGCGTCGTGATCGCCGCGACCGCGCGCCACACCGCGCAGAACATCGCCTTTCACGAGGTCGGGCGGCAGGCGATCATGGCCGATCCCGACTGGCGCGGCGGCGCCTATTACGCCGATGGCGAGCCACCCGCGGCGGGCCTCGCGGTCGCCCGGATGGCGGCGCACATCACCTATCTGTCGGAAGCCGGCCTTACCGAGAAATTCGGTCGCAAGCTGCAGGACCGCGAGGCCAAGAGCTTCGGCTTCGACGCCGATTTCCAGGTGGAAAGCTATCTGCGGCACCAGGGGATCAGCTTCGTCGATCGGTTCGACGCCAATTCCTATCTCTACATCACGCGGGCGATGGACTATTTCGATCTGGCCGAGGAGCATGGCGGGCTGCTCGCCAACGCCTTTCGCGCGTCGCGCGCGCGCTTCTGCCTCGTCAGCTTCGATACCGACTGGCTCTACCCCACCGCGCAATCCCGCACGATCGTCCACGCGCTGAACGCGGCGGGAGCGCCGACCAGCTTCGTCGAGCTGTCGAGCCCGTACGGTCACGACGCGTTCCTGCTCGAATCGCCCGAGCTCAACCGCGTCGTCGACGGTTTTCTGAGGGCATCGGCATGAGCGCCATCCTCCTGTCCGACGATCCCGCCCAGCTCGATATGGACCGGATCCATGCGTGGCTCGCCTCCAGCTACTGGTCGCCCGGGATCGCACGCGCCCTGGTGGAACGGGCGATCGCCGGCTCGCATCCGCTGGGTGCGTATCGAAATGGCGAACAGATCGGTTTCGCGCGGGTGATTACCGATCACGCGACCTTTGCCTGGATCGCCGACGTCTGGGTCGAGGAAACGGCGCGCGGGCAGGGGCTCGGGCGGGACATGGTGCGCTGGTTCGTCGACCATCCGCGCTTGGCCGGCGTTCGCCGCTTCGCCCTCGTCACGGCGGATGCGCACGGCGTGTATGAAGCGGTCGGCTTTCGTTCGCCGATCCGTCCGGAGCGTTTCATGGAACGGCTCGATCCGGCGTTCATGGCCGCGCTGAAGGCCGCGCCATGAGCCTGCGCCCCGATCTGGCGGTGATCGCCGACCATGTCGCGCCGGGATCGCGCGTGCTCGATATCGGGTGCGGCGACGGCCAGTTGATGGCGGCGCTGCGCGACCGACGCGGCGTCGACGCGCGCGGGCTGGAGATCGATCCCGGCAACGTCGCCACCGCGGTCGCGCGCGGCCTGTCGGTGATCCAGGGCGACGCCGATATCGAGCTTGCCGCCTATCCCGATCGCAGCTTCGACTATGCGATCCTCAGCCAGACCCTCCAGACCGCCCGCGCGCCCGATGTCGTGCTCGATCATCTGTTGCGGATCGGCATGCGTGCGTTCGTCTCCTTCCCCAATTTCGCGCATTGGCGCGTTCGGCTGTCGCTGCTGTGGGGCGGGCGGATGCCGGTGACGCGGCTATTGCCCGAACGCTGGTACGACACGCCCAACATCCATCACGTGACGATCGACGATTTCCGCCATTTCCTGAACGGCCGCGGGATCGTGGTGGAGGGCGCCTGGTTCCTGTCGCGCGGCAAGCGGACCACCGCGGCGGGGGCCAATCTGATGGCGGAACATGCGGTGTTTCTGCTCAGCCGAAATGGTTGCGCGGAACTTGCGGCGCGTGCAAAGGTTCCAACGCGGACCCTTTAGGAAATGCCGTGAGCAAGACTGCCCTTATCGTCGAAGACGAGATCTTCGTCGCCCTCGATCTCGAACGCATCCTCACCGATGCGGGCTATGTGGTGGGCGGGATCGCGGCCGACCGGGCGAGCGCGCTCGAAGCCGCGCCGGGGTGCAGCTTCGCCTTTGTCGACGTCAATCTGCGCGACGGGCCGACGGGCCCCGCGATCGCGGAGGCCATCGCGCGCGATTATGGCATCAAAGTAGTCTTCGTGACCGCCAATCCCGCGCAGATCGGGCAGGGGGGCCAGGCATTGGGCTATATCCGCAAGCCGTTCAGCGAAGCCGATATCCTCGCCGCCGCCGCGCTGGCGGGCGAAGGCCAGGCACCCGGCACCGCGCTTCTACCGATCGGCGGCTGATCGCCGGCCCGGTCTCGCAGTGAGGGCAGCGGAACGGACGCGCGCTTCAGTTCCGCCGTAGCGCTTCGATCGGCACCAGGACAGTCATCGCCAGCCCCTCGGGCCGCCAGTCGCGCGTGACCGCCCCGCCCAGCTGACGGACAGCGCTCATTTCGATGAGTTGGCTGCCGAACCCATGTTGCTCGGGCGTTTCGAGGATGCGCGGGCCGCCCGTCTCGCGCCAGACGAGCCGCACCGTGTCGCCGCGCTGTTCGATCGAGACCGCGACGCGACCGCCCTCGATGGCCAGCGCGCCATATTTGGTCGCGTTGGTGGCGAGCTCGTGAAACAGGAGCGCGAGCGGCGTGGCGGACTGATCGTCGATGGCGATGTCCGCACCGTCCACCGTGAGATGGCGCCCCTCTTCGGGCTGATAGGGCGCGAACAGCTCGTCGAGCAGGCCGATGAGGCTGTCCTGCCTAACGCTCGGCCGCGACCGCGCGCTGTGCGGCCGCACGAAGTCGTGCGCGCGGCCCAGCGCGGTGATCCGGTGGCGCAGATCGGTCGCGATCGGGGCGAATGCGGGGGTTCGCCGCGCGGCGAAGCTGATGAGCCCGGCGACCACCGCGAAGATGTTCTTGATCCGGTGGCTCAGCTCCTGGCTGATGACCTCGCGCTCTTCGAAGGCGAGCTTCTGTTCGTGGATGTCGGTGCACGTCCCGAACCATCGCACGATGGCGCCGCCCTCGTCGCGCATCGGCAGCGCCCGGCCGAGCACCCAGCGATAGGTGCCGTCGAAATGGCGCAGGCGGTATTCGATCGAATAGGGCTCGCCCGTCTCCAGGCTGTGGCGCCAGGTCGTCCAGGCGCGGTCCTGGTCCTCGGCATGGAACATGCCGTTCCAGCCCTCGCCATCGGTGGTGCCGGACGGCGCGCCGGTGAATTCGTACCAGCGCGCGTTGTAATAGTCGTGATAGCCGTCCGGCAGCGTCGACCAGACCATCTGCGGCATGGTGTCGGCCAGCGTGCGGAACTTCAGTTCGCTCGCCTCCAACGCGCGCGCGGCGGCCGCCTGATCGACCGTCCGCGCGATCGCGCCGCGGCGATCGTCGAGCCGCGCCATCACCAGGCTGGCGAGCATCGTCAGGCCCTCGCGCTGCAGCGGCGTGAGCCCCTCCGGACGCGGCGTCGTGTCGAGCACGCACACGCTGCCCAGCGCCACGCCGTCCGACGTGACGAGCGGCATGCCCGCGTAGAAGCGCACCTGCGTCTCGCCGGTGACGAGGGGGTTGTTCACGAAGCGCGGGTCGCGCGTGGCGTCGCGCACCTCCATCAGCCCGTCCTGGCCGATCGCGTGCGTGCAGAACGAGATGTCGCGCGGCGTGCCCGTCATGGCGAAGCCGGTGCGCGCGAGGAAAAGCTGCTCGGTCTCGCCCACCACCGTGACGAGCGCAACGGGCGCCTCGCACAGCCGCGACACGAAAGCAGTCACGTCGTCGAGGGCGCCCTCGTGGCGCACCGCTTCGATGTCGTAAGCCGAAATCACGCGCGTGCGTTCGGCTTCCGACGAAGGATCGACCGCATCGGCCATGGTCAAGCGGGTCGTGGCCCGGGCCTAGAACGGCACGTCGTCGTCGAGATCGTCCGAGAAGCCGCCACCGCCGCCGCCTTGGCCGAACCCGCCGCGCGAACCGCCGCCCGAGGAGGCGCCGCCACGACCGCCCGAAGGGCCGCCGCCGAAATCGTTGCCGCCGCCACCGCCGGCCCAGTCGTCACCGCCGCCGCGGCTCCCACCGCCGCCGCCGCCGCCACCCTGGCCGCCATTCGGGCCGTCGAGCATCGTCAGCACGCTGTTGAAGCCCTGAAGCACGATCTCGGTGCTGTACTTGTCCTGGCCCTGCGCATCCTGCCATTTGCGGGTCTGCAGCGCGCCTTCGATATACACCTTCGATCCCTTGCGCAGAAATCGCTCGGCGACGTTGGCCAGCCCTTCGTTGAAGATCGCGACCGAATGCCATTCGGTCTTTTCCTTCCGCTCGCCGGACATCTTGTCCTTCCACGATTCGGACGTGGCGATGCGCAGATTGACGACCTTGCCGCCGTTCTGGAACGACTTGCTTTCGGGATCGCGGCCCAGATTGCCGACGATGATGACCTTGTTGACGCTGCCCGCCATATGACGCCCCTTCAGAAGCCGGCGAGCACCGCCAGCCAATATGTGATTCCGGCCATGATGTAGGCGGCAAAGAACAGATAGCCAACCATGAAGGCGGGCCATTTCCACCCGTTCGTCTCGCGCCGGGTCACCGCGATGGTCGATATGCATTGCGGCGCGAAGACGAACCACATCAGGAAGGCGAGCGCCGTCGGCAGGCTCCAATGACCGCGCAGATCGGCGACCATCGCCTCGCCCCCCGCATCGCTTTCGGGATGATCGACCGCATAGACCGTGCCGATCGCCGCCACCGCCACCTCGCGCGCCGCCATCGCCGGGATCAGCGCGAGCACGATGTCGCGGTTGAAGCCGATCGGACGGAAGCCGGGCTCGATCGCATTGGCGATCCGCCCCGCCACCGAATAATTGACGCTCGACACCGGGCTGCCGATCGGCGGCCGGGGAAAGCTGAGCAGCGCCCACAGCACGATCGTCGTCGTCGCGATGATGGTGCCGGCGCGCTTCAGGAAGATTTCGGTGCGGCTCCACAATCCCAGCCCCACGTCGCGCAGCCGCGGCATCTGGTATTTGGGCATTTCCATCATGAAGCCCGACGACGCGCCCTTGGTCACGGTGTTGCGCAGGATCAGCGCCACCACGAACGCGCCGACCACGCCCATGACGTAGAGCGCGAGCATCACCAGCCCCTGCAGCCCGACGAGCGGCAGCACCTGCCGGTTCGGGATGAACGCGCCGATCACCAGCGTGTAGACGGGCAGGCGGGCGGAGCAGGTCATCAGCGGCGCGATCAGGATGGTGGTCAGCCGGTCCTTCTCGTCCTCGATCGTGCGCGTCGCCATGATGCCGGGCACCGCGCAGGCGAAGGAGGAGAGCAGCGGGATGAACGCCCGGCCCGACAGGCCCACCGCGGCCATCATCCGGTCCATGAGGAAGGCCGCGCGCACCATATAGCCGCTCGCCTCCAGCACCAGGATGAAGAGGAACAGGATCAGGATCTGCGGCAGGAACTTCACCACCGCGCCGATCCCGGCGATCACGCCGTCGGTGAGGAGCGAGCGCAGCACGGTGTTGGGCATGATGCCCTTGATCGCCTGCCCCACCGAATCGAACGCGGCGGCGATCGCATCGGCCGGTCCGGCACCCGCGGTGAACACCGCCTGGAACATCACGAACATGATCGCGACGAGCAGCAGCGGCCCGGCAACCGGATGAAGCGCCACCGCGTCGAACGCGTTCGTCCACCGGCGTACGGGCGATTCGGCCACGGTGGCGGCGCGCGCGATGACGCGGGCGCGGCGTTGCAGCGTCACGATATCCTGCTGCACGCTGCCGTCGGAGGCGCGCAGCCGCGCCGGCCCCGCACCGACCATGCCGCCCAGCTTTGCCTTCAGCTCGTCGATCCCGCGCCGCCGGACGGCGACGGTGGGGACGACCGGCACGCCCAGCTCGCGCGCGAGCAGCGCGGCGTCGAGCGTCAGCCCGTCGCGTTCGGCCAGATCGACCATGTTGAGCGCGACGACGATCGGCAGCCCGAGCGCGATGAGCTGGAGCGTGAAGCGCAGGTGATTGTCGAGATTGGCGGCGTCGACCACCACGACGAGCGCATCGGGCAGCCGCTCGCCCGCCTGCGTGCCGGTCACGAAATCGCGCGTCACCCGCTCGTCGGGGGAGGAGGGATCGAGGCTGTAGGCGCCGGGCAGGTCGACCAGCTCGACCGGACGGCCATCCTCGAGGATCAGCCGTCCCGAATGCCGCTCTACGGTGACGCCGGGATAATTGCCCACCTTCTGCCGCGCGCCGGTCAGCGCGTTGAACAGCGCGCTTTTGCCGGCATTCGGATTGCCGACCAGCGCCACCAGGGGCGCGGCATGCATGTCAGTGGGCGAGGGGCGCGACGTGGATCGAGGCGGCGACCGCACGGCGCAGCGCAACCGTCATGCGGCCGATACGGCACGCGATCGGGCCCTGGCCAAGCGTGGCCCGGTGCAGCACCTCCACCCCGACGCCCTCGTCGAAGCCGAGTTCGCGCAGGCGGCGCGCTTCGGGCGCACCGAGGCGGTTCCATTCGATCGTCTCGACCGTCGCCTGGCACCGGCGCGGCAGAGTTTCGAGGCTGATGTGCGAGGCCATGAACTTCATATAGCGCTGATGCGAGTGAGTATCAATTGCTTTCCTGGGCCGTCGCCGGACGACCGCGAGGGGCTTCAGAAGTCGCTGCCGATCGTGAAGGCTGGCCCCGAACCGGGATGGGCCGCACCTGCCAGCCGTTGGCGCCAGTCGAGCGCCAGCCGCAGGTTGCGCCCGGCCACCGGCAGCGCGAGCCCGGCGGTGGGCCCGAGATCGAACCGCGCGGCGCCGCGCTGCGCGCTGCCCCAGGCGCCGAGGCCCAGATCGAGCCGGGCATGGCCGATCCGCGCGGTGGGGTGGGTGAGGCGCGCGGCGGTATCGATGAACCCCTCCACCCCGTCGCGGGCGATCGCGCCCGCCTGGCCATAGGCCTCGATGCGGACGCCGGGCAGGATCTCGGCCGGGCCATAGCCACCGATCACCCCGATCGTCGGTCCTCCGCGCCCGCCGTCGAGCACGAAGCGCTGCTCCGCGATCAGGCGGAACGGCAACCGAGTCGGCTTCCATTCCAGTCCGATCGCGGCCTCCTTGCCCGTACCGCTCAGCGGCGTGGCGAGCCGCGCGGCGATCGCCACGCGCCGGCCATGGCCCAGCGCGTAGGTGAGCCGGACGCCGGCCTGCGAGGCGCCGAGCTGCCCGCCCGACACGGTGCCGCCCGCGCCGCCGCGCGCCAGCAGCCACGCGCTGCCGGCGAGCCTTCCCGGCCCTGCGGCGATCGGCGTCGGCCGAAGCGGCGCCGTCAGGATGCCGGGCATCGATCGTGGCGCGGCGACGGCAACCGGGCCTCCGGTCATGGGCGGCGACTCGGGCGGGCTCTCGGGTGGCGCCACTGGCGCCTCGGCACGCGGCACGCGGGTGAGCGGAGCGACGTGCAAGAATGGCGTCGGGCGTGCGAACGCCGCCGCTTCAGGCAGGAATATCTGCGCGACGAGCGGCGGCGCCAACGCGCGCATCAGCGGCTCCAGGGGTTCCGCGCCCGGCACGAGCATCGCCGCGCGCAAGCCCACCCAACCGACGATCGTGACAGTGAGGAAGCGAAGCGGCCGCCCGTCTCTCACCGACCCTCTGCGACCAGTTCTGCGGGAAAGGCGTGGACCGTCTTGTCCCACACGGTCGGCGCGCCCCGCAGCATCGCCACATAGCGGAACAGCGCGCGCCGCGCCGCCAGCAGCGCGATATAGTTGCCGACAACGAAGCGCGGTGCCGCCCAGAGCGCCTCCCGCCAGCCATAGGCGGCGCCGGTGAACGCCATCCGCGACCCGATCCGCCAGATCAGCAACGCCGTGTTGACCGCGATCAGCCAGGACGGATGCATCGCGACCCCAGGCTCGCCGAGCCCCCAGCGCAGCGCGCCGTCCGCGCCCCAGCAGACCAGCGCGCCATAGGCGATCGCGAGCACCAGCATCGCGAGCGGCGCGCGCCGGTCGCGCATTCGCATCCAGTGATCGCCGATCGCCGCCGCGCGCGACCAGCCCGTCCGGTCCCATCCCGCGAGCGCGATCCCGGTCAGCCACCGCGCCTTCTGGCGAACCGCGGCATCGATCGTGGCGGGGAAGAAGGCACGCACCGCGACGAGCGCGCCATCCTCGTCGCGAACCCTGGCGAACGTCGCCCGGCCGCCCAGTTCGGCGATGCGCAGGCCGAGTTCGTAATCTTCGGTCAGACTGTCCGCATCGAAGGGATCGCCGCTGCGCTGGCCCGCGATCGACTCCAGCATCGGCACCGAAATGGCGCAGCCCGTGCCCGCGAGCGGCATGCCCGCACCGAGCGCGGTGCGGACGACGATCGTCTTGGCATGCGCTTCAACGCACTAGGCGTTACCGCAACGCGGCTTCAGGGCGCTTCAGGAAGTACCAGGAAGTGTCAGGAAGTCTCAAAGGGCACCGATAGGGATCATTAGCGGTTGTATGCGAGAATCGCAGCGTGTTAGGAATCTCTAACAGCCATGGGAGCCCCCGCCATGAACGCCCTTCAAAACGAGATCGATGGGAACTTCGACAGTTTCCAGCGCCTCGTTCAGCAGTACCTGCCTGCTCGAAAAGGCGAGTGGGCATTGCTGCGCCATGGAGAGATCATCGAATTTTACCCCAGCGCCAGCGTCGCTGAAGGCAACGGCATGGCGCGATACAAAGACGACATGTTCTCTATCCAGGAAGTGACTGACGAGGTGGTGGACCTCGGCTTCTTCTCCCACGTTATCGCCTAGGTGCGGACGATCGCAGGAGCGGTCGATCGGCACCGCCGGATTTTAATCGATGTAGCGGTGCAGCCTGCGCAAATTGTGGTCCCTGGCGTTGCACCAACACCCTTTATAGCATCCAGTTCGGTCAGCGCACTCCGTGGGTTGATCGACACCGGTGCACAAAGGACGTGCATCACCCGTAGCGCCGCGCAGGCCATGGGACTCCGGCCGCGAGGAAAAATGCGCCTAGGCGGGGTCTCCAGCATCGAACACCATAACCAGTACCGCTTCGCCCTAGCCGCGATCTACGATGACGACGGGGTGCGAGGGTATTACTGGTTCGACGAGGTAAACGGCGTAGACTTCAGAGACAACGGCGATTTTGATCTTCTTATCGGCATGGACGTGATCGCTCAGGGCGATTTAACAGTCATGCGCAGCGGCCGCTTCACTTGGCAGTTGCCATAGCGAAAGCTCCGGCCGCCGCTTCCGCAGCTTCAACATCGCCACGGCCGAACCCATGACAGGGACAGGAGGCCGAAGGCGGAGGGCGACGACGTATTTTTCTGAAACGCGCGTGTTTGTGTCCGGGCAACATTCTGGATCGCAAGCGTCGCCGTTCCGTCCTAGTTAATCTATATGACGATCCTCACGGACCAGCGTTTTGACCGGCTGTCACCTCGCCAGCGAGAATGCCTGCGGCTGGCCTACGACCGCAAGCGCACGAAGGAGATCGCGGCGATCCTCGGCCTGTCGGTCGGCACGGTCGGGACCTACTGCACCGAGGCGATCCGCATCCTTCGTGCGCGCGATCGAGTTGATGCGGCCGAACAGCTGCACGCCTTCGAGCAAGGCATGAAGATCCCCCAAAAATTCGAACTCGATCCTGTAGGGGTAGGGAAATCGTCGCTTTCACCGGCAACTGGGGTCAGCGAACCAGCTATGCCCATGTGGCGAAAGCTGGTTCCTTTCCGCCCGACAGGAGCCGCCTACAATGACCTCAGCCCCCTCGCTCGCCTCATCTGGATCCCCATCATCGCTCTCGTCTTCGCAGTCGGGTTCGGCGTCCTCGCAGACACCGTCCGCCTCGCCTCTGACATTGTCGCTGGTCGAGCGACGCGATGACCTGGCGCGTCATGCCAACCTTGATGAGCTCGCAAACGCCCTAACGGATATGGAACGGCTGATCCGCGACAGCTATGCCGCAAGCGCACGCGTCAACGCAGCGTTCGCAGCGGCATCGAGCGCCGAGGGTCTTCCTCCGCTGACTGGCCACCAGTTCATCTCGCAGATGAGCCGGGTGACGTTGCACATCAGCGATGCCCTCGGACACAGCGCTGACGGCCATCGGCTCCTCCGCCGGCTTGGCGACTCGCTCGGTTATGACGTTCATGCTTTTGGCGACACGAACTGTCCCCCCCAAGCCTCCGACATTGCGGTGGTCGGTCCTACGTTGGCCGTGGCCTGATCATACGCACATCAGGATAGGTGGCAGTGACGCACATTCTTGTCTTCTATGCTGCTCTGGCGCTCGTCTCCGCTCACGCCGTTTACCGGGGAGGAGCGCCAGAGCGTCTAGTCGGCATCATGCTGTTCGTGGCGGCTCTTGCCAGCACGGCGGTCACCTATCCCGGACGCACCTACGCCGAGGTGAACACGTGGGGCCTTGCGGTAGATGTCACGCTTATGATCGGCCTGATGGCAGTGGCAGCGCGAGCTGATCGCTACTGGCCCATGTACATCGCTGCCCTTCATCTGCTGGATGTCGGCGTGCATGGTGTGCGTGCGTTCGATCCAACCATCCTGCCAGTCGTCTACCTCAGGGCTCCTGCATTCCTTGGCTACCCTATGCTTGCGCTCCTCGTGCTCGGCACGCTTCGGCACTCTCGCCGACTAGATGCAGGCCTACCTGAGCGCGCGTGGACGCCATTACAAAGACCAATATATGCAGTTTGATGACGAACACCCCCTTCTACGTGAGAAGGCTAGGAAGCTGTACGATGATCACGAGCGACGCAGCGTGATGTTTGGTATGAAGTTGGTAACGGATCACGCTTGGGAACTGCTACTCAGTTTGTTCGTGCAGGCCCCTCATCCTCTAGGCGCGGCGCCTGAAACCGATCGAAATTCAGAATCCACTTCTACGGTACGCCTGCAATGGATGCGTGCTCTGGCTGATGAAGGACTGACAGCTCTCCCCAATGGTAATAAGCCGGCGAGCTTGTCACAGCAGGGCTATGACAAAATGGTCATTTATCTGCGTTCGATTTAATTTCATTTGATGGTAAGAAGCTAAAGCCCAGGGCTAAGCTATGCCAGCTTGATCCGTCAGGGTCCGTGGCGTGGATAGGATTGGGTGTGCAACTTAAATCAATGATCGATTCACTAAGTGAATTGTTGCGCTGCGCTGACGAAGCAAAAGAAACCATGTTGGCGTTGAAGCTGGCCGAATGCCTCGATTGTGCTGAAAAGCTGGCCGGGACACAGGCTAACAAACTCGCTGGACCTACAGCGACGAACTGAGCCGGGGGACGGCGAGCTTCAGCACCTCGTCGATCTGCCGCACGACCTCCAGAGCGACTCCCCGTGGCGCGTCCGCGGGGATCGCGACAACCCGTGCGATCAGCTTTCGCAGCTTCGGCACCGCTTCAAGCCGTGTGGCTTCGTCCGCGAGCGACTGCTCCAGTTCGGCAACCTCGCGGCGGTACTGGTCGGCCAGCCCGGGATGAAGCGAAAGGATCGGTAGCGCCTCCATGCTCGCCATCTCCTTGGCCAGCCGATCGCGCTCGTCTCTCGCTCCGGTGAGCAGCTCGCGGATCTCGGCAAAGTCGCTGCCACCGGCCGCCACTGCATCCACCAGGCGCTGCACCTTGCGCGCTGCTTCGTCGAACTTGCGCTGAGTGCGATCTCGATCCTTGGCCATGGTGGCCGTCACTCGCGCATGCTCACGGTGGTATTCACGCAGGTAAGCGGACACGACGTCGGGTGCGAGCATCTGCCCCTTCAACTCGTCCAGGACGCGTCGCTCATATTCTTCGGTCCGGATCAGCCGACGGTTGGCGCACGCGTGACCGGCGTCGGCCCGGCTGCATCCCCAATACCCCTTCCGGGTGATGATCCAGTTGCTCCCGCATATCCCACACTGACCGATGCCGGACAGCACGTGTTTGGGACGGCGCTGGCGCTCGGGGCTTGGTGATGATCGGCGCTCGATTTGCTCCTGCACCTGGTCGAACAGCGCATCGGTAATGATGCGGAGGTGAGGGGCCCATCCTTCGTGGATGCCGCCCGTGCCGGGTTTGGTCCGACGTTCGCGAGTGCGAGGATCCACGACGCTCTTGCTCCGGCCGTAGCTCAGCCGGCCGACGTAGATGGGGTTGCAGAGGATGCCGAACCCGATCGCGCGGTGACCAATCAGCGTCGAGGCTCGCCAGATTCCACGCCTCGGCGGAGAGATGCCTTCGACGTTCAGCCGTTTGGCGATAGCCAGCGCGCTCTGCCCAGCCGCGTACTCGTGATAGATGCGCTGCACGATCTCCGCCTGATCAGGCTCGATCTCACGCAGGCCGCGAACGGGCTCGCCGCGCTCGTCGAGGTGCGGCACGCGGCGGTAGCCATATGCGATGCCCGATGCGGCCCGGCCCTGGTTGATGTTGCCGACGTGCCCGCGCCTGACCCGGTGCGCGAGGTCCTTGCGCATGCGGGCGTCGAACAGGCCTTTGATCGTGCCGGTGATCTCGTCGACTTCACCATCAATCAGCGTGAACAGGCGAGCGCCGGCATATTGAAGCCGCTCGCGCACCGCGAAGGCGTCGCCCTGATGACGCGCGATCCTATCGGTGGCTTCGGTGAGAACCTGGTCGACACCGCCAGCCTCGACATGGGCGAGCATAGCATGCAGCCCCGGCCGCTGCGTCGTATCCAGCCCTGCGGCGCCGCTGATTGCATGGTCGTCGTATATGCCCGCAATCGTCCAACCTTCACGGGCTGCCCGCTCGCGACACGCAGCAATCTGGTCCTCGATCGAACGAGGGTTCTGGAGTTGGCTACTGTAGCGAGCGTAGATGACGGTGCGCACGGGGCGATTCCTTGCGAGCAGCCTGTATGTCCCGCACCACGTGAGCCCGTGCAAGGGCTTCCGCGAATGCGATCAGGTCCGGGTGGGACGCTGCCGCCCGCATCATGCTGCTGCGCGAGAAACCGCGGTGGGGAAGGCGACCACGATACGTTCGCCATCGTCGCCGCCACCATAGGTCGAGCCCTGCCAGTCGCCGCAGAACCGCGTCTCATGAGTCCGCGGGAACATGGACACCGGGAACGCCGAGTTGCCCTGCACGACGATGACCGAACAGATCACCACGCTTCAGCAGCGCCTCTCCAACGCCCAGATCCCATAGGAGCGATCATGATGAAGCTCGTCCGCCTCGCCGCAATCATCGCGGCGGGGTTCCTCGCATGCGCGCCTGCCGCGGCGCAGCGGCTCAATGCCTTCCCGCCGGCCGGACCTGCCAGCGGCACGGACACCGTGCTGGCACAGCAGCCGAGCCTCTGCATGTCGGGCACGACCTGTTCCGGCGTCCTGATGACGCTCAACCAAATCGTCGGCTATGCGGGTTCCTCCGGCACGTTTCAGCCGAGCGACGCCGACTTAGCCGCGATTGCGGCGCTAACATCGTCACCCACAGCCCGCGCGACCACGCCGTTCGGCCTCAGCCTGCTGACGCAGCCGGACGCGCCGACGACGCGCAACACGCTCGGCCTTGGGTCGAACGCCACAGACAGCACCGCACGCGTGCCCACGTCGCTGACGATCAGCACCGCGGCGCCGCTCGCCGGTGGTGGAACGCTCACCGGCAACCTCGCGCTGTCGATCGGCGCGGCGACCAGCAGCGCGGCGGGCACGATGTCCGCGGCGGATAAGTCCAAACTCGACGGGATCACCGGCACGAACACCGGCGACCAGACGAATGTCACCGGCAACGCTGGCACCGCAACCAAGCTGGCCACGCCGCGCGCGATTAATGGCGTGCCATTTGACGGATCGGCACCGATCACGATCAACGCCAGCGACACCACGGCACGGCTAGCCGTCAGTAACAATCTGTCTGATGTTGCCTCCGTCGCCGCCGCACGTACGAACCTTGGCCTTGGCACCGCGGCTACCGCCAACACCGGCACGAGCGGCGCGACGGTGCCGCTCCTGAATACCGCGAATACATGGGGCGCTGCCCAGACCTTCGCCGCCAAGATCGTCGGCGGCCAGGCTGCCGGCAGCATCGGCGTCGATATGGCGACAGCGGACAATTACTTCAGCGTCCGTGTCTTGGCGAACATGAACGCGAGCAGCGACGGAATCTATCTTGGCTATAATAACGGCAACAACGGGCTTACCCGCCTGTTCGGTGGCGGCGCAGGGGGTGCGTCTCTGAACATGGGGCTGTCGGCGCTGGTGCCGAGTAACGACGGTGCCGTGGGCATCGGGTCCGCGTCGGCCAGGCTGTCGTCCATCTACGCAGCCACTGTGCTGGGGACGACGGTGCAGACCACCGGCGCCAGCACCGTCTCTGCGCTCGTGACCTGCAACACCGCCGCGCGCGGCACCCGCTCGGTGGTCACCGATGCAACCGCGCCGACTTTCCTAAGCCCGCTCATGGGTGGCGGAAGCGTCGTGGCGCCCGTCTTCTGCAACGGCTCTGCCTGGGTCGCAGGCTAACTTCCTCCTGCAAGGACATCATGATGCTGCCATATGCAACGCAGGCCCTGGGTGGCTGGCGCAACGAAGCCTGCCTGATCCCGATCGCCGTCCCCGGCGTCGATCTCGCCGCGCTGTCGATCCGCGGTCAGATCCGCCAGAGCGGCGACAACCCGTTCCTGACGCAGGATCTGCCCCAGACGGCGGATCCTGCGGCGAGCGGCATCCGCATCCTTCCGACGACCTTCGACGTAGCGGGCGTGCCAACCGGCCATGCCGCACTCCAGGTCACCAAGGCGGCAATGCAGGCGCTGCCGTACGCCGGCGAGGTGGGTGATCCCTGGATCGGAACCTATGCGATCCAAATCTCGGGCTCGACGCGTCTCACCGGAGCCTTCTTGGCGCTGGCCTCTCCGATCGACAGCGATGGCGCTCCCGCTAACCGGCCGGTGAGCGTCGGCGGGGGCGGATGCGGTGTCGCGACGGCAGGGATCGTGCTGACGATCGGAGACAGCGGCGTTGCGGTGTCGGTCGCTGGCATGGACCTGATCCAAGTCGCCCTGTCGCAGGCGAGCATCGCCGCAGCTGCGCTGGTGGTGACGGCGCAAGCCGCGGTCGCGGCAGCCAAGACGCAGGCCGACCGGGCGCAGGCATACGCCAACCAGCTTCCCGACTTCGTCCAAGGCTCCCCCGGCGCGAGCGCGACTGAAGTGGGCCTGTTCGCTGCGGCAAAGGGGATGGCCTTTGCCGGCGGCATCAACCGCATCCGCACGACCGGCCGCCAGTTGCGCGGCGATGGTGGCGCGGCCAGCTATGTCCGGTGGGTGGCACCGATGCCGGCGCTTACGGCCGCGCAGCAGGATTATAGCTGGTTCCAGGCGGCGGACGGATCGCAGTGGGTGCTGGAAGCGGGTCAGCAGTTCATGGCGGCAATGTTCGGGGCGCTCGGCGGGAACGGTATCGATGCGCGCCCGATCCTGAACGCGGCGCTGGCGGCGCCCATGGTCCAGACCCTGAACCTTGGGCCGCTGTCGCATTACTGCTCGATCCCACCCAGCGCTGTCGACGCGATCATCGCGCTTCCTGCCGGCAAATGGCTGGTCGGCATCACGCGATCGGTCAGCGCGATCTATGTCGTTCCCGTAGCATTCGGCACGCGCAGCCGCGCGGTTCAGGTCGTCCAGCATACCGACGACGTGAATGGCGGCTCGCGCGACTATTCGGTCTACTGCCAGAGATCCGGGCTCGGCGGATCGCTTGGAGATCGTGTGGCGGGCGTGACGATCCGCGCTCAGAATGTGGACGGCTGCGGGACAACTGTCGAGCGTGTCGATGTCTATGACGCAACCGGCTACGCGCACTATGACAGCGCCGATTATGGCGGTAGCGGGCCGCAGCGCAAACTCCGCGGCATCGAACGACGCGAGTGCCGGGCGTTCAACTCTCAGGTATGCTTCGAGAGCACCGGCGACGCCGAAGTGCTTCGCGAGGACTGCTACGCCAACGTCTCGATCACGACCTGGGACGGTGGCGCGTTGGTGCCCTGCGAGGTCATCTACCATGAATACGGCCCGATCTACAAAGTCCGGAGCCTGCGCTGTGTCGGCTTCGGTCAAGCTGGCGCCGGGGCGCATCCGATCACTGCGGACGCGTACGATCTTCGCACCGTCATCTACGAGGACTGCGACATCGAGGTGACCAACGCGGTGCCGGCCATCATCGCAATCGGGCAGATGACCCACGGCACCCTCTACGTCGTTCAAGACTTGCAGCTCCTCAACTGCCGCTTTGTATCGGCGAATGCCGCTGGCGCCAGCTTTGCCAACACGGCGGCGATTATCAGAGGCGGGACGTATATTGGGGGCAACAGCGCGGCGAATGGGCTTGGTAATGGAGCCGGTATCGACGTCAGCATCGGCGCGATGCTTGATCTCTATGCGCCGTCGCTGACCGGAAATAGCGATCCGGCCGGCCAGGGTGCATCTTATGGGCTCAACCAGCAGGCAGGTGTGGTGCGCTGGCATGGCGCGGGAATCCTGACGGCGAATGGCCCCGCTGGTCTTCAATTCGCATACAGCGGCACGGTTCAGTTCGCAGCGACGCCGATCATGACGCCGACGACCGCGGGCAGCGGCAGCACCCTGCCCAGCTATCGCCAGCGTGTCCGCGGAGAAGCAGCCGAGACGAGCTGGGCCAGTTACAACCCGGCTGCCGGCAACCAGCGCTACTTCGTCAACATCGCGCTGATGACCTCCGTTGCCAGCCGCGACCTGACTGATGTGATGCTGTCGCTGCATGGGCCGGACGGCGATCTGACTTTCGCGCAAGCGCCGTTGTCGTGGAATTGGCAATCGGATGCGCTGATCCAGGTACAGATTGCCTCATCTGTCGCGCTGCCGAGCGGCTTCGCAATTCGCTACATGCTTACTGAATGGTCCACTTAAGCAATCTATCATTACGACAAGATCCGTGCTTAGCTTCCTCAGCGGAGAGAAAAATGATCTATATCGTAGGCACATTCACTCAGGCAACAGCCACTTCAATCGATGATGCGACAGATGTCATACGCACGAGCGGACGAGAAGCGGCCAACGACGGTGGCGCTGCTACCTATCAGCGCACTGCTGCAACGCTAGATCCGTCACAAGAGGGTTACAGTTGGTTCCATTCAGCTGATGGTGCGATGTGGCAACTCGCGTTGGACCAGCCGTTTTACGCCGCGCAGTTTGGTGCCTTGGGCGGCGCGGAAATTGATGCGCGATCTATCTTAAACACTGCGCTAGCGGCGCCGATGGTACAAACACTTAACCTCGGTTCGCTTTCGCACTATGTTTCGATCCCACCGTCAGACGTAGAGGCGGTTATCATTGTACCTTCTGGTAAGTGGCTGGTTGGTGTCACACGATCAGTAAGTTCAATATACATTATTCCAGTTCCGTTTGGAACTCGGACTACCCCGGTGCAGACAGTTTATCATCTTGATGATATTAACGGAGGCAGTTGCAATTACTCGGTATATTGCCAGCGTTCGGGGTTGGGCGGTTCGCTGACCGACCGGGTCGCGGGCGTTACAATCCGTGCGAAGAATCAAGACGCGTTTGGTACCATAATCGAACGAGTCGATGTTTATGACGCGACCGGCTACGCTCATTATGATTCGGCTGATTACGGCGGTGACAATGGGCAGCGCAAAATGCGCGGTATTGAACGCCGCCGATGCCGCGCCTTCAATTCTCAAGTTTGCTTCGAGAGCACCGGCGATGTCGAGGTGCTTCGCGTCGATTGCTATTCCAACACCGAGACGACGACTTGGGACGGCGGCGCGTTGGTGCCCTGCGAGGCCATCTATCACGAATACGGCCCGATTTTCAAAGTCCGGACCCTGCGCTGTGTCGGCTACGGGCAGGCCGGTGCGGGAGCCCTCCCTGCTGCGGTTGATCCATTCAATCTTCGAACCGTTATCTACGAGGATTGTGCTATCGAGGTGACGAACGCGGTCCCGGCCTTATCAGTGCAAGGTCAGGTGATTAGCGGCGCAACTTACGGCGTCCTTGACCTTCAGATCGTTAATAGCCGCTTCGTGTCCGCCAACTCGGCAGGTGCAAGTCTAAATTATACGACGGCGCAGATCAGGGGCGGCAAATTTGTCGGTGGGGCAAACGCGTTAAATGGACAAGGTGACGGAGCGGGGATCGACGTTTCCACAGGTACCATTCTCGACATCTACGACGCGGACGTGACCGGAAATTCAAATCCGACTGGACAGGCGGCGGCGAATGGTCTCTTCAATCAAGCAGGTGTCGTTAACGTGTTCGGCGGCAGAATTCAGGCGGTTGGGCCGGCGGGGTTGATGCGACCGGTAGCTGGCGCGATCACCGTTGTAGCCCCTGCACTGCTAACGCCAGTGCTAGCGTCGAACGGTAGTGCCTTACCGCTGTACCGCCAGCGAGTTCGTGGTGAGAAGGCGCAACCAACTTGGGGCAGCTACAACCCCGTCAGCGGGAACCTTCGCTACTTCGTCAATGTTTCACTGCCAACTTCTGTCGCTAGCCAAGACCTCACCGACGTCGTCCTTACATTACGTGGCCCAAATGGCGATCTCACGTTCGCTCAAGCGCCTCTGTCTTTTAACTGGCAATCAAACGCGCTCATCCAAGTGCAAATCGCGGCGCCGATAGCGCTTCCAAGCAACTTCGCACTTCGCTACTCGATTATCGAGTGGCTCTCTTAAAGGTCTATCCTGGCCGCCCCAATTTAAAACAGTAAGCGGCGACGGCGTTTCGGCTTTACGCGAATAGCGGACTTGATACGGTGCAAATCACACCTGTGCCAGACGGCATTCGCGGCGAGTGACCTATCGCCTTCGGGCATTTAGGTGGCTCGACAGACTGAATCATCATGACATCTTATGATCCTGCCATCGCGTATCTTCGCGGGGCAGGATGCATCGAATGACGCCTCGCATTTTGCTCTGCGGGTAGCTGGAGAACCAAATGATCATCACCATGCTGGTTGCCGCTGCGGCTGAGCCAGCAGCGCCGAAGACGATCCTCGACGGCTATATGACCGTCGCTGGCCTAATCCTGCTCGTGGGTCTCGCGGGCAGCGTCATGACGATCCTGCGCGCTCTTCGGGCCACCCGGCTGGAGAACGAAAAGGCCATGCAGGAGCGGGAAGACCGCTTCATGGGCCAGATCGACCGGCACAACGACAGCGTCGAGGATCGGCTGAAGACGGTCGAGGTGAAGTGCTCCGACTTCATGCCGCGCGTGGAGATCGAGAAGGCGATCGACCACCTGAAGGATAATCGGCTCACCGTCGAGCAGGGCCTCAAGGACCGGATCGACGGCAACAGCGGCGACATTCGCGCCATGCTGATCTCGATCGGCAAGCTCGAGCAGAAGCAGGATGGGCTTGCCTCCGACATGAGCGAGATCAAGCTGCTGCTGAAAGAACAGGCGCGGGACACCGGCGCGAGGTTCGATAAGCTCCAGGACTGCGTGAACGCGATCGGCCGCAAAGTGGCTTAAAGGCTAGGACGCTACTTCCCCTTCGCCACTCGTCTTTCGTCAAGAACATTTTGCCAGTCAGGAAATACTTTTTCCTGATGACGCACTCTGGCCCGTGCACGGGCGGCACTCCGACTTCTCCGAATGAAGAAAAAAACAGCGGCGATGACGAAGATTATCATGGCACCTATCAGGATCACGCTCATGACTTCACGTCCTTGCAAAAAGTACGCTGTAGCAGCCGTTCTATGAAGCCCGTGTGACTTCAGTTTGAAGAGGAGAACACCAATGGCAGATACCAAGCCGCCCCTCGCGGGCGCGGCGCCGAAGTCGCGCGTGGCGGCCACAGCGACCAACGCCGCAGGCCTTGCCGCCGTGGCTGTGATGACCGCCGCGCTCGCGGTTGCCGGGATCAAGCCCGACGAAGGCAAGGTCAACCGCACCTATCTCGATGTGGCGAAGATCCCGACCTATTGCTTCGGCCACGCCGATCGCACGTCGAAGGTCGGCACGCTCCACACGGACACGCAGTGCGAAACGATCCTCGCGGCCGACGTGAAGCTGGAACAGGATGGCGTCGCCGCGTGCGTGCCGGGGCTCCGCTCGCGCCCTTACCAGTGGGCGGCGTCCACCCGCCTGGCGCACAACATCGGCGTGCCGGCGTTCTGCGGCTCTGGGGCTGCGATCCACTTCAATCGCGGCGATTGGCGCGGTGGATGCGACCTATTCATGCCCTGGAACAAGGCGCGCGTGGACGGCAAGCTGGTCGAGGTGCGTGGGCTGACGCTGCGCCGGCGACGAGAGCGGGCGCAGTGTTTGATTCGCACCTAATGTTCTTGATTCGTCTCTAAACCGGCGTTGAAGAACGAAAAGTGACCAAGCCCGAGGAAAAGTTTTTGTTCCCGACCCGTTCTCTTGCGTTTTCGGCGGCCCGCAGACGAGCGCGCGCCGCGCACATTTTCACTTGACCAAATTGAGAACACTGGATGTTCCACGAGCCGTTTCAGCGACAAAGTCAGGCGTCGCTTGACGCAACTGGCCCTTCGCAGGTATTTACGAATGGTTGATGAGCATTCGGCTCTGAAACGCAGAAACCGCGCCAGGGTGGACTAGACCCAAACGCGGCTTCTGGTGAAAGCAATGACCCGTGGGAGGGACATCACCGTGGCTTCGGATGATATCTATTGCGTGTTGACACCATCGTCAACGTCCCTCGATCGGGTTCCGAGTAGGACGATGGATAATGAGCACGTCACCGACACAGCATAGCGCCAGCCAATTTCAGCTCACGCTCGTGCCGCACACATATCAAGGTTCGCTGATCCAGCAGCGCGCGACGGATGGCTACATCAACGCTACAGCGATGTGCAAAGCCGCCGGATCGGAGTGGTCCGCATATCGGCGTATTGGGCAGACCGAAGCGTTTATCACGTCGTTGGAGAGGTCCCTGCAGATTCACAGGGACCTCCTCATCCAGTCGATCGTGACCGGGGCGAATGACGTACGCGGCACCTGGGTTCATCCGCAAGTCGCCATCAATTTAGCAAGCTACCTGTCTGGCGACTTCGCCGTTCAGGTTTCCCAATGGGTACTGGATTGGATGTCGGGAAAGGGCGCCCCAAGGCGACCCGCTGAGCTCCCGTTTCACATTCGACGCTATTTAGCGAACCAGTACAGCGTGCCGACCGGGCATTTTTCGGTGTTGACGGAGCTCACCCTGCTACTAATCGCGCCGATGGAAGCGCTCGGTTACTCGCTTCCTGAGCGACTATGGCCCGATATCTCGTCGGGGCGCATGTTCGCGAAGTTTCTGCGCGATGAGCATGGGATCGATACTGACGCTATGCCAACGTACATCCACACCTTTGAGGACAAGCGGCAACCAGTGCGGGCAAAGGCCTACCCCGAAAAAATGATCCACCACTTCCGCGCGCACTTCCGCAACGTATGGCTGCCGCAGCGGGCTGCCGACTATTTCGCTGATCGCGACGGGGCTGCATTGGCCTATCTCCCGCGGCTGCTCACTCGCCGCGCCGCTTAACCCAGGTCTAAACGCAGTATTCTAATGGGGTCGCTTCGGCGGCCCCTTTTTCATGCCTGGAGATGACCACCATGTCCGACGCATCTGCGCCGGCGGCGACCGCCGCGCGTGCCATCGCTGCTGCCCTGCTCCGCCACGCGCTCACCGCAGCTGGCGCCGCCCTTGTGGCGCATCGCTACGTCGACCAAACCACTGCCGACAGCGCGGTCGGTCCTATCGGCGATTACGTGCTTGGCGCCGGGCTAACCCTCGGAGCGACAGGCTGGAGCGCGATCCGCGCGCACGCGGTTCATTGGCGCTGGATTGCGGCTTGCGGGATCAGGTTCTAATGCAACAGCTTGCCATTCAACATCACGGCGCCAACGATCTTGGACCCGCTTAAATCGACTTTCCCAACTATGGTATTGTAACCCAAAAAATGACCACGGGTGTGGCTCGTGATATCGAAGCCGGCAACCATCGTACAGTCGCGGTAGATGGCGCCTGTCGACCACGGCAGCGATCCGCGATGCAACGCAGAGAATTTGCATTGGTCGAACAGGACATTAATTTCGCTGGAAAGATCGGCTAGTGGGCGATCGGTGTTCGATCCGCCGTATACCTTGCCGGTTGATGATAGCGCAGGGTTATTGTCGAACGTGCAACGATAGAACTGGGCAGCTCGTGATGGGTCGGGATTGCCAAAGGCGTTCGCGATAGCGCCAACGAACTTGCACGCGATAAATCGCATACCCGGCTTTCTTGGCCACGCCGACCAACTGGTTGTCCCGACGAACACGCAACGATCGAACCGGATGTCCGCTGAGTCTCCGCTGTCGGCAACCATGCCGCATCCGGCATTGTCGGCGAAATGACAATCTTCGAACGAAATATGGCGTATCAGCCGATCTTCAGCTTCGATGTCGATCCCTGCGCCGGGAGCGCTGCTGATCTTGCCTCGACCAGTTCGCGTAAAATTACACCGTTTAAACGCATAATCGTGACCGCTTGTCAGACTGCACCCCTGTCGGCCGTTCCGATCCGCGATGACATCAATCAATGTTCGGACAGCCGCTGCGGTCGGTTTGTCGGGTCCAATGATGCCAATGCCGTCTAGCGGGTGGCTGTGGGATCGTATGCGCTCGATAACCTCTGACCCGAGGTTATCGCGCAATAACAGGCCGTATGCCGGGATTTGCCAGCCAACATCGCCGTATTGACCGCCGATGATGAGATCGTCGGTACATCCCTCGAGATCGAAGTCCGACACCTGCACAGCGGCGGTGCAATTCTCAACCGATATCATGGCCTTGTAAGGCGATGCGAGGCCCGGACCGGTGTAGGGCATTGGGTGATGCGAGGGCAGACCGTCTAGTCCGAATACGCCGAACCGCAGACCTGTTTCGCACAGTATCCTCGCACCGTTACCCTCTAGGAGTAGAGGGCTGTGACAGCCCTTGAAGGTCAGCAGATCTCGCGGCGGAAAAAGGTAAAAATCGTTTGGCGCGAGACCCTGCAGTCCAACCAGATAGGTGGTCTTCCGGAAAGAGACGGTGCCACCACCGTACATGTTGACCGCATTCGCCAGCCGTCCAAACGCCAAGCTATCGTTTGTACGGCCGTCTCCTTTTGCGCCGAACTCCTCTGGCGTGAATATCCGTACGGGCGCCGCGACGGCTGAGCGCGGGCAAGCCAGCGTCAACGCGGCACCCAGAACGAAGCGGCGATCTGTTTCCATAACCCCCGGATAACGTCTTTCTAGCGGATGGCGAACCGTCCTGAGCGCGAGGCAGCGTGGCTGCTCTCCCACTCAGCCGCGCCCACAGCGCTTTCCACCATCCGACCAGCCTCATGGCTGGCCCGATACGCGCCAGCCGGCGACGGCGGCTGAACACGCGCGTCACCCGTCGTTCACAAGGATCGTCAGCATGTTCGGTATTCGCATCATCTCCAATGCGCAGCTCGCCGCCCTGAAGGCTCAGGGCGTCACCCTGGGCACCGCCGCGGCTTCGGGATTGACGAAGGCGGTCGCGGTCGCCGCGCAGATCGGCAACCCCATCGGCGCTGCGACCCTCGCGGCGGTCACGGCGGCCGAGGTAACCGGAAAGCCGGGCGCCGATAAGCGCGCCGACGTGATCGCGGCTGTTGCGCCGCTGGTCGTGACCGAGGCGGCAAAGGGTGGTGTCAGCGCGGTCGTCACCGATGCGGAGCAGTTCGCGGGCCTGGTGCTCGAAGAGGTGCTCGCATCGGTGAAGCCGACGCCGATCGTCGCAATCGGCCTGGCGCTGCTGAAGGCGCTTGGGATCGGCTGAGGCGGGTACCGGGTCGGGTATCACGCCCGACCCGGTACAGCGAAATGCGCGGTAAACCGTGCCAACAATGGCGACGCGGCGGAGGTAATCTCCGCCGTGGCTGGCGCGATCGGGGATGTCCCATTGTGGTTGAGAACGGACTGGCCGCATTTCAGCGGCGAGACACGAACAACAGCCTCGGTCTTCGGATCGCGAGACCTTCGCGGTGCCATGCGTCGTCGCGGGCTAGCTAGCCGGCAGCGTGTAGCTAGGTTCGGTGGGCTCGACGACCGAGGCGTCGCGTTCCCAGCCCTCGGTTTGGAGTTTCAGCGACATGATCGCGACGGCGTTGCCGTTCGCATCCATCTCCGGCACCGCGACGAACGCCGACGGCCAGCAGCGGTAGATATCGTAGGCGATGACCTTCTGCCCCGCCTCGTTGTATACTTCGAGGATGACGTCCTTTTGCAAGTCTTTGAGCGAGACGACCTGGTTGCCGCTGCCGCCCTGCTGATCGTCGATCGTCGAATTGTGATAGTCCCACACCCTGCTCGCCCATCGTTCGAACGCAATGTCGTGCGTCACGCCGCGCTCCAGCGTGATCGCGGGGAACTCGCTCTGGCCGGGCATGCGCCGCGATGTGGACGGGTCGCCGCCCGAGCGATGGGTGACGACTTGGGTCGTGCGGGTGAGCCCGCTGACCTTCGACACGCCCGCTACATACTTACCGTCCCACTTCAGTCGGAACTTGTAGTTGCGGTATGGATCGTAGCGGTAAGGCGCCTTTGGAAAATCGGTGTTGGTCGGCATAGTCAATTCCTCGTGGGCATGGACATACGCCGATATCGGGGAAACTCCTTGTCATCTGAGCGTCCAAGTCTGAGATAGCGGCAGATCGCGAGACCGGGTATTTGCAATCGAATTTGCGGGTATCGGGCCAGCTAGACCCGGCGGAAGAAGGCGACCGAGGCAGAGGTAACCTCCGCCCGCCCCCTAGCGGGTTGGCCAGTGCAGGCGCGAGCTATACGGCCGCGCCCCGCATTCCGAGCAGCGATAGAGGGTCCGCACCGCCGGCACCTTGAAGGCGTCCGGCAGGCGGCCGATATCGACGGTGGCATGATGCCCGCAATGGCAGTGCAGATCCACCGATGTCGCTCCGTTCTGCCGCATGTTCCCGAGGCTCATCCAGCCGGGATCGATCGGTTTATCGCTCATCGACGTATCCGCTGCGCCAGAGGCTACCAGCCGCGACAGGCTAAACCCGCTATGCTCTCCAACAACGAAACCCCGTGTCCTGGCAGATCAAAGGTCGAGATTACGGCGCTTTATCTCTGCGAGGACAACGTTCGCCACGGCGTCTTCACGCTCGCCGGTCGTCTGCTGATAGCGCATGAGCAGATCGGCATCCGAGTAAGTCGTGATCGAAGGCAGAGACGGAAGGTGATCCGCTGCCGGCGCCCATGACGGTCGGTTTGCTGGATCGTATGGCATCGCGAAACAGCTTAGCGCACCTCATAACTATTGTAAGAGGAAGCCCGATAGCCCTGAGCCTCGCATCAATGTCGGGTCGCCGCCGCAGCGGCGATAGCGTTCAGACATTCTGCGATGGCGTGCCATCCGCGGAACTGTTCAGGCGCATCTGGAGGCGTCTTCTGCATACCCTCCACGACGATGCCGCAGGCACCGCTGTGGCCGTGACCAGCCATAAGCGCGAATGCCTGTTCCCATGCCGCGTGCATTACGACGCCAGCCAATCAATCTCAGCTTCGTCGACGGCCTCGAACAGGTCGCCATCGGCTTGCATCGCCGACAGGTGCTTGCGAACCGCTTCCGGGTCACCCTGGCGTGGGAAGCGACGATCGGCAGCCGCTCCCGCCACAAGTTGTCCAACGAGCCCGCTACGGTCCGTCTGTGTCGCCAACCAAGCTCCGAACGCTGGGCGGGGCTGATCCGAATTGCTTTCCGGCTGCACACTATCCTCCTCGCGAATCACAGGAGCAGGTGACACCCTGTTCCACGTTTGTTCTTTATATAGCTCGTTCCGCATGAGGCCAGCCGCTCGTTGCGGTAACGCCTAAGAAGCTTCGGAAAATTCATCGGCATAATGGCCCGACACGAGCGGCGACCCCCGGGCGACGAGCGGCAGCACCGGAATCTGCACCACCGCATGCGTCCGCAGCAGCGCGTCGAACACGCGCAGCTCGCCGCCATGCACCAAATCTTCGGCGTCGTGCAGCACGATCGCATCGGTGGGGCGGCCCCGCGCTGCATCCTCGCGCTGCATCGCGTGCCACACGGTGTTGAGGCAATCCGCCTTCGTGGTAGGACCGTCGCGCGTGCCGATCACCAGCCGGATGCGCGGATCGCGCGTGGCGACCGCCGCGGCGGCGTCGATTGTCGCGCGGTCGTTGGGATAGACGCCCACATAGATCCGGTAATCGTCATGGTCGAACCGGGCGACCGCGTTGGCGAGCATCGCGCCGATCACCGCCGATTCGTCCCACGCGCCGACGAAAACGGCCAGACGCAGCCGCGCGGGCGAGATCGGGAGCGTCGCAAGCGTCGGGCGCGCCGCAGGGCCGCGACACAGCCGCTGCACGATGAAGATCAGATCCACGACGAGATCGTCGATCCCGCCGAGCAACAGCCCGACACCGGCGCACAGCATCGTCTCATGCGTGATGAAATCCATCACGCGAATCGGCTCGAACATCCCGCTGCCCCCAACGTGGAGGCCAAAGGCTAGATCGGAACCATTATGGAGCAATCGGAGATGGATCGAGAATGAGCGCTATCGCCAAGCGCGATCTTCGCCGACTTGCAAAAACTCTGCCGGATCAGCGTGATGAACCCGTCAGGGCGTGTCGCGACCGCCGCCGGCGCCGCCACCGGGATTGCCGGTGCCGCCCGCCGCGCCGACCGTGCCAATATTGCCGAACAGGTCCTCGAAGAAGCCGCGCTTCTTGCCGAGCGTCGGCGTCGTCTTGCCGTAGGGATGCACGGAGGCGACCTGTTCCAGTCCGCTGCGGCGGATCGTCTGCACGTTGCCGGCCGGATCGAACGTCAGCTGGATCGCGATCTGGTCGCGCGCATGCGGGTTGGTGAAGCCGTAGTTGCGGCTGTCGCGCGCGATATAATACCAGTCGCCGGCATCGAACTGCGCCGCGAAGGTCGGCTTGCCGAGCGTCGCCAACACCGATTGCCGGTTGTCGACGCCCGGCTGGACCGAATTGACGAGATCGGTATCGACGACATAGCCCTGGTGCGAGCGCAACTGGGTGCAGCCGGACGCGCCGATTCCCGCCATCAGCGCGATGGTCACCAGCCCGGTGCGGGCGGAACGAAGCTTCACTCGAAATCTCCCGGACGGGCTACGCGACACACGGGCGGCGATTGCATCGGCCGCCGATCGCCTCGATATGCGAGGAGCGCCGGGTGCACAAGCCGCGCGTGGCGTGACAGGGTTTCGGACGGGAGCGGCGGTTGGGCTGGTTGGGACGATTGCTGGGCGAACGCGGCGACGAGGCGCTTCTCGCCTACAATGCCGTGGTGCTGCGCGCCCGCGCGCCGCACTGGTATGTGGAAGGGCAGGTGCCCGATACGGTGGACGGCCGGTTCGACATGATCGCGGCCGTCCTCGCGATCCTGTTGATCCGGCTGGAGGCGACGCCCGACGGGGCCGAACCCGGTGCGCGGCTCGCCGAGCGCTTCGTCGACGACATGGACGGGCAGTTGCGCGAACTCGGCATCGGCGACGTGGTGGTCGGCAAGCATATCGGCCGGATGATGGCGATGCTGGGCGGCCGGCTCGGAGCATACCGCGACGGCCTCGCCGCGGGCGATCTCGGCCCCGCCTTGGTGCGCAACCTGTACCGCGGTGAGGCGCCCGACGCCGCCGCGCTGGCGCATGTCGCCGATTCGCTGACCGCCTGGTCCGTCGCGCTGGCGCCGATGCCCGTGGCCCTGCTCATGACCGGAGACTTGCCGTGACGCCCGAATTCAGCCGCCCCGAGCGTGTCGACACGATCGGCGAGGGCGAGCGCGTCGTCGCGATCGAGGCGCGCCCCGAGGAACGGGCCGCCCTCGCGCGCCGGTTCGGCCTGGTCGCGGTCGAGCGGCTCGAGGCGACCTATCGCGTGCGGCGCGAGGCGGCGGGGATCCTCGCCCGGGGGCAGGTGACCGCATCCGTGGTGCAGGCCTGTTCGGTCACCGACGAGCCGCTGACGGTCGGCGTGGACGAGGCGGTCGACTTGCGCTTCGTCGAATCGCTGGGCGACGCCGAAGAGGTGGAACTGGACGAGACGGCGCTCGATACGATCCCGATCGAAGGCGGCGCGGTCGATCTGGGCGAAGCCGCCGCGGAGACGATGGCGCTGGCGCTCGACCCGTTCCCGCGCGGGCCCAATGCCGCCGCCGCGCTCCGGGCGGCGGGGGTCGTCAGCGAGGACGAGGTGGAGATGGGCCCGTTCGCGGGGCTGAAGGCGCGGCTCGAAGGGCGCTAGTGCGCGTCGGGCCCCAGCGTCGGATCGAGGTCGCGGGGCCGCACGAAGCGGGTGAGGCGGGCGCCGCGCGCCGCGACGCGCGCCCAGTCGTCCACGTCCAGCGTCATCTCGGCGAGCGTCGCGGTCGGGTATTTTTCCTCGACCGAGTCGCGCAGCGGTTCGGGGGCATCGGGCACCAACGTCAGCACGAGATCCTCAAGGCCCGGATTATGCCCGACGAGCAGCACGCGCGCGGCGTCGGCGGGCAGTTCGTGCACGATGTCGAGCAAGGTCGTCGCCGAGGCGAGATAGACCCGGCGGTCCCATGACGGTGCCGGCATGAGGCCGTAACCCCGCGCCACCTCGTCCAGCGTCTCGGTGACGCGCAGCGCGGGCGAGGCGACGACGTGATCGAATTCGAGGTTCGCGCCGCGCATATGGCGCCCGACCAGCGCCGCCGCGCGCTTGCCCTTGGCGTTGAGCGGCCGATCGAAATCGCGCGCCACGGCATCGTCCCATCCCGATTTGGCATGTCGCAGCAGCGTCAGCGTCTTCAAGAAGCCCCTCCCACCGGTTCACGCCGCCCATGCCCCAGCGCGGCGCGCGAGGAAAGCCGCGATGCGACGCGCGCCACCGCCTCGTCGAGCGTCACGCGCGCGATCGTCACGCCGGGGGGGAAGGCAGTGAGCAATCGCGAGGGCATTGCCGCCGACAGCATCACGAACGCGCCGCGATCGTCGGCGCGGCGGATCAGCCGGCCGAACGCCTGGGCGAGCCGCGCCCGCACGATCCGGTCGTCATAGGCCGCGCCGCCCCCCGCGAGCCGTCGCGCGGCGTGGAGCACGGTGGGCTTGGGCCAGGGCACCCCCTCCATCACGACGAGACGCAGCGATTCGCCCGGCACGTCGACGCCGTCGCGCAAGGCGTCGGTGCCGAGCAGTGAGGCGTGCGGATCGTCGCGGAAGATGTCGACCAGCGTGCCCGTGTCGATCGGATCGACATGCTGCGCGTGGAGCGGCAGCCCCTCCTGCGCAAGCCGGTCGGCCAGTCGCGCGTGCACCGCGCGCAGCCGGCGGATCGCGGTGAACAGCCCGAGCGTCCCGCCGCCGCTCGCCACGATGAGTCGCGAATAGGCGTTGGCGAGCGCCGCGACGTCGCCGCGCTTCACATCCGTCACGACCAGCACCTCGGACTGGTTGATATAGTCGAAGGGGCTCGCCGCTTCGAACCGCGCGGGGCCGCGCAGCAGGTGCGGCGCGCCGACCCGTGCCTCCGCCGTTTCCCAATCGCCGCCGCCGGTCAGCGTCGCCGAGGTGACGAGCGCGCCATGCGCCGGCTTCAGCACGATCTCGGCGAAGGGGCGCGTGGGATCGAGCCAGTGGCGGTGAAGGCCGATGTCATATTCGCGCCCCTCGATCCGATCGACGGCGAGCCAGTCGACGAAATCGGGGTCGGCCGGGCCGCCGACGCGCGCGAGCAGCGCGAGCCATCCCGCGACCGTCTCGGCGCGCCAGCCGGTCGAGGCGATCGCGCCCTCGATCCGCGCGCGCGCCGCCGCGTCCATCCAGTCGGGCGCCTCGGCCAGCACCGCCTCCAGCCGCCGCCCGAGCGTGACCAGCGGCCGCACCAGCGCATCGAGCGCGGCGGCGGCGGGGGCGGCGGCCTCGATCAGTTCGGCCGATGGCTCGGCGAGTTCGGTCTCCAGGCCATAGCCCGCGCCCTGCCCGTCGGGGCCGGACTGTTCGGCGCGCGCATAGGCGAGGCCGCGCACCGTCGCGAGCAGCGTCTCGATCGCGCCGAAGGGCTGGCCCTCGTTCAGCCGCTGGAGCCATCCGTCCGAGGCGAGCGCGCGTGCGGCATCGACCGCGTCGGCGATCGCCCGGCCGCCCTGTTCGTCATAGCTCGCCACGTCGGACAGCCGCGCGGCGAGCCCGCGCCGGCGTCCGCGCCCGCCCGCCTCGGGTCCGGTGATCCAGCGGCGCAGCTCGATCGTCTCGCCCCCGGTCAGCGCGGTGGCGAACATCGAATCGGCGGCATCGAACAGGTGATGCCCCTCGTCGAACACATAGCGCGTGGGGCGGGTGGCCAGTTCGCGGCCCCGCGCGGCGTTGACCATCACCAGCGCGTGGTTGGCGATCACGATATCGGCCTCGGCACTCGCGCGCGCGGCGCGTTCGATGAAGCATTTCCGGTAATGCGGGCAGCCCGCATAGACGCATTCGCCGCGCCGGTCGGTCAGCGCCGCCGGGCCGTTGCGGCGAAACAATGTCGGCAGCCAGCCGGGCAGGTCGCCGCCCACCATGTCGCCGTCCGCGCTATAGGCCGCCCAGCGCGCGACGAGGTGCGCCAGGATCGCCGCGCGGCCCTGAAAGCCGCCCTGCAGCGCATCCTCCAGGTTCAGCAGGCAGAGATAGTTTTCGCGGCCCTTGCGCGTCACGACCTTGGCCTTGCGCACGGTTTCGTCGGGATAGAGCCGCGCGGTCTCCTGGCCCAATTGCCGTTGCAGCGCCTTGGTATAGGTCGAGATCCACACCGCCCCGCCGGCGCGCTCCGACCAGAGGCTGGCGGGTGCCAGATAGCCGAGCGTCTTGCCGATCCCGGTTCCCGCTTCGGCGAGCACCAGATTGGGCGAGTCGCGCATGGCCCGCGGTGCGAAGGCGGCCGCCGCCGCCCCGGCGTAGGCGCGCTGGCCCGGCCGTTCCTCGGCGCCATCGCCGGTCAGCGCATCGAGCCGCGCCTCCGCGGCGCCGGGCTCGATCATGACGGTGCGCGGGGCGGGGCGGGGGGCGGCCTCCTCCCATTCAGGAAGCCGGGCGAACAGCCAGCGTTCGTTCTCGGCCGGTCGCGCGAGCCGCTCGTTCACCAGCGGCCCCCAGGGCCAGCGCATCCGCAGCAGCGACTGCGCCGCGGTCCATGCGCCCTCACGCTCGGGCCAATCGCCGGCCGGCACCGCGAGCATCGCCTCGGCCGCCTCGCAAAGGAACGCGGCGACGTCTTCGTCGCGCGCGGGCATCGCCAGCCCGGTGGCCGCGGCGACGCCCTTGGCGGTCGGCACCATGAAGCGCGCGGGACGCAGAAAGGCGTAGAGTTCGAGCAGGTCGAGCCCCGACAGCTCCGCATAGCCGAGCCGCTGCCCGACCAGCGGCGCGTTCAGCAGGATCACCGGCGTGTCCGCCACGATCCGGATCGCCTCGCCCCGCCCCACCGGCCGCGTCGCCCTGTCGTCGGCGATCCAGATGCCGGCATGGCTCGCGTGGAGAGCGGGATAGGGCAACGCCATCGCCTTCAGATACGCCGCCGGAACAGAATGGCAACCCTGCGATCCGGCGATCCGCCCTCTTGCCCGATGGCGCCGCGGGGTTGTGCAGGGCGACGCCCATGCACTAGCAGCTTCGGATGACCGACGCCCTCCGCTCCGCCGCTCTCGAATCCAAGGCCTGGCCTTACGAAGAGGCGCGCAAGCTGCTGAAGCGCTGGCCGGACGGCAAGCCCGCCAAGGACGGGCAGCCCGCGCCCATCCTGTTCGAGACGGGCTATGGCCCATCGGGCCTGCCGCATATCGGCACCTTCAACGAGGTGCTGCGTACGACGATGGTGCGCAACGCCTTCCATGCGCTGTCCGACCAGCCGACCCGGCTGATCGCGTTCAGCGACGATATGGACGGGCTGCGCAAGGTGCCCGACAATGTGCCGAACGGCGCGATGCTCGCCGAACATCTCGGCAAGCCGCTGACGCGCATCCCCGATCCGTTCGGCACGCATGACAGCTTCGCGACGCACAACAATGCGATGCTGCGCGCGTTTCTCGATCGGTTCGGCTTCGACTATGAGTTCGTCTCCGCGACCGACTATTATGCCGCGGGCCGGTTCGACGCGGCGCTCAAGGGCGTGCTGCGCCACTTCCAGGGCATTCAGGACGTGATGCTGCCGACGCTGCGTGCCGAGCGGCGCGAGACCTATTCGCCGGTGCTGCCGATCAGCCCCAGCAGCGGGATCGTGCTCCAGGTGCCCGTCACCGTCGTCGATGCGGAGGCCGGAATCATCGGCTTTCAGGATGGCGGGGACTGGATCGAGCAATCGGCTCTGGGCGGCAAGGCCAAGCTTCAGTGGAAGGTCGACTGGGCGATGCGCTGGGTGGCGCTCGGCGTCGATTACGAGATGGCGGGCAAGGATCTGATCGATTCGGTCACCCAATCCTCCAAGATCGCGCGCGTGCTCGGCGGCCGTCCGCCCGAAGGCTTCAACTACGAGATGTTCCTCGACGAGAATGGCGAGAAGATCTCGAAATCGAAGGGCAACGGGCTGAGCCTCGACCAGTGGCTCACCTATGGCCCCGAAGAGAGTCTCGCTTTCTTCGCCTATCGCGAGCCGAAAAAGGCCAAGTCGCTTCATATGGGCGTAATCCCCCGCGCGGTGGACGAATATTGGCAGTTCCGCGGCAATTACGCAGTCCAAGACGTCAAGCAGAAGCTCGGCAACCCGGTGCACCATATCCATGACGGCGCCGTGCCGACGGGCGCGCTGCCGGTGACGTTCGGCCTGTTGCTCAATCTGGTCGGCGTGATGGGCGATGCGAGCCGCGAGCAGGTGTGGGGCTATCTCGCCAATTACGTGCCCGATGCCTCGCCCGCGGCCTATCCCGAACTCGACCGGCTGATCGACCATGCGCTGGCCTATGCGCGCGATTTCGTCGCGCCGACGTTGCAGCGCCGCGCGCCGGAGGGCGTCGAGGTCGCCGCCCTCCGGCGGCTCGATGCCGAACTCGCCGCGATGCCCGAGGGCGCGAGCGCGGAGGAGATCCAGAACAGCGTGTACGAGATCGGCAAGACGGGCGGATTCGCCGAGCTGCGCGATTGGTTTCGCGCGCTCTACGAAACCTTGCTCGGATCGAGCCAGGGGCCGCGCATGGGCAGTTTCATCGCGCTCTACGGCATCGCCAATTCGCGCGCGCTGATCGCGGAGGCGCTCGCGCGTTGAGCAACCGCGCGGGCGTTCGCGGCGTTTGACGCGGATGCGCCTGTTCTTTTCCCCCGATCAGCGACGGCACGCGCCGGCGCTGGAGCTGCACAACGGCGCGTTCGTGCCCTATGCCGAGACGCCGGCGCGGGTGGATGCGATCCTCGCCGCGATCGGGCCCACCGAACTGCCGGGCGATGCGGGCGAGGCGGCTATCAGGGCCGTGCACGATGCGGGCTATATTGATTTCCTCAAGACCGCGGCCAGGCGCTGGCAGGCGGCCGGTCGCTCGGGCGATGCTATCCCCTATGCCTTTCCCGTCGTGCGCCGGCGCGATGTGCCGCTCGACCGGATCGATGCGGCGATGGGGCGTTACGCCATGGACGCCACGACGCCGATCACCGCGGAGAGCTGGGGAGCAAGCTATGCCAGCGCGCAGTCCGCACTCGCCGCGACCCAGGCGGTGCTCGCGGGCGATCGCGCGGCCTTCGCCCTGTGTCGTCCGCCCGGCCACCATGCGGGTGCGGATTATTGCGGCGGCTATTGCCACCTCAACACGGCCGCGATTGCCGCGCAGGCGGCGCGCGATGCCGGCGTGCAGCGCGTCGCGATCCTCGACATCGATTATCACCACGGCAACGGCACGCAGGACATCTTCTGGGAACGCGGCGACGTCTTCTACGCCAGCATCCATGCCGATCCGGCCACCGACTTCCCCTTTTACTGGGGGCATCTGGACGAGACCGGCGCGGGCGAAGGCGCGGGCGCGACGCTCAACCGGCCGCTGCCGCACGGCACGTCGCTCGACGCGTTCCGGCGGGCGCAGGGCGAGGCGCTGACCGCGATCGCGGCGTTCGCGCCGGGGCTGCTGGTGGTCAGCTTCGGCGCCGATACGTGGGAGGGCGATCCGATCAGCCATTTCGCGCTGCGCACCCCCGATTACGCGGTGCTCGCGCGCGAGATCGCCGGCTGTGGCTGGCCGACCGTCGTGGTGATGGAGGGCGGCTATGCGGTGGACGCGCTCGGCGCCAACGTGGCAAGCTTTCTTGGCGGCGTCTGACGCGCCGGTCGCGAGCGGGGCGCATGCGCGGGGCAGCGCGGGCTATCGCCGGCTGACGCTCGCGATGCTCTTTGCCGGCTTTTCGACCTTTTCGCTGCTCTATGCGGTTCAGCCGCTCCTGCCGCTCTTCGCGCAGGATTATCGCCTGAGTGCTGAGGGGGCGAGCCTGGCGGTATCGCTCGCCACCGGCCCCCTCGCGATCGGCATCCTGTTCGCCGGCGTGCTCTCCGACCGGATCGGGCGCCGGCCGATGATGGTGGGGGCGATGTTCGCCGCCGGGGCGCTGACGCTTGCCGCGGCACTGGCACCCGGTTGGAGCGCCCTGCTCGTCGCACGCCTGCTGACCGGCGTCGCGCTGGCCGGAGTCCCCGCGGTGGCGATGGCCTATGTCGCCGAGGAGGTGGATGCCGGCTCGGTCGGGGCAGCGATGGGCCTGTATATCGCGGGGTCGGCACTGGGCGGAATGGGCGGCCGGCTCGTTGCCAGCCTCGTCGCGGACGTCGCAGACTGGCGTTGGGCGCTCGGCAGCGTCGGGATAAGCGGGCTCGCCATGGCGGAGGGGTTCCGCCGCCTCGCGCCGCCCTCGCGCCACTTCGCTGCGGTCGCGGGGCGCCCGGGCGATCTCGCCCGCAGCGCCGCACGGCTGTTTCGCGATGGCGCGCTGCCATGGCTCTATGCCGAGGCGTTCCTGCTGATGGGCGTCTTCGTCACCATCTACAATTATGCAGGCTTTCGGTTGCTCGCACCGCCTTATAGCCTCGGGCAGGCGGCGGTGGGCGCGGTGTTCCTGCTCTATATCCTCGGCTCGATCAGCTCGGCCTGGTTCGGCGCGCTCGCCGGGCGGGCAGGGAGGCGGCGGGTGTTCTGGGTGCCGGTGGCGGTGACGATCGCGGGCGTCGCCCTCACCACCGCCGCGCCGCTCGCATGGGTGGTGATCGGGATCGCGGTGGTGACGGTCGGCTTCTTCGGTGGCCATTCGATCGCCAGCGCCTGGGTAGGCCGCCGCGCGACGGGTGCGCGAGGCCAGGCGGCGGCGCTGTATCTGTTCTTCTATTATGCCGGATCGAGCGTGCTCGGATCGCTGGGCGGCATCGCCTGGAGCCGCGCGGGCTGGCCGGGCGTCGCGGGGTTCTGCGGCGTGCTGGGTCTTGCGGCGCTGGGCATCGCGATCCGGTTGCGCGGCGTGCCGCCCGTCGCGAGCGCTGGCTGAACCGACGCCGCTCTGGCCGCGATCGGGCAAGCGGCGGCCGCCATCTCAACAGGCGACGTGGGAAGCCCTCCCACGTCGCCTTTTCTTCAAAGCTTCTCGGTCAGTTCCGGCAGGATCTTGAACAGGTCGCCCACCAGGCCGATGTCCGCCACCTGGAAGATCGGTGCGTCCTCGTCCTTGTTGATCGCGATGATCGTCTTGCTGTCCTTCATGCCGGCCAGATGCTGGATCGCACCCGAGATGCCGACCGCGACATAGACTTCGGGGGCGACGATCTTGCCGGTCTGTCCCACCTGATAGTCGTTCGGCGCATAGCCCGCATCGACTGCGGCGCGGCTGGCGCCGACGCCCGCACCCAGCTTGTCGGCGAGCGGATCGATCAGCTCGTGGAACTTGTCGCCCGATCCGAGTGCGCGTCCGCCCGAGACGATGATCTTGGCCGAGGTCAGCTCGGGACGCTCGTTCTTCGCGATCTCCGCGCCCGCGAAGGTCGACAGGCCGGCATCGCCGGTCGACGCGACCGCCGCGATCTCGCCCGATCCGCCTTCGGTCGCGGCCTTGTCGAACGCGGTGCCGCGCACGGTGATGACCTTTTTCGCGTCCGACGACTGCACGGTCGCGATCGCGTTGCCGGCATAGATCGGCCGCGTGAACGTGTCTTCGCTCTCCACCGACAGGATGTCGCTGATCTGCATAACGTCGAGCAACGCGGCGACGCGCGGCGCGATGTTCTTGCCGTTGGTGGTGGACGGCGCGACGAACGCGTCGTGATGCCCCATCAGTTCGGCGACCAGCGGTGCGACATTTTCGGCCAGCGCATGCGCAAAGGCCGCGTCGTCGGCGACATGCACCTTGCCCACACCGGCGATCTTCGCGGCCTCCGCGGCGACGGCGTCGACGCCCTGCCCGGCGACGAGCAGATGAACCTCGCCCAGCTTCGATGCAGCGGTCACCGCCGACAGCGTGGCGTCCTTGACGGCGGTGCCGTCATGTTCGACCCAAACCAGAGTCTTCACTTCGCAACTCCCATGGACTTGAGCTTGTCGACGAGCGCGTCCACGTCGGCGACCTTGATCCCCGCGGTGCGCTTGGCGGGCTCGACCACCTTCAGCGTGGTGAGACGCGGGGTGACATCGACGCCGAAATCGGCCGGCGTCTTCTGCGCCAGCGGCTTGGACTTGGCCTTCATGATGTTGGGCAGGCTGGCATAGCGCGGCTCGTTGAGGCGCAGATCGGTGGTGATGATCGCAGGCAGCTTCAGCGTGTCCGTCTCGGCACCGCCATCCACTTCGCGCGTGACGTTCACCGAGCCGTCGGCGATCTCCACCTTGGACGCGAACGTGCCCTGGCCCCAGCCGAGCAGCCCCGCGAGCATCTGGCCGGTCTGGTTGTTGTCGTCGTCGATCGCCTGCTTGCCGAGGATCACGAGGTCGGGCTTTTCCTCCTCCACGATCTTGGCGAGGATCTTGGCGACGCCCAGCGGCTCGACCTTGGTCTCGCTGGTGACGAGGATCGCGCGGTCGGCGCCCATCGCAAGCGCGGTGCGCAGCGTTTCCTGGCTCTTGGGCTCGCCGATCGAGACGACGACGATCTCGGTGACGCCCTTTTCCTTGAGGCGGATCGCCTCTTCGACGGCGATCTCGTCGAAGGGGTTCATGCTCATCTTGACGTTGGCGAGGTCGATCCCCGTCCCGTCCGCCTTCACGCGGGGCTTTACGTTATAGTCAAGCACGCGCTTGACGGGGACCAGTACCTTCATTCCATCCGCTCCTGTAACCCAAACTGCTCCCGGGGAGGATGTTCACCCGCCAAGGCAGGTGCCCAGTCTGGGTCCCCGCCTCGACGGGGACACATGTTGGTTCAAGCCGCCTTCTGCACCTCGGCGACGATCTTCTTGGCGGCATCGCCCAGATCGTTTGCCGGAACGATGGCGAGGCCGGAGTTCGCGAGGATCTCCTTGCCCTTTTCGACATTGGTGCCCTCGAGCCGCACGACAAGGGGAACGCTCAGATTCACTTCCTTGGCCGCCGCGACGATGCCGTCGGCGATGATGTCGCAGCGCATGATGCCGCCGAAGATGTTGACGAGGATGCCCTTCACGTTCGGATCGCCGAGGATGATCTTGAACGCCGCAGTCACCTTCTCCTTGTTAGCGCCGCCGCCCACGTCGAGGAAGTTGGCCGGGAACATGCCGTTCAGCTTGATGATGTCCATCGTCGCCATGGCGAGGCCCGCGCCGTTGACCATGCAGCCGATATCGCCGTCCAGCTTGATATAGGCGAGGTCGTATTTGGAGGCTTCCAGCTCGGCGGGATCCTCCTCGGTCTCGTCGCGCAACTCCATCAGGTCCTTGTGGCGGAACATCGCGTTCCCGTCGAAGCCGACCTTGGCATCGAGCACCATCAGCTTGCCGTCCTCGGTCACGGCGAGCGGATTGATCTCGATCTGCTCGGCATCGGTGCCGAGGAAGGTGGCATAGAGCTTCGACGCGACATGGGCGGCCTGCTTGGCCAGATCGCCCTTCAGCTCGAGCGCGGCGGCCACGGCGCGGCCGTGATGCGGCATGAAGCCGGTGGCGGTGTCGATGTCGATGCTGTGGATCTTCTCGGGCGTGTCGTGCGCCACCGTCTCGATGTCCATGCCGCCTTCCGTCGAGGCGACCATCGACACGCGACCGGTCGCGCGGTTGACGAGGAGCGCGAGGTAGAATTCCTTGGCGATGTCGACGCCGTCGGTCACGTACAGGCGGTTCACCTGCTTGCCCGCGTCGCCCGTCTGGATCGTCACCAGCGTGTTGCCGAGCATGTCGGTGGCGGCCGCGCGGACTTCGTCCTCGGTCTTGGCGAGGCGCACGCCGCCCTTGGCATCGGGGCCGAGTTCCTTGAACTTGCCCTTGCCGCGGCCGCCCGCATGGATCTGTGCCTTCACGACATAGAGCGGCCCGGGCAGCTTCTTCGACGCCTCGACGGCTTCCTCTACGGAAAGCGCCGCAAAGCCCGCGGGAACGGGGACGCCGAACTTGGCCAGCAATTCCTTGGCCTGGTATTCGTGGATGTTCATGGGGGCCGCGCGCCTTTTTCGAGGATCGGGAATGCACGCGCCTAAAGCACGTCGCGGCTCGCCTTTGCAAGCGCCCAGACCTATATCGCGGCTATGTCCTGGCCGATCGGTATCCTGCTTTTCCTCGCGACCGTGCTCGGCATGGAGGCGTTCGCCTATGCCGCGCACCGCTGGATCATGCATGGTCCGGGCTGGTTCCTGCACGAGAGCCACCACCGGCCGCGTTCGGGGAATTGGGAGCTGAACGACCTGTATGCGGCGATCTTCGCGGTGCCGTCGTTCGTGCTGCTGCTCGGCGGCGTGCAGCTCGGCTGGTGGCCGGGCTTCGCGTGGATTGGTGCAGGGATCGCGGCCTATGGGGCGATCTATTTCGGTTTCCACGACGTGATCGTCCACCGGCGCATCCCCACGCGCTATCTGCCGAAATCGGCCTATATGAAGCGGATCGTCCAGGCGCACCGGCTCCACCATGTGGTCGAAACCAAGGGTGGAACGGTGAGCTTCGGCTTCCTCGTCGCGCCCGATCCGGTGGCGCTGAAGGCCGAGCTGAAGCGGCGACGCAACCGTGGCGTCCGCGCGCCGGCGTTTGGGGAAAAGTAACGATCTTGGCGTAGGAATCGGGGAATGAACCAGCCCGCCTCCATCCCCGATCCCGTCATGGGTGACGAAAATCGCCAGGCACTGCGCAAATCGGTGAAGATGCGCGCGCATCTGCGCGACCGCGGGCAGACCCGGTTCGAGATCGAAGTGACCGATCTTTCCATGTCGGGCTTTCGCGCGGAGACGAGCTTCACGCTCTGGCCCGGCACCGCGGTGTGGCTGACGATCCCCGGCCTCGCCCCGCTCGAGGCGGTAGTCGCCTGGCGCGACAAGTTCAAATATGGCTGCGCCTTCGCCAAGCCGCTGCACCCCGCCGTGTTCGACCACATCATCGCGCTCAGCCAGCGCTGAGTCGCAGGCGCGGCCACGCCCGCCGCGTGGCGCAAAGCGCCGCGACCAGCGCGGCCGACGGGTCGCCCGGCGAACCCGATCGACGGCGGCTTTGCCGGCGTCCCGTTCCAGACACCATGCCGCCCCTCGGGCCGTGCCAGGCGCCGCGCCCGTCTTCAGTCGAAGAGGCTGCTCACGCTCGTCTCGTCCGCGATCCGCTTGATCGCCTCGCCCAGCAGCGGCGCGATCGGCAGGTGGCGGATCTTGCCCGATTTGCCGATCGTCTCGTGATTGCCGAGCGAATCGGTAATGACGAGTTCGCGCAGCACCGAACCCTCGACGCGCGCGACCGCACCGCCCGACAGCACGCCGTGCGTGACATAGGCGACGACGTCCTCCGCGCCCGCTTCGCGGAGTGCGGCGGCGGCGTTGCACAGCGTGCCTGCCGAATCGACGATGTCGTCCACCAGGATGCAGAACCGGCCTTCGACTTCGCCGATGATGTTCATGACCTCCGATTCGCCCGCGCGCTCGCGGCGCTTGTCGACGATGGCGAGCGGGGCGTTGTCGAGTCGCTTGGCCAGCACGCGCGCGCGCACCA